>JBGSOI010000067.1:0-19062 GCA_041739215.1 Akkermansiaceae bacterium
GGCCAGATGGAGTTCGGGATGGGCGGCGAGTTCCACGGGCGTAAACGTGGCGGGCGTGCCGGTGATGGCGGCACCGCTCACCTCGAACGAATGGCCGAGCCGGTCCTGGCGGAATCTAACGCGCAACCCGCTGCCGCTGAAACCCGCACCGACGAGCACGAGCTGACCGTCAGACAGTGCCGCCGGCTGCCCCTGCGGCGGAATCACCGCGAGCAGCACCGGTGCTGACGAATACAAGTTGGCCCGCGCGTCCCAGCCACGGTCCGCGTCTCCCCGGCGCAGCACGGGCAACGCACGGCTAACAGGCGTTGGCTCTTCCACAATGACCGCCGTGACTTCGAACACCAGCGACGGCCGATAGGGCGATTGGAGACCGGCCCAGATTTTCGACATCTCGTCGTAATGCAGGAAAACGGGCGTCACTGTCAGCAGTTCGAATTGTTCCGCCACCGCCACCGCCTGTTCGCGGAATGCCTGGGGCGGGATACCGGAACCCTCCGGGAGCGACGGATCCAAAACGGCGCGGAGCGACTGCCGGGAAAAAACAGGGTTTTTGTTGAAGGTCTGCAAACCGTGGGCCAACAGGATCTCATTCTCAAAATCCACCGCCCCGCAGGCGATGAGAAGATAGCGCAATTTGACAGCCAAATGCGGGATGTTGACCAATGTCCGATCGCCACTGCGCCCGGGCAGTCGGTCGTTGCTCAGCGCCGCGTTGTGGGTGATTTCATAGAGAAACAAATTGAGCCGGCTTGGTTGGTCGGTGCCGACCTGAACCCGGTCCGGCGGCAGGGCGACGACATCGGCATCGTGGATGACGCCACCGGACGCCGCCCCGTCGAGCTGCTGCCGCAACGCATGGCGCATGACGGCGGTGACCGCGGCAATGGCCCAAGGATTGCTCATGCGGACTTGTTCGCGCTCCGGCGCAGATAGGTTTCAAGGCTGAGGGGCGGTCCGCTGTTAGCGGGCGGCAATGGTCCCCGGACTGCAGGCGCGGCGGCCCGGATTTCCACGCGGCCGATGGTGATGGTCACTTGTGGAGCGGGCTGGGGAGCGCCAACGGTAACCGGACGTGACGGCGATGGGCGGGGAAGAGTTTGGGGCACTGCCTGAACTCGCGGCCGAAGTGTTGTGACAGGTCCGTCGTCGGAAGGGTCATGCCCAGCCACTCCCACGACAGCGGGTTCGAGGTTGGGTGTGATGGAAATTTTCCCAGGCATCGGACCCGGAGTCACGGTTTCGACAGCAGCGATCACCGCTGGCGCGATGGCTTTGGCTTCGAAGTGGCTGCGTGTGACGGAGGCAGGCACCGGGTCCGCCGGCGACCGCCCATCGGAGACTGGAGTTGCTTCAGGCGGCTGCGGGAGAATTTTTTCTAACGACCCAAGCCTCGCCGCAACTTGGACCGGAGCGGCGACGATCACGGGCGGAGATTCGTGAAACCGGGCCAGTGCCGGAGTGACTGGCTGCGAGGAGCGGGAAGCATCCTTGTGATCCATGATTTTCTCAGAATCGCGACCGGATGCCGGGGGGACTCGCGGTTGCGCGGTCGGCTGCGACTGAAGGCCCGGGATTGCAGGTGTGGGCAGGCCCCCCGGCACTATCAATTCATCCCCAGGTTGCGGCTCGTAAATCGACCGGACCAGCGGTCTAACGGCAGGAACCGATGCGACCGCCCGCGAGGCGAGATGGGTGAGGAAGTCGCTCATGCGCTGCGGGCAAGTTGGAGATAGGCGGACCGCCGGACGGGTGACAGCGCAAGGATTTCCGCCTCGCTCCAACAACAACTGGCCGCAAGTTCATGCACTTCCGACAGCAGCCGCAGGGCGTCCGACTCGATGCGCGCCCAAAGGAAGGCCCCGATGTCGAACGGTGCCTGCCACTCCGCGCCGCAAGCCGGACACGTGAGGTCAAGCCGGACATCCGCCTGCGGATCGGCCGCGAGTTCCATGAGCTTCGAGATCAGGTGTCCCGGCGCCGGTTCGTTCTCCTCCCCGCCGCTGACGGTCAGGCAACGGCCGAGAAGGACCTGGCGGGCGGCATCGACGGTGCCAGCTCCAGCAGCGTGGCAGAAATCCAACGTGTCCGGCGACCGCCATGAAAGCGACCAGCCTGCTTCCTCCGCGATCACCGGTCCGTCCGGTCCCGGCGGGCGGGAGACATCGGACGCATCGAACCCGAGTTCCACCGGCCCGCTGCATTGCGGACAGTCGGTGAGGGCTTCGAACCTGCTTCCGGCATTCTCACGGAACCACTGGAGCAGAAGCGCGTCCCGCCGACCTAACGGGATCCGCGCGGTCGTATCCACCGATTCGCCCGACGAAACCGCCAGCAGGGCGGCGGGCCTGGCCGCGGGGGCATGCGCCACCCCGGTTTCCCACAGATCGAGCAAGGTGGATGCGGGAAGGTTCATGGTCGAGGGGAGGCCGGAACTGCTAGAGCACGGGTTCGTCGAACGACGGTTCTTGCGGTTCTACCACCTCGTAGTCGCGCTCCCAGCCTTCGTTCTCGAGTTTGATCGACTGGATGAGCACGGCGTTGGCGTTGGCGTCGAGGTCGGCTTGCGCCTGGAATTCGGAAACCCAGCAGCGGAAAACATTGTAGGCGAGCGCCAGTTGCCCGGCTTCGTTGTAAACCTCGATGCGGATGTCCCGGCGGAAATCCTTGAGCGAGACCTCGGAACCCAGTCCGCTGGAGTAGTTCCAAACCTTGTTCGCCCAGCGCTCGAATTCCGCATCGTGGGTGACACCCCGCTCCAGCGTGATCGGTTCGTATTCGGTGCGGCCCGGAGATTTGCGGGTGCTGCTGGGGTCGCCGCCTTCCCGGTGTTTCACCACTTCGGTGGTGCGCTTGAGGGAGCTCACCTTGCTGACACCCGCGACATAGGCGGGACTGCTGCCGAACTTCACGCGGAACTTGAAGTTCTTGTAGGGATCGAATCGCTTGACGTTGATGGCCATGACGGGTGGGTAATGTTAGAATTATGCAAAAGGCGATCAGGACTGAACCTGCCCAGCCATTTGTTGGAATTTGAGGATGATGAACTCGGCGGGCTTGAGCGGGGCGTAGCCGATGAGGATGTTGACGATGCCGTTGTTGATGTCGGTCTGGGTGGTGGTGCTGCGGTCGCATTTCACGAAATAGGCCTCGCGCGGCGAGCTTCCCTGGAACGCTCCCTGACGGAACAGCGTTTGCAGAAAGGCACCGATGTTCATGCGCAGTTGCGACCACAGGGGTTCGTCGTTCGGTTCGAACACCGCCCACTGGGTGCCGCGGAAAATGCTCTCTTCCATGAATAGCGCGAGCCGTCTGACCGGGATGTATTTCCAATCGGAGTCGGCAAGTCGGTCCGCGCCGCGCAGGGTGCGACTGCCCCAGATGACAGGCCCTGTGCCGGGCATGGCGCGCAGACAGTTCACTCCTAACGGATTGAGCTGGCCGTTCTCCGCATCGGTCATTGGCACGGTGAGGGCTGAGGTGCCGGTGAGTCCGGCGTCGAGTCCGGCGGGTGCCTTCCAGACACCGCGCTGGGTGTCGGTGCGGGCGAACACGCCGGCGACCGAACCGCACGATGCGAAGGCCTCCAATTGGTTTTGCCGCAGCGGATTGGGCATCCGCAGGCGCGGGAAGAAGACGGCGGCGTTGCGCGCGTTGTCAGTGCCTACGGTCGCGGCGATTCCGTTCACCCCGCTAACGGCATCGCCGATTTCATCCCACGCGCTGGGTGAGTCGATGATCAGGAACGCCCGCCGGTTGCGACATAGCGTGGCGGCCTCGGTGAGCACCGCGTTATCGATATCCCCGCCAGCGAGGTAAGGTGGAATGCAGAGCATGTTGAAAAGATCGGCCTTCAACAGGGCATGGAGCCCGGTTCTTGCCGCCGCGCTGCCGGTGAATTCTCCGGACGTGAGCGTCGCCCCGTCATTGGCCTCCACGGTCACGTCGACACTGCCGATGTCCGGCCGGGCTCCGGGCAACAAGCCCTCCACGCGCATGAGCTTGGATGTATTCCGCAGGACGGTGTCGAGGCTGTTAGGAAGGCCCGCCATGCAGCACACATTTGGATGGATTTCCTCCACCCGGCTTCCCAGGTCGGGTAGTTGCTGGAGCGAGGCAACGCCGGTGTCGGGGATCAGTTCGATCTTCAGGTTGAACAAGGTCGCGAGCGCCTCGCCAGGCTCATAGGGCCGGGTGTCGTGGTCGAGGGTCACGCGCAGCCGGTTGCCCCAGGCCCCCGGGGTCGCGGAAATGAGGTTGAGCGGTGAACCGGCTCCAGTGGGAGTCCCGCCCGAGTCATGCGAGGTCGTCGAAACCACCGTGCGGGAGACACTCTGGCCGTTTGCCTGGAACAGGCGGACGATCAATGCCTGGCCGCCACCATTCCGATAGAAGTCCCTGACGGCGTAACTCATTGCGCTTTCCGTCCAAAGCCCACCGAAAACGCGTTCGTAATCAGCATAACTGTTGATCACCACCGGAACCTGATCCGGAACATCATATAGATCGGTGGGCCCGCGGAGTGCTCGACCGACGAAGGCAGTGATGGATGTGGGAACGCCCGCTACGGAGCGGACGCCACTGGATAGTTCTTCCACATAGACGCCGGGATAAGTAGGTATGACAGCCATTGCAGGAATGAGTTATAGTGAGTTTGATCGGGACGACGGACGCGTCACATCCTCTCGGTTAGTATCGTGTTTTCAATGGTTGGAAAACAGTGGTGCCCGCTGCATTGGGGGGAGTTAGACGAAACGAAGGTGAACTAACCTCTGGGAGGTAACACTGGACTGTTACAACGGGGGGATAGCACATCGCATATCTATTTTCAGGTGGCGGCGCAACTCTTTTCTTCAATCAATACCGGGTTTCTCTCAAGATTGGAATGAAACTGATGGGTGATGATCGCCATGCACCTTGCACGACGATCGGGCAAATCCAGTGATTTCAACCGCTTCCATCCAGGCAGGGCGAATTGGCTTGCGGTTCAACGAATGTGGAAGATCGTTCGAAACCGCGGGTTTTCCTGTGATGAATTAGAAAAACAAATCGAATCAAGACCATTCCGTTCGCGTCTCTTGTGACGGAACAACAACGAAGGAAAAACAATGAAACATCAAAAACACAGGCTTCTCGGGAAGCTCACCGCGATCATCCTGGGGGCGACCATGCTCGTAACAGGGATGGCGGCAGCACAGGAGAGCACCGATCAGGAAGGCACCGAAGTCCTCACCCGCGGACCGGTCCATGAAGCCTTCGCGGGAACGGTTTCGTTCAATCCCGAAGTCGGGATCATCGTGGATCAAGCACCGCCGGCATTGATTGAGGAAGTTCCGCCGGAGCAGCGATTGGAAGGTGACAATGTGGCCTGGATCCCCGGCTACTGGGCGTGGGACGAGGATCAAAGCGACTTCCTGTGGATCAGCGGGATTTGGCGGAACCTGCCTCCGGGCCGCCAATGGGTGCCAGGCTACTGGGCACCCATTGAAGGCCGCCACCAATGGACTTCGGGATACTGGGAAGATGCGGAGACCACCGAGGTCACCTATTTGCCTGAGCCGCCAAAAAGCGTCGAAGCGGGACCGAACATCGAAGCATCCTCGAACGACCAGACTTGGATTCCGGGCAACTGGCTCTATCGTGAGAATCGTTATGCATGGCGCACCGGCTACTGGGCTCCCGCCCGGGCAAACTGGTCGTGGACCCCCGCCTACTATCGCTGGACGCATCGCGGATATATCTATGTGGATGGATACTGGGACTACCCGGTCGTGAACCGCGGCGTGGTGTTTGCTCCAGTCCGCTTCGACGTCGCTTATCGTTCACGCCCCGACTTTTACTACACTCCCGCGGCGGTTATCAGCCTCGCGGTGTTTTCCAATCACTTGTTCCT
The DNA here is from genome assembly GCA_041739215.1 of Akkermansiaceae bacterium. GTDB lineage: Bacteria > Verrucomicrobiota > Verrucomicrobiia > Verrucomicrobiales > Akkermansiaceae > Luteolibacter. Next base: position 5,894 of record JBGSOI010000067.1, read on the forward strand.
GAGGCCGAACTACGGCCACTATTACTACGGAGATTATTATGAACCAAGATATCGTGACCGCGGGTTTCATGCATCCTTTTCCTACAACTCGAGTCGTTACGGATATGATCCGATTTATGCACACAACCGTTGGGAAAACCGGAATGACAGGAATTGGGAACGCGGTCGCCGCGATTACTATGAATATCGTCGTGATAACCAGGACGCCCGCCCGCCGCGGAACTGGGCTGCCATGAATGCCCGTCGTGATGGAGATCGCAATCGTGACGATTTTGAAGTCGCCCAGCGCTTCGACCGGGTCACCAGCAACCGTGAAGGGGGACGCCAACGCTTCCAAGCCGTTAGCAAGCAGGATCGTGAGCGTTATGTCTCCCAAAGGCAGGAAGTCCGGAAATACGGAAAGGAAAGAGAGCAGCTCGAAACCCGCGGGTCCAGGGTTCCCGCAACGGGGGGAGACAAGGAACGTGCGTCAGTTACCAGAGAGAAGATCAATCGCTCGCCAGTGATGGCCAAGAGATCCGATCGTTCCGAGAAAGACGGAGGCGTGCCGGAAAGATTGCAGGCACGTGCTTCGGACCGGGACGAAAAGCCGGAGAAATCCGGGCAAGCAGGTAAGAGTCAGAGACCGAACGCAGGCGATCCTTCAAATGCCAAGCGCACCAAGGAAGAGACGATGGACCGCGAAACCGCTTCCGGATCGAGAGACAAAGGCAAAGCGGAACCCACCGCCGAATCGCGGGTTAAGCCGGGTGAGAAGCGCGAAAAGCAGCCCAATACCCAAGCCAGGGAAAAGCGCGAAGCCAGCCCAAATCAACAGCAGAAGGACAAGGCCAAGCCCGCTGAAAAGCGCCAGGCAAACCCAACTCCCGAGCGTCAGGCCAACCCCACCCCGAAACGCCAAGCTGACCCAACCCAGGAACGCAGGACCAATCCCGGAGAGAAACGCCAAGCCAATCCGACTCCTGAACGTCAGGCGAATCCTACGCCAAAACGCCAAGCCAACCCGACTCCGCAGCGCAAGGCGAACCCTGCTCCAAAACGCGAAACTCAGCCCCAACCGGAGCGCAAGGCAAAGAAGCCCGAGGATTCCCGTGACACCGCAGCCGCCCCGGCTCGCAAGGCGCAGCGGCAAGTGACAGCGCAGCCAAAGCAACAGCCCCAACGCCAACAGGCGGTGCGGGTTCAGCCACAACAGAAGTCGCAACAGGCGGCCGCCCAGGCCAAACCAGCGAAGCAACAAGCCCAGCGTCAGCAAGCGTCACGCCCGCAGCCTCAACAGAAGTCGCAGCAGTCCGCACAGACGCAACGCAGCGCCCCTAGACAGCAGACCCGCACTGCAGCGGCCAGGAACGAAGCAACGGAAGCCGAGAAGAAAAAGAAGAAGCAAGCCGAATGACAGTGCTTGGCGTGGGTTGCGATTTCCCATAAGGGATATCCCAACCCATGAACCGCAGGACCTTTATCCGAACGACCGCCGCCACTTCGCTTGCTCTTGGCCAGACCGGCAATTTGTTAGCTCTTGAAGCCGAGAACGCCTTCCGCAAGAACATCGGCATCCAGCTTTACACGCTGCGCAACGAAATCGCCAAAGATCCCGCGGGCACGCTGAAGCAAGTCGCCGCCGCGGGTTATAAACAGGTCGAGCTTTTTGGGTTTCCCAATGCCGACCCGATGATCGCCGGGGCCAGGGACGCCGGCCTCGAGATCAACTCCGCCCATTTCGAGTGGGATGCCGTGGTCAATCCCAAGGACGCGGCCATGTCGGACTTCTCAAAAATCCTGGAAAAGGCCCGTGAAGTCCGCCTCAGCCATCTGGTGATTCCCTACCTCAAGGAATCCAACCGCACGACCCTGGACGACTACAAGAAAGTCGCCGCCCACGCGAACCAAGCCGCCACCATGGCGAAAGCCGCGGGCATCCGGCTTTCCTATCACAATCACAACTTCGAGTTCGAGCCGAAGGAAGGCGGCAAGCGTGGTTATGATATCTTCATGGAGGAGTTCTCGCCGGACATGCAGTTCGAAATCGATGTTTTCTGGGTCAAGGCCGCCGGACTCGATCCCGCGGAGCTCATCCGGAAACTCAACGGCCGCGTCACTCAGCTCCACTTGAAGGACCTCAAGGACGGACTCACGTTACCGTCGTTTTCCACCGACCTGCCGGTGGATGCCTTCCAGGAGCTTGGCGATGGAATCATCCCGATGGAGCCGATCATTGTCGCTGCGAAAGCCGCCGGTGTGGTCCATTGCCACGTCGAGCAGGACCAATCCCCGGACCCGCTCGCCAGCATCAGGCAGAGCATCGGCTACCTGCGGAGAATGTGACGCCTTCGGTTAGGGTTTGCGGCCTTCGTCGAATTCGAAATACTCCGCCATCGTCTGGATCTCATCGCGTCCCTCAAGGCCGCTTTCCCTTTTCCGCCGGGCGAGAATTTCCGAAGTGGCATCATTCCAGCCAACTTTTTTCAGATATTGATTCCAGATGAACAGGTCACCTTCGTCCAATTCGCGGCCCGCTTCATAGCACCACCGCAGGATCTCCTCGTCGCTGCCTCCCACCAGAACGCGGGCGACGAGATCCGGGTAGTCCACCCGCAGAAACCCCGCACAGCGGCCGTCGAATCCCGAACCGAGATTGTCGCAAAAATCCTCTCTCAGGTTGCCAGCCGCGTGCAGCCGGATCTTGTCCAACATCCTCGCGAAATAAATCATGCCGAGGGTTTCCTGATAGGCGGAAAAAGGTACCGATTTCATGGATCTTGCGAATGGATTGCCGGTGCCGCCGCGCGAATCAAATATGCGTGAACCGGCGACAAGGGAAATATTGCAAACCTGCCGCGCGACGCAAGCGGCCAGTTTCTCCGCCGCCCCGATGCGCAGGGTTGTGATAGCCCGGTGACCTGCTACCGTCCGGCAGCCCGATGAACACCGCCCCCTCCCCGCCGCCGATTTCCACGGGTGTCGTCTTTGAAGCGCGCGGCGTGCGCAAGGTCTATCACACCGGCGAGCTCGACGTGGTGGCGCTGCACGGCGTGGACATCGAGCTCAACGCCGGCGAACTCGTCTGCCTGCTCGGCGCGTCCGGCAGCGGGAAATCGACGCTGCTCAACATCCTCGGCGGCCTCGACGTGCCGACTTCCGGCGATCTGATTTACAAAGGCTGGCCGCTCGATGGTTCGGACGAGAAAACGCTTACGCTGTTCCGACGGAACTGCGTGGGCTTCGTCTTCCAGTTCTACAACCTCATCCCCAGCCTAACCGCCCGTGAGAACGTCGCGCTCATCACCGGCATCTCCCGCGATCCGATGACGCCGGAAGAGGCGCTTGAAATGGTGGGGCTCGGCGCGCGCATGGATCATTTCCCGTCGCAACTATCCGGCGGCGAGCAACAACGCGTCGCCATCGCCCGCGCCATCGCGAAACGCCCCGAGGTCTTGCTCTGCGACGAACCCACCGGCGCGCTCGACGTCACCACCGGCATCGCGGTGTTAGAAGCCGTGGAGCGCATCAACCGCGAACTCGGCACGCTCACCGTCATCATCACGCACAACGCGGTGATGGCGGAAATGGCCGACCGCGTGCTGCATCTATCGGACGGTAAGATCGTGAGTTCACACCGCAATCAGGTCCGCCTCCCGGCCTCCGAGTTGAAATGGTGAAACGGCTTAGTTTCCGCTTTTCCATTGATTGAACCGCGAATTGCTGTCCGCAACATATTGAATCGACCAGTCCGACAGCAATGCATGGTGGATTTCCTTGCCGAATTTGGTGGTGACCCAGTCGGTCTCGTAGAACTCGGTCATCACCAGCTTGCCATCGATCGATGGTCTGGAAGTACTCACCACACCGACGCCGTTGGCTTCCTGCCGCGCGGTTCTGCCAGCCACTGTCACATGCGGGTAAAGATACCAGAAAGTTCCCCATGGACGGGAATTCGTAGCGGCCCCGGGATTATAGTTGGCCACCGTCGGGATGCCGGAAGGCAGTTTGGCGAGTGGCGAGAAAAACAACGTATAGTCCTGGAGGTAACCCGCCGACGGATCGCTCCGATTGTATAAGGCCGCTGCGATATTTCCCGGCTTGAGTCCCTTCCCGTTCCCGCTCTCATGGGGATAATCACCGGTGCCGGACGACACATAGAATGGCTCGGGCGCGGATTTGTCCGCCATCCAGGAGGCCAGCCCCATACTGATGTTCCTCATCTGTGAGATACTCCTCGATTTGGCGGCGGCGATTCTCACCCGGCTGGTGATCGAGAACGTAAGGGCCGCGAGCACGATGATGATCGTGATTACGACGAGAAGTTCGACAAGTGTGAATCCGGTGCGGCGGCGCATCTTGCTTTGACGGTTGTTTTTCATAGGTATTTTTGTTAGATCTTAAAAGTTGAACTCACTTGGTCTCAGCGGGAGACCTGTTTCCGCAACAATGCCGTGGCGCACCAAAGCATCGGTGCCTGCACGTGCATGTCGCCAACCGCCCGCGGGCGGTTCATGTAATGTTCGCGGTTATTCGCGGTGTTCGTCCCGACGCACACCCCGCGCACGTCTCCGTTAGGCTCGATGTATCCCGAAAGGGCGATCCATGCCTTGCGCGCGGCGGGTCCATATACCTCCGCATCTAACCAACCTTCCTTGCAGCCGGTGATCATCGCGAAGGTGAACATCGCGGAACACGAACTTTCAGGCCAGGAAGCAGGGTCATCCACGATCTGCCGCCACATCCCGTCACCGCCCTGGTGGGAAAGCAGGGTGGTCATCATTTTCCGGTATCCATCGAGGATCGCCGCGCGGTCGGAGTGTTCCGTTGGCATCGAACGGAGCAACTCGGCCATCCCGGCGGCCATCCAGCCATTGCCGCGACCCCAGAAGAACGGAGCGTCCTGCGCATGATGGAACATGCCGTTAGGCTCCTGGAGCTCTTTGAGGTAGGCGACCATCGACTTCGCGGCGCGATCCAGATATCTGGTTTCTCCTGTGGCCCGGAAGGCCTGGCTCTGGACGATGGTGATCATGTAAATGTCGTCGATCCAGAATCTCGTCTGCCAGCTCAGCCCTCGCGTCACCCGCTCGCGGGTCGCAGGTTTGAATTGATGGACCCGGATCGGGCCGGATTCCCACTGCGTGTCGGCGTAATACTTGCCGAGGTCGAAACACCGGCGGTCGCCGTTTTGCAGGAAGATCTCGGAAGCCAGTCCGCCGAAAACGTTGTTGTCCACGTGGTCGGGTCTCGGAAACAGCCTGGCCTCTTCGCCGAACAGCGGTTCGAAGCGCGCCACCAGGGCTTTGGTTAGGTCTGGCTTCCCGGCGAGTTTCGCAAATGTGAGCGCCCCATACCAGGTGCAGACCTCCGGATAGGTGATCTGCGGCGGCGGAGTCGGCTTCCCGAAGTTCTGGTGTGGCGAGTCGATGAAACGCCGGGTCACGAGTCCTCCCACTTTCACCGGATCCGCGGAATCCGGAAATCCGGTGAAATGGGACTCCGCTCTAACGGCGGCTGGAGCCATCCAAAGCGCGAGCAGGATGGCGTGACAAACCGGAGTGAATGATTTCGATTTCATGGCATTGGTTTTCCTCCTGTGAGTTTCCATTTGAGCAAGGGCAGCACGACCTTCGTGTATCCGGCGGCGACAGGATGCACGCCGTCCGGAACCAAATTCTGATAGGCGGCGGGGTCTGCCTGATGAAGGGCCAGCCAGTTCCGGTGATGATCGATGAGCAGCAGGCCGCGCCCGGCGGCGACGTCGCGATACATCTCATTGTAGTCTGCCAGATCCGGACGCAGGGTGGCGGAGCTGTTGCTGCCTTGGGGAGAGTTCCAGACGGTGTTCATCGTTTGCAGGATCACCTCGCACGAGGGATTGTGGGCGAGGATCGCGTCGATCATCGCATTCAGGTTGGAGCGCGCCTGTTCCACGCTCAGGCTCGGAGTGCCGTCGCTGTAAAGGAATGCGTCGTTCATCGCGAACTCGATGAACACGGTGTCCGGCGCGTGATTGAGAACCTTGGTCTGGAGTTGCGCCAGTCCTTCCCCGGAGTTCTTGCCGCTCAAGCCGCTGTTCACGATGACCACCTTTCCCGGATAGATCGCAGCGAGCCAGGAGCCTAACTGCTGAACCCACGCGCCGTTGGCGGTCAGGCTGGTGCCGTACACGACAATCCGCCGCGACTCTCCGGCATCAAGCGCGGTCAGCAGCTCCGAAGGCTCGGTGCGGAGCGCGGCGCGATAGAAACGCCGCGGTCCCACGGGTGGAATCGATAGTTCGAAGTTCTCGAACACGCTCCACGATGGAGCCTGCTTGATGGAAAACCGGAAGACATGCGGCATGTAGCCGACATCCGTGATCCGGAGGTCGTGGATCTCGTCGCTGGAGTGCAGGCCGAAAAATTCCGGATGGCCGCGGACGGAGTCGATGAACGCCTCGTTGGAAACCAAGGGATCGAGTCCCAGTTCGAACTCCCTGATATCGCTCATGCCGTCGTCATCGCTGTCGTCGTTTTCCGCCACCGGGAGAAAACCGATGGCATCGGCGATGACATGTCCGTTAGCCTGCTCGTTGCGCACGACCACGGCGGTGACACCGGTGAACATCCCGAGAACGTGCCATTTCCCACCGTTTGCCTGCTGGTTGATGGTAACCGTGGAGACCCCCTTGGCATGGTGGATGGCGACTGGCGCGTTGGACGCGCGGTTGGTGTGGGATGTCCAGCGGATGAAGACACGCTGGATTCCGGAAACCCCGGCAGGAGTGCGGAACCTAACCGACTTCCCGCCCGGAGTGCCGCCGTCGTGCAGGTAATCCGCGCCGATGAAGCCTGCTGTCGAGGTGGCCGGAGTCCACGCGCCGGTGATGTCCACCAACACCGCGTCGGAATTGTCAACGACGGTGGACGGCGAGGCCGTGGCCGGATCACCAAGCGCCTGTCCGGCGGCGACCAGCGCGGGACGGAGCAGCTTGTAAGGCACCTGTTGGACTGCCAGGTTGTCACGGATCGCGAGGTCCGCGGCGATGACGGCGGATTGCGAGAGGATCATGAAAACCGGCTCCATGCGGATGGAACCGAACGCCATGTGGCTGGCGGACAGGCTCCAAGGCACCAGCAGGTTCCGGCACTCGGTGCTCTTGGGAACGATGGATCGATAGGAAACCGGATAGGGATTGGGCACCGGCATCTGCACGTCGCCCTCGTTTTTCACCATGCCATTCTTCACGTGGCGCTGCACGTGGTGCGAATCCATCGCGTAGGCGGCAAGCCCTACCGAGTCCGGGGCCACGACCTCGCGGCTGCAGTGGCGCTGGCTCATCACGTAGTCGGAAACCATGCGCCGCGCCTCGCGCACGTAGAGCTGCCACGGCCAGTTGCCGTTGTCGGTGAACTCATCGGCGGGCAAGCCCCATGCGGCGTAACTGTTGCGGATGGATTCGGGCACGCGCGGGTGGTTCTGGAGGGTCCAGATCATTCCGCGCTGCCAGTTCTCATGTTGTTTGGCGAGCGCGAGCCTTTGGTCGTGATCGAGGGTGGCCCAGTTCCAGCCGGGTCCGTAGTTTTTTCCGATGTAGTCGGTTGAGATGCCGCCGGTGTTGTTGGAGTCCGTCTTGCGGTTAGGCATCAGGTCGAGCTTGAAGAAACCCGAGGTCTGGCCCGCCGCGATGGCGCGGAACAGCAGTTCGTAATCCGCCTCGTCGTAATCGGCGGGCTTGGCGACCGTCACCCGGTTCGCCGCCACATTTGTTAGAACCATGCGGAAGCAGTAGGCCTGGAGCCTGGTGTCCCCGTCGCCATCCGCACCACCCGGATCCGGGTTCACGCCCGGCAGCAGGCCGCTTGAGGGATTGCCCGGAGTCACATAGGGACTGATACCGTCGGGAAGCTGGTTCTTCGTCGCCCTGGTAGCTTGAATGCCGTTGTAGTTTTCGTTGTAGGTGGCGTTAGACTCGCGGCCGATGGTGAACGAAACCCCCGCGCCGGGAAGCAGGTCGCCCTCGTAGCTGGCGTCGATGAACATCTTTCCGGCATACTCGCGCCCGTCCTCAAGACGGATGTGATTGATGCGGTCTCCATTCATGATCACGCCATCATCCAGGTCCAGACGACCGGTGATGACGGGCACGTTTGCCTCGTTGATCATCGACTGGAAGACCGCCTTGGCCACTTTCGGCTCGAATACGGAGGCGATCTGCGTGGAGGCGTTGAACGCCGGGGCACCCTGGCCGCCCATGCCGAGGTTCTTGGTCTGCCAATTCCATGCCGCGTCGTCCTGATAGTGCTGATAGATGCGGTGATAGAACTCGCGGCTCAGTCCTCCAAGAATCGAACTTTCCCCGAGGTCGGTCCAGCCAAGGCCGCTGGTGGTGAGCCCGCCGAGGTGGGTCGTCGGCGAGATGAGGACGACGGTGCGCCCGGACTTCGCCGCCTGGACGGCCGCGACCACGCCCCCGGATGTGCCTCCATAGACGACGATGTCATAGGACACCGGCGCTGCGGAAGCGTGGGCGGAAATTGCTGCCAGTAGAAGGAACTGTTTCAAGGTGTTGCGATTTTGAGCCGGAGGAAGCGCTTTTCGGACGGGGTGGTGAGCGAGCATTATGGATCCTGACAGGTGACGCGGAGGAAATTTTTCCCAGCGGGCAGCCCGACCTGGCGGTTGAAGGTTTCGAGCGCTCCCCACTGGGTGAGGTTCTCACTTTGTTGGACTTCGAAGATGAGATTCACCGGTTCCGTGGAATTCCGCGGGAGAACCACTCCCCCGTTACCCAGTCCGAGGATTCCGGATGCCGTGTGTAAGCCGAACCAGTCAGGATGGGCCTTGATGCCGGCGATCAGGACGGCGTCTGATAGATCCGGATTGAGCCCGAGGACCACTTCCTGGGAATCCGTGAGGCCGTCGCCATCACTGTCCGCATCCGCGACGTTGGAATGGGGGGTCACGTCGGTGAAATGTTCCCCCACCCGCAGTTCGTCCACCAGCAGCTGACTACCATCCTCGCCGGCGATCCGCACGCGGTCGAAGTCGAAGTTCGTCCCGTTTACCGTGGCGGCGGGAGCCGGCGGATTGCCCGTTAGAACGGGATCGATGAATGCCTCGATGCGGTCCGCCCCACCCGTGCCGCCGCCTTTCGTCAGCTTGAGCACGATGAGATGGGTCCGGCCGAAGACTCCGAATCCGGTGTCAGGGCCGGAGCTCGAGACGAGATTGTTGGCGAGGTGGATCGCCGCCGTGGCGGTGTTGCTCGGATTGTTGATCGAGAAAACCTGCTGGGCTCCCCGGTAGAAGGACACGCCCTCGAACCTGGCGTTGGATGCAGGTAACAGATAGAGAAATGAGATCCAGACGTCGTTGAGCAAGCCGTTGCCGAAGACCCGCAGGCTCCGGGTGGTGGCGTTGCCGGAGGTGTCGGCCGAACGCCCGGAGGCGTTCAGCACATTTCCCAGCGGATCGGTGTAATCCAATCCGGCAGCGCCGGTGACCGCGGATTCGCCATCCTGGAACCAGGCGTCCAGCCACCCGCTGCCCCCGCCCCGGGTGCTGAGCGGCGAGGCGGGCGCGTAGTCGAACGATTCCCGCGCGATCGGCGCGGCTTCGCAGGACAAGGACAACAGGGCTGACGCCAGCCAATGACAAGGATATTTCACGATGCTCAAAATCAGGACTCCGTCGTTAGAACCCGGATCACGGTGCCGGTTCGGTTTTCACGCGGAGGAAGCCTTTCCCTGCGAGGCCTTCGGAGGCATCAAGCCGGAAGCGGCGGTATTCGTAGTCGGCCGGGAGTCCGCCGGGACCGGAGGCGGGCGCGGCCTCGCTGGCGGGGCTGGCCGGGAACACGAGATCGAGCGATCCTTCGATGGTGTATTTCACTCCATCCGAGATGGCTGTTAGCGGGGAGCCCGAGAACACGGGCGAACCGCCGGCCTTGCGAACGGCGATGGTGAGCGTCAGTTCGTTCAGCGTGTCCGCGTCGGTGTCCTCGGTGGCGATGGCGAGATAGCCGTTGTCCGCTCCGTCGTCGGGATTGCCGTTGAGGGCGAACTCGGCAAGGTTGTTAGTGCCGTCGCCGTCGGGATCCGCGTCCTTGCCGACGATGGCGGGAAGGGTTTGGCCGGGGAAGTAGGTGTCGATCCAGTTGCTGAACGGATCCGCGACATAGGTGGCGACCGAGAGCTTTCCGTCGGATTCGGTGAAGGTCCATTCCACGGATCCATCATTCTGTTTCCAGATCCCGGAATCCACCGCCGTCTCGGCGAAGGCGCCGGCAAAGCTGGCCACCGCGAAGGTGGAGCCGAAGGGATTGGAATTCGCCAGGCCGGTTAGATTCACCAGCGTCCACGAATTGCCGGGTGTGGGATTGGCGCCGAACTCGTCGATCCGGAGCGTGCCGTCAAACTGAAGGGTGCCGCTGCCGCCGACCGAGTTGGTGACGCCGTTCTCCGTCGGATAGAAACGCAGCTCGCCGTCACTGCTGACGATGAGGGTGGCCCCGGGATTGATGGTGGTGTCTCCATAATGAAGATTGTCCCCGGCAAGGGTCTGGGGAGCGGTTCCGCCGATGACGAGTTTCACGTCGTCCTGAACGATGCCGGAATAGTTGCCGGTAGCCGATGGGTTGAGCGTGAGGGTGGATTGGGTGAATCCCGTATTTTGAATGACGGCAGGGAAGGTCCCGCCCGAACCGCTGAGGGCGGCCACGGTCTGGTCGAACCCGGCAAGATCGAAGGTGGGTGGGCCGCTTCCGCCAGCGGTGGGTCCTACGATCAAGTCCGCAGTGGTTGGCAGCTTGTCATTTCCGGAGATCGTGACAACTCCGCCGTTAGAGAAGATGCGGGTTGGGCCGGTCCATAAGCAGGTTCCCGCGAGCGTGATTTTATCGAAGAAATTGTCCCCTGCCCGGAAATACGGACTCATTCCGGCCACCGCTTCGGAGATGGTTCCGGTGAGGGTGAGGCTGGCGCCGTTCTGCACGCCGATGCGGGTGTTTCCGACGGTGGTTGCCGTGCCTGATAGAACGATGTCGCCGGCCCAGGTATTGTCGCCGGAGTGGGATTGAATCGCTCCGCGTTGGTTCAAGGAGCCGCTGAAGAAATAGTTCTGATTGATGAAGCCCGGACCGGTGAGGGTGGCGGTCTGACCGCTGCCGTAGGTATAGCCGCCCGCGAGGACGAACGTGGCTTCGTTCGCGACGGAGATACTTCCGGTGGTGCTGTCTTCCACTTCCTTGATCACCGCTCCGCTGTTGATGGCGAGGGCTCCGGAATAGGAGTTGCCGGTGTTGGAGAATCTCGCGATTCCCGAGCCGGTCTTGGTGATGCCTGTGCTGCCGGTGATCGCTCCCGGTCCGGTGAAGGTATAGGCGTTGGTGTCGTAGTCGCCATTGTTACTGACAGCCACCACGTAAGGAGAGCGGTTGGCGGTCAGGTTGACGGTGTTGATGCCATCGAGAGGCTCGGCAAGGTTCGGGAATGTCACCACGGCCGGTTCGAAATAGGATTCGGCATTGCCGTTCCAGTTGAAGGAGGTGGTGTCCCAGTCGCCGTCACCGATCGACCAGGTGAACGGGGTGGACGATCCGAGGTCCACGGTGACCTGGATGGAGAAACCGGTATCGACCGGCGGTCCGCTGAGCGAAACGCCCGGGGGCAGATTGCCGATGGTGGGAATGCCGGAGCCGGTTTTCGTCGTGTAGGTCAGCAAGGTGATGGTCGTGCTGCCAGGGATGCTGATTCCGCTGAGATCGATGGCGTAGTTGGCATTGGCATTGAGGGTATCGATGGCGAGCGCGGGTTGATTGGCCGGATCGAAAGTGCCGAAGTCAAATTCCAGGCCGCTGCCGGTATTGAGCGAAACGGTGCCGAGCTCTGATAGCGAGGAGCCGGACGAGTTGACTTTGAGGCGGCCGGTGTCGTTGACCGTCGTGGCAGTGATGGAATTGTAAGGGGCGGTGATGGCGAGTTTGCCACCGTTGATGGTGGTGGCGCCGGTGTAGGTGTTAGCACCTGTAAGAGTTAGGATGCCGGTTCCTTCCTTGGTGAGTCCGCCATTGCCGCCGCCGTCTAGCAAGGGCTGGGCGATGACCACATTGCCGCTGTTGCCGATGACCCCGCCGGTATCGATGATCGCGCCGCCGGATTTGACGTAGGCGAAATCCAAGCCTGTCATGAACGTGGCCGCAAAGTTGGTTCCGGAAAACACTTTCAGCGTGCCGCCGTTGAAGTTGAACGTCGAGTTGATCGCTCCTGTCCCGGTTTCGCCACCTTGTAAAATCCGGCTGATAGTCAGGGCGCCGCCGTCGAGGTTCACGGTGCCGGTGCAGTTGGTGTTGTTGCCCCCTGATGTGGGGCCGAAACGGATGGAACCATCCCCCGTCTGGCTGTTGAGTTCGCCACTCGTGATGTCGATGACGGCGGTGGAAGTCTGGCCACTGGTGTTGTTGCCGATCACGATGTTGGTGGCGATCCCCGAGCTATTGGTCAATAGGGCGGTGCCTCCGGAAACGATCAGCCGATGCGTATTGGTGTCCACGTTCGCGAGAGTTCCTACGACGAAACTCCTCGCACATGCCAGCGATCCACCGTTTTTGAGATCGAGCGTGGTGCCGTTGCGCATTTCAAAACTGGTGCCGGTGGTGGTGTTTTCCAGGGCGGCTCCACCGTTGATGCTGCCGGAACCGATGTTAAGCGTTCCGCCGCCGAGGAGGACAAAGGTTCCGGCGGTGCTGTTCTTTTTGACGGTCACGTTGTCACCGATGGTGGCGGTTTTGCCGGCAGCGATATTCAATGAACAGGTGACGTTGTTGGTCCCCACCGTGACGGCTTGAGCGGTGGTGGCTTGCAAGGTGAAGCCGGAATTGCTGAAGGTAAGTCCCGGAGTTTGAGCGGTGGTGATCGCACCGCCAACGGTGACGAGGTGGTTGCCAAGATCATCCGCCGCTTGGAAGATGGCGGTGTCTACCGCGACCCATGTCGAGTCTGCGGATCCAGTGTTCCAGTTGGCGCCACCAGTCGTCCAAGTGCCGCTGCCGGCGGTGATCGTGGCTCCGTCACCTTGGGTTGTGTCCCAAATCTTGGTGGCCCCGTGGACGCCGGAGGTGAAAACTAGCAGGGCGAGGAATGGATTTATTTTTGGTTTCATGGGGTTTTTCTGAGTTAACGGTTGCTTCGGAGAGTGGTTAGGGA
>JBGSOI010000072.1:0-24795 GCA_041739215.1 Akkermansiaceae bacterium
GGCGCTGAAGAAGGCACCGCTTGCATCGAGCATCTGGACGTTGGACGACTGGAAATCGTTGTCGTTCGCCACGAACAGGAAGAAGTCGTTCCCCTGTGGGGTAGAGAGGTCCGGCACCAGGGCCATGCCTTCCATTTTCTCGTTCAGAGTATTGCCGTCCGGTGCGGCCACGTTGGTGTTCAGCCCGAACTTCGCGAGGTCGGCCGGTTCAAGCATGTTGATGACTTCCGCACCAGCGGCGGCGTTCACGCCCGGAGCGAGGACACCGGCCGGACTGACTGCGTTTCCTTCGGCATCGTAGGAGCCGAGGATGTTGGTGGCGGAGGCGAAATCGACGACCTGGACCGACTTGAAGATGATCGGGGTGGTCGAACCGGTGCCGAGTCCGTTGCCATCGCGGGGCAGCATCAGGAAGGACGTGCCGTTGAGGGCGACGATTTCCGACTGGGAGGCGGTGCGGTTGACAGCACCGCCGCTGCCGGTGGCATTGAACTGCGGCAACTTCACTACATACTCGCCGATCAGAACCGGGGTCTCGCGATTCGCGCCAGCCACGTCATAGACGAACAGGCGGGTGTTGTTGCGGGTCTGCTGGTTGCTGCCGTTGGTGTCCTGGACCAGCGCGCTCTGCATCACGGCGAAGAGCAGCGTGCCGTCGGGAGTGACGGACATGCCTTCGAGGCCCTGGTTCTGGCGACGACCGTTAGACGGGGTGATCGTGGACTTGAAGTTCAGGGTCCCGACCGGGCTGTGCGGGCGGGCGGATTCCGGAAGCTGGGTGATGCCGGTGATCTGCTTGGCCGCATTGAAGCGGGCGATGTAGGTGCCGTACTCGTCAGATACGAAACCGGAGCCATCGTTGAAAAGATGGACGGCTTCCGCATCGAAACTGAGCAGGCTTTCCTGAGCGCCACCGGGACCGTTAGCCGCGGTGACAACTCCGACGGATTGGCCGAATAGCGAACCGGTTCCGGTAACGTCGAGGCCCGATGTGAACTTCGTGGTCGCACCGTCCTGATAGGTGAACTTGGTGGAGCTCACATAGGTCGGATTGATCTGGCCTTGGGCAACCGGACCCGCGCCGTAGTAGGGCGAGAAGGTGAAGTCAACGCGGTGGAGGCGGGCGGCGTAGTTCGAGAAGATCGTGCCGGAGTTGTAGCCGCGGTCAGGGAGGACGTTGAATTTCCCGGTGAACTGGCTGCCGGTCCATGCCCAGTCGGTGATGAAGAGGCCGGAAGCTGCGCCTTGGGTTTCAAGGAATTCGTCGAGGTTGTTCCCACTGAGGCGACCGACGCCGACGAGGCCTTCATTCACAACCCTGATGCCGCCGAGCGTAGCCCCGGCCGGATCCGAGGTGTTTGGCGTGAGATACGTCTCCGAGGTGCCGGGAGCGGACGGGCCGGCGCCGGGCAAGCCGTAGGTGAAGGCGGTTTCATTGCCGGTCACGACTGCGGAGTCCACTGTGAAATCGACGCCTGGCAGAGCAGCGGTCCAGGTGTTGAGGTCGTTGGAGATTTCGAACTCGCCGGTGGTGGCACCCGTTTCGTTGAGGCTGATGAAATCCAACTCCAGCGCACCACCGTTGGGAACGAGCTTGGGCATGTTGCCGAAGTCGCCGCCGTCGTTCGGGTTCTGATTGAAGAAGAACTCGACGCGGTCGGTAAGGCCGTCGTTGTCGGTATCCGAGTCGATGCCGTTGGAGGTGTAGCCGTTGTAAGCGAGCCAGGTCGCGAACGGATCGTTGGTCAGCTCATGGATGGTGAGGGTGTTGGACACCTCGTTCGCCACGAGGAGCAAGGGCAGACCCGACGGGCTGTCTTCGGCGGAGACCACCACGAGGCCTTCGGGGTTGAGGTCGCCGGTCCGTTTGAAACCGCCGGTGAAGGTGACCGCGAGCGGATTGGTGACGTCGAACGCGAGCACCATGTGAGAGCGCTCGAGACCGACGAAGGCGTAGGTGCGGCCCCCGAGGTTGGCGATGGTCACGCCTTCGGGCTCGGGTCCCTTGTTGTCGCTGCGGCCGTCATCGAAGTTCGCGAAGAACTGCGAGGCGATGATGTTTTCGATCATGTCGCCGCTGTCGAAAACGATGGCTCCGGCGGAATCGAGGATGGTGAACGAGCGTCCGCCATAGCTGAGGATTTCGTCGATGTCGCCGTCGCCATCCGTATCACCACGCAGGCCGGGAGCATTCGACACCGCGAGGCGGCCGAGGCTGGCTTGGTTTTTCAAGGCGATTTCGTTAGGAAACACCGTGTCATCCAGATCGAAGCCCGCGTTTCCTACCGTGGTGGATTCGTCGGGATTGAGGAAATCGTTGCGGTCGTCTCCCTCATTGGCCGTGACGAAGTAGGTCTGGCCGGATGATGAGAAAGAAGCGATGGCATCCGGCATGTAGAGGCCGAAAACCGGATTGCCGGTGGTGGGGTTGACGAGATTGGTCGCACCCGCACCGTCGCGGTCGCTGAAGTCGTGCCTGCCGGTGGAGAAGTTCTTTTTCCCGAGCGGAACGACCGAGGTGAATGTCGCACTGGCGATGTCGAGCACGGCGACCGCGTTGGCTTCCTGCAAGGTCACCATCGCCTTTGTGCCATCGGCCGTGATCGCGAGGTATTCAGGTTCGAAATCCGTCGAAGGCTTGCCACCTTGGAAAATTCTAACTCCCGAATTCTTCAGCGCCGTGATGGTCGCCGGAACATCATAGCTGGTGAAGTCCGCCGTGGTGACGACCGGTGTGGCGACACCCGAGGAAATATCGATGATGCTCACCGAACCGACCGTCGTGTCACCGGGAATCACGATGGCGGGGTCTCCATTGACCGCATCCAGTTCGCCTTCATTGGCCACCAGCAGCTTTGTGCCGTCCGGCGTGAATGCGATGTGGTCCGGAACCGCACCGACCTGTGTCGAACCCAGCAGCGCGCCGGTGGCGGCATCCAGGAAGACCACATAGCCGGCATTACTTTTCGGCGAGGAAATGATCGCGGCGGCGAGGATGCTCGGATTGATTCCGGCTCCCTTGCGCACGGCGATGGAAGAGACATCATCGCTCGTTAGACCAACCACGCCAAGCGAGGATGGGGCGATGTTGCCGATAAAAACCGGCAGTGCGGGATTGGTGAGGTCCACGATTTGGATACCCGCGCCCGTGGAGGTGAAAGCGCGCTTGGAAAGCGGATCGAAGGCGGGAATTTCCGCACCGGTGAGAGTGATGTTGCCCTTCAGGGTGGAGGTCAGGGCACCGGTGGCCGGGAAGCTCGAAGCGACCGAATCATCGTTGACGATGGTGCCGTTAGCGTTTGCCGTGCCCACAGTGGTGATACCGACCGAATCAACGACGCCTGATAGCGTTAGAGCGACGGTTTCGTTGCTCTCGATGGTCGTGTCGCCATTGACCGTGATGTCAATCGTCTGGCTGGCCGCGCCACCGGCGGTGAAATTCAGCGTGCCCGGCGTGACTTCCACGAAATCCGAGCCGGAAGTCGCGGTGCCGCCTGTGACCGCATAGTTGACCGTGAAGGCGGAGGCGGTGTTCGTGCGCGTGACGGTCAGGCTGAGAATGGAGGTGCCGCTGTTGCCCTCGTCGATCGAGGCACCGGAAATGCTGACGGTTCCGGACGGAGGCGCCGCACTAACAGGCGCGAGCGCGATGCCGCGGAAGGCGGTGTTCGCTGCGGCTGTCGCCAGCAGGGTCGGGGTCCCGGCGAACGCGCCGTTATAACCGCTGGTGTCCACCAGCGTGACGAGTTCACCGCCTCCACTCGCTCCGCTTCCGCCCTTGCGGGTGGCGAAAAGCGTGACATTCGAACCGCTCACGGTTCCTGTCAGGCCGCGATAGTCGTCGGCATCAATGCCGATGGTTCCTTTGGACGTCCAGCTTCCGGCCACGAGCGCGAACTTGGTGAGAGCGCCCGCTGCATCATCCGAAACGTAGAGCGTGTCAACACCCGCAACACCGGCATCGAGGTCGGCAAAAAAGTAGCCGTAGGGGCTGGGCGATTGCGCGTTTGTAACCACAACCGCGCTGTTCTGTCCCGCAGTGATTGGTAAACCAGAACCAATCGAACCGAGGAAAACCGTGTTTCCTCCAGCACCCGAGCCGGTGGTGTAATAGAGCTGTCCGTCGAAGATATTCACCTGACGGATGTTCGCGAGGATCCCGGTGCCAGTGTTGATTTGCGTGGAAGTGGTGGCACCCAGCGCGGTCACATGGCGCACGCCACCGGTTCCGCCGCCCACCCAGAATTTCGTTCCATCGTCACTCGCCGCGCTGCGGGGATTGTTTCCCGAGGTCCAATCGGTGAGAGCGGTGGAGGTGTCGATGCTTCCCGAACTGTCCACCCGCCCGATCACGCGGTTGACCGTGGCGGATGTCGTATTGCTGATGGAGGAAGCGGCCGGAATGGTGGAACCATAACCGGTTAGAACCAGGAACTGCCCATCGGTGGAGCGGGTCAGTAGTCCTTCCGAGGTCGCCGTGCCACTGGCGATCAGCGGTTTTTGAAGTCCGGCGGCGGTGATCGGCATCGGGATCGATTGAACCAGCGTGCCTGCGGGGGTGTATTCGTCGATGAAGACTTCGTTGCCAGTGTTCACCAGGGAACCGGCGCCGCTGCCGACCCGATAGACCGCCAGATTGCCGGTGGTGAAGGGAGCGGCGGAGGCGGCCGCGCTCAGCGTTAGGAAAATCGCCGCCACCAGGGGAGCTTGGGCTTGCGCGGGGGAGATTCTGGCGGTTAGGGAGAAAAATGATTTCGGTTTCATGACAGTTGGAGATTTGCCGGATCGGTCCAACCGACAACCCGCCCATTGTGACAATTCCGTGACAGCGTCCGGACCGCAAAAACGGCCTTCCCGCTCACCGGGAAGGCCGTTGCCTGAAAAACTAGTCAGGTAGATCAAACCCTCAGGATTTGCGGCGGCGGAGCAGCAGCATCGCGCAGCCGAGCCCGGCGAGGGCGAAGGAGGTGGGCTCCGGAATGGCACCGACGGTGATGGCGGCACCGGAGTTTTCATAGGTCCAGTCGAGGATCTTGCCGATCTCGCCGGTATTGGAGAGGTTCACCCGCATCCAGCCGAAGTAGGGACCGGCGGCATTGTTATCGATGAGCCGGAATCCGAGGTAGCCGGTCACGCCCGAAGCAAACTGGTCCGGGGCGATGCCGATGTGAGTCGATGAGCCCGCTTCCGCGTTGTAGTAGTTGCGCGAGCCGTCAATCACTTCACCCAGATCCAGGCGGAGGATCGCCGAATCCACGGCGACCGTCTGGCGGACCGGTTGGAAATTGGCGCTGTTGCCGAATGCCTCGCCGCCGAAGAACGCGTCGATGTCCCAGCCAGACGCCTGTGTGGGGCTGTTGCCCAACTGATCCACGTCAACGTAAACACTGTCCCAGGTGTTGCTGATGGAGATGTTCTGGAATCCGCTGTAAACGAGGGCGGCCGGGCTGACGGATGCGGTTAGTAGCAGCGCGCCCAGCGCGACCGGAAGATGGAATCGAGTTTTCATGGCATTGATGGGGGATGAGGTTGCGGACGGGATGATCAGTTCTGGGATACGCCAACGCGGAAGAACTTCGCCTTCTTGCCGTTCACGAAAAACGGATAGGGAATGCTCACCGCTTCCATATCGCCGTCGCTGGCGATCACGGTGGGAATGGCGGTGCTGGTTTCCCAGACGGTCATGTCCGAACTGAACTGCGGCGTATAGATCAGGCCGACGGACGCCGGATTCTTGCGGCGGACGAAGACGACGCGGAAGTCCTGGCCGTTCGCGGTCGCGGCGGAATAGATTGCCGGGGTGCCGCGGGTGACGAGGATACCGTTGATGACATCCGTGACATTCGGCCCATTGTCGCCTAGGTTCGGATTGAGACCAAAGGCGAATTCCAGGAGTTCTATCAGCGTATCGTTGTCCGAATCTCCGTTGCCGTTGGCAAAGCCGTTGTCGGCGAGCCAGACGTCGAGGGTGACCGGGCCGAGAGCCACCGCATCCGTGCGGGAGGACAGACTCTGGATGCGGGTGTCGAGTGCGGGTGCCGTGTCCGCGAGGTCGTAGGCAGCGGCGGGTGTGGCATGGAAGGAGGTAAGATGGCTCGAAAGCGCGGCCTGCTCGCGGAGGAGGTTGGCGGGAACAACAGCGGCTCCCGCGAAGTCGAGCGATTCGTCGATGGCTGCGGAAAGCGTGCCGTTGTCGAGGAGGAAGCGGAAATTGTCCGCGTTCGCCTTGAACGGATAGCCGTCGCCGCCCTGGGCGAGGAAGTTGAGCGTGACCAGCGTGATGACCGGCGGCGCCTCGGGAACCACGACACCGTTCTCCACCACACGACCGGTGATGTTCTCATCCTGGTCAATCATCACGATACTGCGCACGCGTGAACCGGCGGTAAGCGCGGGATCGTAGGAGAAACGGAGACCACCGATCTGAGGAAAGCGACCGTTGCTCGTTCCCGCATTGAAAACACCGTGTTCGAGGATCGCCTTGAGTCCGGCGGGCGTGGTGTCACAGAGCATGAGGCCGTTGTTGAAGCGCATCGAGTTCTCGATATCGAGCAGCGAAATGCCGCCGGCGGGTTTGCCTGCTGCCGGGTTTGCGAGCGGTGGAAGCTTCGCGCCGCTGACCACATCCACCGCGCCGATCTGGGCGCGGATGCCGCCGCCGTTTTTCAAGGCGGCGACGAATTTGTTGGCGGGCAGCGCGGTTTCACCGACGGTGATCATGGAATCGGCGGAGATGTTGCCGAGGTTGGTTTCCTGGTTGCGGACGAAGTTGCGCTCACCTTCCAGATAGACGTTGGTGAAGCCGCGGACGTCGCCGTCCTTCGCGTTGATCACGCCTTGCACGGCGTCGGTGATCTGCTTCACGCCCGCTCCCTTGGTGCCGGGGGCGAAGGCGGTGGCGGCGAGGTTGGCTTCGGAAACGCCCCAGGCAGCGGCGACATTGGCGGCGGTGGCGGCGTAGGCGCCGTTGATCGCGGTGCGCGCTGCCAGATTGGGAACGATGATATTGCCGTTGGAATCGAAGTCCGCGACGAGGCGGCCTAGATAGGTGAACTCGTTGTCGGTATTCACGATCACGGTCGGCTTGCCATCGGCACCGGTGGTGTAAATCGGATAGTTTCCGGCGAAGTTCGCGGCGTGGCCGGCGAAAGCGACCGGGACATCGGTCCCGTCACCGAGGCGGGTGTTGGAGCCGGCTGCCAGAATGATGTCCACATCCGTGAGCAGCGGGGCGAGCGTCTGTTCGTTCGCGATCTGTTGGAGGTGAGCCATGAGGACGATCTTGTTCACGCCTTGCGCCTTGAGGTCATCGATAACCGGCTGGATCTGGCTGGCGAGCAGCACCATGTTGTCCACCTCGCTGCCGTCGCCGGCGAAGCCCTTCACTTCGACACCGCCGGTGGAGGAAATGCTCTCGACGATCTGGGTGGTGGCTCCGACGAGACCGATCTTCTGACCGTTCTTGGTGACGACGGCGGAAGGCACGATTTTCTGCGCGAGCGTTGAGGCCTCCTCAAGTGCGCCGACGCCGACGGTTTCCTGATAGCGGCCCGAAATCCCGGAGTCGCCTGCGAAATTCAGGTTCGCGCTGAGATAAGGGAAGGTGGTGTCGAGGATGGCATCGGAGAACGCGTTGGTTCCCAAATCGAACTCGTGGTTGCCGATGGTGGAAGCCTCGACGCCAAGTCTGTTATGGATCTCGATGTCCGCGGCAGCTGGGTTGGTTCCCCTGCTATGGGTGGCGCCAACGAGCGGATCGGTGCCGGCGCTGAGGAAGGGACCGGGGATGAAGTTGTCACCGCCGGCGAGGATCAGCGTGTTCGGATAGGTGCCGTCGAAGGCATCGACGAGCGCTGCCAGATTCGGTGCGGTCTGCGAGGCTAACAACCCAGCCTCGGCATCCGCGAGATGGAGAAGCTGGAGCCTGAAGTCAACGATGGTGCCGGGGGAGCCGACTTCGTTCGGGCTGTTGGCGGCGACGAAGGCACCATTCACACCAACGGCGCTGAAGGTGGTGCCGGTGGCGACATTGAGTCCGGCGGCGTTGTCGAAGGTGGTGTAAGGTGCCGCGCCGGGGGAGGAACCGAATGCGAAATTCACCTGGCGGACGCGGGGGCTGGCGGTGTCGAAGAGGTTCACCGCATCGCCGCCAGTACCAAGGCCGCCGGCTCCGGTGTAGGCACCGATCTGGAGGTTCGCGGGAGGATCCGCGCCGAACCAGTTGTTGAGAAAGGTCGTGCGGGCGGTTTCGAGATTCGCGGAATCGATGAGGATGACCGACTCGCCGGGGGCGATGCTCGTAACGCCCGTGATCGGACCGGCGGCGGCGGCGGACTCCGAATTGTCGTCCACCAGCCAGCCGGTGATGTCCGCGGCGCGGGCACCGATGTTGGTCACCTCGAACCAATCCGCGGCGACCGGGCTGTTGCCACTGCTCCACGGAGCAACCTCGGTGACGCGCAGGACGGGGGGGGCCGAGTAGCCCGGCGAGCCGATTTCAGTCGCGGAATTTGCGGCGACGAAAGCGCCGTTCACGCCAAGGACGCTCAACTGGGAGATCGCGGTGCCGTTGAGGGCGGCGGTGTTGTCGAATGTCTGATAGGGAGAGGCAGCGTCGGAGACGCCGAAGGCAACATTCGCCTGGAGAGCACCGACGGCGTTGAAAAGATTCAACGCATCGCCACCGGTGCCGAGTCCGATGCCGGAGCCGGTGTAGGTTCCGATCTGCAGACCGGCCGGTGGACTCGCGCCGAACCAAGTGGTTTTGAAATCATCGACAATCGTGGCCTGGGTCGTTGTCGTGCTTTCCACGAAGATCACGGACTCGCCTGGCGCGATGGTGGTGATGCCGGCAAGATCCCGCGCCGAGGCGAAACTGTTGGAATTGTCGTCCACTTTCCAGCCGGTGACGGTCACCGGATTGGAACTCACGTTCGTGACCTCGAACCAGTCGGCTGCGACGCCGGGGCTGTTGCCGCTGGACCATGGGGCGACCTCGGTGATGAGCAGTGCGGGTGCGGCGGCGATTTCGACGACCTGGTCGGTGACAGTTAGAATGTAGTTCACAGTCGCGTCCGGTGTGCCACCCAAGGTGGTGTCGTCCACCGTGACGGTGACCGAATAGCTGGGCTTGGTTTCGAAATCGAGGGCGACGCCGGCCTTGATGAACAGCGCGTTGCCGGTGATTTCAAAGAAGAGCGCGTCGGCTCCGGTTAGAGCGAGGGCATTGATGCCGAGACCG
The DNA here is from genome assembly GCA_041739215.1 of Akkermansiaceae bacterium. Lineage (GTDB taxonomy): Bacteria > Verrucomicrobiota > Verrucomicrobiia > Verrucomicrobiales > Akkermansiaceae > Luteolibacter. The sequence continues at coordinate 9,242 of JBGSOI010000072.1, forward strand.
TCATCGGTGACGGCGATGTCGGCCACTTTGACAGGGGAAGCGGTGCTGCTGTTTTCCTGGAGGGAGGTGACGGCGTTGTTCAGCGCGATGGCGGTGGGGGCCATGTTCGGCAAGGTGCTGACGGAATAGACCCAGAGTTCGGGGAACTCGATGCTGCCGCCGCCGTTTTCGTTCACGACATAGATGTTGCCCACGCGGTCCATCGTGATGCCTTCGTGTTGCATGTTGGGCGAGCTGATCAGATCGCCCGCATCGGCGGCGATGTTCAGCGAGCCTTGGATCGCTCCGCTGCGGGTGACGTTGAGGATCCGGGCATCTTCCTGACCGACGATGAGCAGGTTGCCTTCCTGTGGCTGGCCGGCCATCGAGGGAATGTTCGAGAAGGTGAAAACGTCGGCCACATCGGTTAGGCCGAGCAACGTGGTGTCGAACAGGTTGATGGAATTCACCGTGGTGGGCGAGCCGTTGGTGGCGGTGCCAGCGGCGAAATCGACGTTGGTTTGGAAGACGCCGATCGGGGACTTTTCCTTGAGAACGATGAAGCCGTTGGTAAGCGGGTCCCATGAAAGACCTTCGGTGCCGGTATTGTCATCGAAGGTGCCGAGATCGACCGTCTGCGAGTTCGCACGGGTGAGCGTGGTTCCCGCGGCATAGGTGAATTTCACGATCTGGCGGTCACGTTCCTCGGAGATGACGAACTGGCCGCCGCCGATGTAGGTGATGCCTTCCGGATCGTAGAACGCGGTGCCTTGCGGCGCGCCTGCTAGCAGGTCGAGCGACATCGTGTCGATCAACTGGCCGGTTTTGGAAACCTGGGTGATCGAGCGGCCGCCGTCGCAGGAAATGAACAGCGTGTCGGTGTCCCAGTTGTAAGTGACGGCGGAGGCCTCGTCGCAAAGCAGGTTGTGTGTGGCAGTGCCGGGAGGCAGCGGGGTGCGCCGCCATTCCGGCAGGCCGTAGCGACCCGTGCGGACGTAGGTGGAAAGATCCACTCCGACGACACCGGCAACGATGGTCACCGTGGCGGTATCGCTGTCCACCGGGATGCCGCCGTTGGTGACGCGCGCCCAGTAGCTGGTGTCTGCGGTTAGAGCGGGAGTGGTCAGGATGTTGGAGTTCGTGCCGACCGGGGTGGAGGTGTTTCCGGAAGTGCCTTGATACCACTGGATCGTCGGAGCGGGCGAGCCGGTGGCGGCCAGAGAGAGTGTCGCCACGCCGCCGCTGGTGATGGAAGTGCTCGCGGGTTGGGTGGTGATCTGCGGCAGGATGGTGTCGTCCGTTAGAATCGTGCCCGTGCCGACGGCGTTGCCCAGGACCGTGGTCCCGGTTGTGTTGACAATGTTGGAAAGCGTGACGATCACGGTTTCATCCGGCTCGGAGTCCGTGTCGCCGTTGACCGTGATGTTGATCGGCAGCGTGGCGGACCCGGCGGCGGTGAAATTCAGCGTGCCGGCAGCGAGCGAGAAGTCCGCGCCATCGGCAGTGCCACCCGTAACCGCGTAGTCCACGCTGAAGGCGCTGGAAAGTTCATTGCGAGTGACGTTGAGCGTGAGTGTGGAAGTGCCGCTGTTTCCTTCCGCGATGGCGGCGCTGGCAATGCTAACGGAAGGCACGCCGTCGGTGATGCCCGGTGAGCCGAGGTCGAGTCCGATGGCCGCGGTGAAGCTGCCGTAGTTGCTGCCGGTTGCGGCAGTGTAACGGGGCGAGGACGTGCCCGAAGTCGGCACCCAGACGACGGCTTGGAATTCTTCGGTTCCTCCCGCGGCGATTCCGGCGTGTCCCGGATCATTCACGTCAGTTGGGTTCAGCGGATTCTCACTCACGGACGGACTGCCGTCCTCACGGGTGAATCCCCCGACTCCATAGCTGAAGAAAAAGAGTTCGTTCTGACCTGGATCGAAGAATGAGATACCGTCACCTTTGCCGGTTCCCGGAGCGCCCACGGACTGGAAGACCTGCACGGAGGGGGAAAGATTCCACCATGCCCGGAAATCCGCCTCAGGCATGACGGTGAAAATCACCGATTCTCCTGGTGCGATCATCGTGCCTGCCGGAAGTTTGTAGGCGGCGGCGGCTGAACCCGAACGACCGCTGTCATGCCAGCTAAAACCGCCGATGTCCCGGGAGACGCCGCTGATATTCGTCAGTTCCCAATAGTCCTCCGAACCCGACGGGCTGCCCGGCGATTGGGCCGACTGCATTTCGGTGAGCAGGAAAGCGGTGTCCAGCACATCGGCATCGTCGGTTACGGTTAGAGCGACGGTGCCGGAAGTCGCGTCCACGGCGAAAGCTGTGATGATCACGTTCTTGCTGCCGTCCGGGAACGTGTCATCGACGGCGGTGATCGGGAAACTCGCGGAGGTTTCATTCGCCAGGATCGTCACCGTGGCGGGAACCGTGGCTTCCGTGCCATCGCTGGACGAAAGATTCACCACCTGATCACTGGCTGCCGCCGGAGCGCGCGTGACGGTGCCCGTGGATGCCGGGTTCGCCGCGCTTTCCGCGAAGGTGGTCGCCGTGGCGCTCAGGGAAAGCGTGACCGAAGGCGGAGCGGCACCGAAGCCGCTGTAGCCCGGGGAACCTTTGTTCGCCGCAGTGCCACCGGTGAAGGTTCCTAAATTCGTCCCGTCCGCAAAGGTGTATCGAGGACTCGACGCCGGGTAGGTGGGGTCAACAATCAGCGCCTGTGCGGTGGCGCCACCCGCCGAGATACCGGCATGTCCGCCGATCGAAGCGCTGCCATCGGAACGCGTGAATCCGTTCGCGCCATAGGTGAAGAAAAACAACTCGGTCCCGGACGCGTTGAAGAGAGCGATGCCGTCATTGCCACCCAATCCCGGTCCACCGAGCACCACTTGGACTGAGCCTGGGAGGCTCCACTGTGTGCGGAAGGTTGCCGCCGCCGTCGCGGTAAAGATGATCGATTCCCCGGAATTGATCATGGTTCCCTCCGGGATCGTGACGGCAGCGGGATCCGACGCGTTGCGGCTTTCGTCGTCCCACTTATAGTTTCCGATGTCAACCGCAGCGGCACCCACATTGGTCAACTCCCAGAAATCGGATTGTCCGTCGGACTGAATTTCCGTAAGGAGCAATTGGGCGTGTAGCGGAATGACGGAAGCGGCAAGCGCCAGGAAGGTCGGGGTGAGGAGGGAATGGAAAGACATGAAATTTCGGGTTGGGGATACGCATCCTCGCCATCCATGCCGATCCCGCGCCTATTTCTCGGTGACTATTTCGTCAGATGGCACGAGGATTTACTTTTGGGAACCGGCGGCGATTGGCAGGGCTGGCAGGCCCGGATGCCCTTGAAATCCGAATTCGACAAGATGAGCCTCACTGAATCACTGGCCACCGAAGCGCGGCTGCTGAAGCTGGCAAGGAATCGTGGTGGCGAGTAGCCCTCTCATCGCATCATCGCCTTGGTGGCAGGCTCCCATTTCAGCCCCCAGTCACGCATCGCCTCAAGCACGGGACCCAGCGAGCGGCCCTTCTCCGTTAGTCGATAACCGAAACGCATGGATCCATCCTCCGCCGGCACCTGCTCGGCCAGGCCATGACGGAGCAGTCGGTTCAAAAGCTCGCTGAGGATGTTCGTCGGAATGCCTTTAGGAGATGCGCTGAAGTCCTTGAAACGCGATCGGCCGAACATCAGGTCGCGAACCACCAGCAGCGTCCGGCGATCGCCAACGATATCGAGCGCGCAGGCCAACGGACATGGGGAACGAAGGAGATCGCCCACGTTGTTCTTGAGTTGCCGGGATTGCTTCTCGGGCATAAAAAAATAACAGGCAACTTGCTTGCAATCCACAAGTCTTTTCACTTGCATTTCACAAGCATTCAGGGGATTTGACGGCAACATGAGTGAACCGCAACTCGCCCCTCCCGGTGCCGGACTCCCCTTTCCCGAAAACCTAATCGCCCGTTGGTTGTTAGAACTGGAAATACCAACCTGAAACAGCAAGGCCTTCACCGCTCATTTCATCCGGGAACGCGAGGCGATCCGCGGGCTGATCGGCAACCTTGATGAACCAGCACTCTCCCGCCGGGTGCTGATACCGCGGCCGCGAGGTTTGGAAGACAGCAGCCGATACTGGTCCGTCCTGATGACACTCGATCATTTACGTATTGTGCACCACGCCTTCATCGGTGTGATCGGAACGCTGGCCAAGGAGCAAAATCCCGCAGGCGAAGCCAGCACCGCCACGGTGAAACCGGACCCGGCGGCGGCAAATATTGTCATCGGCGAATATGAAGCGTCATGCGACGCCCTGCTCGCCACCATCGCAGCCGTGACGAATTTCAAGACCCGGGCACGTTTCCGCGACCCCTGGTTTGGACCAATGGACACACATGGCTGGCATGCCCTGGCTGGCGCGCACATGAGCATCCACCGCGTGCAGATCGGGCGGATTCTAGCAGAACCTCAGGCGATACAAAGGGTCAGCCGGATTTTCACCAGAGCCTTTGAAACGAGCCATTCCCGCTCTCCTGCTTGCTGACTTTCAACTCTATCAAATGAACTATCAAAAATGATCTTGGCTTCGCCAAAAGACATGCTAGTGAATGCCCCGCGGATCGTTGATCCCCCTCCACCCCCCGACCCATTGGGCCTGATATCCCTTTGGAACGACTGATTCCTGACAACTCGTCCGGAACTTTCGCAGCCCGATCCTTACAGTATTACTGATTTTCCTATCTGATGAACCACAAACACTTCCTCGCGACCAAAGTCCTGCTCTGTGCAATCGCCGGATTTCCGGGCATCGCCGGTGCGTGGCTTCCCGGCACGTATCCCGCACCGTCAAAGCGGATGCACACTCATGGGTTCGCCGTCAACACTTTGAATCGCAATGACGTGGTCGCTTTCTGGCACGCCGTTTACCAAGCGTCTGAAGGTTACGAAACCCGCATCGGATGGTCCGGAAACTACACCGGCAAAAGTGGCTCCACTTCCGGTGCGTTCGTTGACGACGTCGAACGGCGACTCAACTATTTCCGCGCGATGTGCGGGGTGCCCTCCGACGCCAGCGTGAACTCCGGGACCACCGTCGTGATCGATCCGCTCGACCGATTCAAACCCTCGTCCAATACCGTGAAGGAAAACGCGGCGCAGGACGCAGCGCTGATGCTTGTGCGGAACTTCAACCCGGCCTCCGGGCAGAATCCCGCGATGTCCCATGATCCGGCGGCGAACCTGATTGGTTGGTCCACGACGACATGGAACGCAGCAGCCAAAGGCAGTCTAGCCTTCGGAGTCTGCGGCCCGGCCGCCATCACCGAATACATGATCGAGGAACTTTCAGGCAGTTACACTGCTTCTGCTTGGAGCACCTTGGTCGGGCATCGTCGCTGGAACCTCTATCCGGCCGCAACTGAATTCGCCACCGGCGATCAACCGGGCACCTCCGCCAGCCGCCCGCCCTCGAATGTTTTTTACGTCGTTCAGAAACCCGGTGAACTCCGGCCGCAGCCCGGCGTCGGTTTCGTGCCCTATCCCGCCGCCGGGTTCTTTCCCGCACCTATCAATTCGCGCTACTGGTCGGTCAGCCGGGCGGGCGCGGATTTCACCGCCGCCACAGTGACAATGACGGACTCCGCAGGCACGCCGGTGCCGGTTTCCAGCGTCAAGGCGAGTAGCAACTTTGGTGATCCGGCCATCATCTGGGAGGTCGGAAGTTCTGCCGCCAGGAAATCAGTGTTCCATGATACCACTTTCAATGTCATGATTTCAGGGGTTTCCGGTGTTGGAATCCCGACTTCATTCAGCTATTCGGTCACGCTCATCAACCCGGACCGCATCACTTCCGATCAGAAAATCATCGGCGGGACTTCTGTGGCTGCAGGCAAGACGGGGAACTTCACGTTCATTCCGCCAGCCGAGGCGGAAAGCGTGCAGGTGATCGCCTATCAGAAAAATTCCGGCCCGTGGAGGGAAGACGCGGAAGTTCCTTCAAAAGCCCGGGTCATTGATCGCACGACCGGAAACTACCCGTTGTTCGCGAACGGGAAGTCGTGGCCGGGCTTCGGAAGCATTGCCGGAAATTCCTCGTTGCGGCTGACTTTCCCATCGTCCTATGACCTCGTCAAACGCGGGGTGCCCGACCAATCCTTCGAAATCGACAGGGAACTCGTCGCGAACTCCAACGCCAGAATCAGTTTCAAATTCCGCCGCGGTTTCATGACGAAGAGCAGCGCTCTGGCCGTCGAGGCATCCTCGGATGGCGGGCTTTCATGGAAATCCCTCGGCCCGCCTATCAAAGGGGTTTCGGACACCAAATACGACACGTCTTCATCCACCGCGAGCTATAAACTGACCAAATCGAAATCCCCGGTCCGGATCCGGTTCCGCTACTACTATCACAAGCAAGGTGGTTCGATCTATACCCATGAAGACGCACCCAAGTCTCCGACGGGAATCCTGATCGATGAGGTAACCACCAAAGGTTGCGACTGGTATGAGCCCAAGAAAACCAACACGCTCAAGGCCAGTTCGAGAATGTTGGTTTTTCAGCAGAAAACCGCCGGAGTGCCGTTGGTGAAAGCCTCCCAGTGGCACCTCAGGCTGCGGGTCAAACTCGGCGGAAAATGGTTCCCGCCGGGTCCGCCCAAGGCGGTGACAATCAAGGGCGGTTAGAGAACGGGCGGGAAAGCGGTCACCTTGGCTTCACGCCACCGCGACTTCGATCTGCTTGTCCACGTCTTCTCGCAGGTTCTTCCCCGGTGATCGCCTGATATCGATACTTTGAACCCCGGGGCCTCGTCCGGTTGGTTCAGGCAGGGTTTTGTTTTCACTGCATCATCGCCTTGGTGGAAGGCTCCCATTTCAAGCCCCAGTCCCGCATCGCCTCCAAAACCGGCCCCAGTGAGCGGCCCTTGTCCGTCAGGCGGTAGCCGAGGCGCATGGAACCATCTTCCGCCGGCACCTGTTCGGTGAGACCCTGGCGGAGCAGGCGCTGAAGCCGGTCTGCTAGAATGTTCGTCGGAATGCCCTCGGGCGATGCACTGAAGTCCTTGAAACGCGAACGCCCGAACATCAGGTCGCGGATGACCAGCAGGGTCCAGCGGTCGCCGAAGATATCCAGTGCGCAGGCCACCGGGCACGGGGATCGGAGCGGATCGCCCGCCTTGTTTTTCAATTGCCTGGGTTTGTCCTTGGACATGGAAACAACGTAGCCGGAACTTCACTTGCAATCCACAAGTATTTTTACTTGCACTTCGCAAGCATTAGCAAACATTAGCTCCATGAACCAGCCGCAACTCGCTCCTCCAGGCGCCGGTCTGCCCTTCCCGGAGAACCTCATTGCCCGCTTGTTGTTAGGAGTGAAACGCCTCACGGGAAACAGCAGCGACTTTACCGCCCATTTCATCCGGGAACGACAAACAATCCGCCGGTTGATCGCGAACCTCGATGAGGCGACGCTCTCCAGCCGGGTGCTGATTCACCGGCCGCGAGGCTTGGAGGACAGCAGCCGGAATTGGTCGGTCTTGATGACGCTCGACCACCTCCGCATCGTTCATCACGCGTTCATCGCCGTGATTGAGACGCTGGCCAGTGAGCATGTCCCCGCAGGCGAGGCAAGCACCGCCGCCGTCAAACCTGACCCGGAGGTCACCATGAATGCCATCTCCGAGTACGAAGCGTCGTGTGATGCCCTGCTCGCCACTCTCTCGGCAGTGAAAAATTTCAAAACCCGGGCGCGTTTCCCCCACCCCTGGTTCGGCCCGATGGACGCGCACGGCTGGCACGCCCTCGCCGGCGGGCACATGAGCATCCACCGCGTGCAGATCGAGCGGATTCTAGCAGGTTCCAGCCAATGAAGCTTCCACTCTCCATCACCACCGATCCCATCCCGCAACTGACGTGGCGGATCGCCTTGCCGGCGAGTGTCGGCATGTTCTTCAACACGCTCTTCAACTTCGTGGACACCTACTGCGCCGGGCTTCTGGGAACTGACGCGCTGGCGGCCTTGTCGGTTTCGTTCCCGTTGTTTTTCCTGATGATCGCCATCGGCAGCGGTCTGAGCCAGGGAGCCACGGCGATGATTTCCCATGCGCTGGGTGCCGGCGATCCTGCCGCTGCCAGACGCTTGTTCGCCCAGTCGCTGGTCTTCGCGATGACTGCGGGGGTCCTGTTGACGGTGCTGGGCCTGCTGGCCGCTCCCCAATTGTTTCGATTGTTAGGAGCTGAAGGAAGCTGGCTCGCGAAGACGTTGTCCTACGTGAATGTGATCTTCTCCGGCGCGGTGTTCTTCGTTCTGAGCATGGCGCTCAACGCCGGGCTAACCGCGCAGGGCGAGACCCGGGTCTATCGGAATTTCCTCATCGCCGGGTTCGTCGCCAACTGCACGCTCAATCCGCTCTTCATGTGGGGCTTCGCGTTCATCCCGGCGATGGGAGTTGCAGGCCTCGCGCTTTCAACCGTGATCATCCAAATCGGTGGATGCGCCCTGCTGTGGTCAAAGGTGAAAAATACCGAAGTCGCAAGCGCACTGCGGGTTTCAGATTTCCGCCCGAACCCATCGTCCCTGCGGGAAATCGCGGCCCAGTCCGTCCCGGCGGCGCTGAACATGATGACCATCGCGATCGGCATCCTGGTGATGGTCTGGTATGTGAAGCACTTCGGCGAGGCGGCGGTGGCCGCGATCGGGATCGCAACCCGCATCGAGCAGATTGTGCTCATGCCCGCCATCGGACTGGGGACGGCCATGTTGAGCATCGTCGGCCAGAACCACGGAGCCGGACTGCCGCATCGCGTGCGGGAGGCATGGATCACCAACATCCGCCTCGGATCCGCCATGATGATCGCCGGAGGCTTGTTGGTGTGGGTTTTCGGCGGGTCCATGATGCGGGTTTTTACCGACGATCCGGAAGTCATCCGCAACGGCAGCCGCTATCTCGGCGCCGCGGCGATCACTCTCGCGGCCTATCCGATTCTGTTCGTCACGGTGTTCATGATGCAGGGCTTGAAACGTCCCGGCTATGGATTGTGGATCGGAATCTACCGCCAGATCGTGGGGCCGATCCTGATCTATCAGACACTCGCCTTCACCCTCGGCTGGGGACTCTCCGGCATCTGGTGGGGCATGGCCATCGTCACCTGGAGCGCAGGAATCTTCACACTCTGGTGGGGTTGGAAGGTTTGCCGCGGAATGGTTTCGAAAAAAATTTCATCGAATGTCGAAATCCCTCAACCTGAAACGACATGAATGATGAAGGGAAATGATTTCCCCCATCCACCAAAACAACCAACACCTACCCACATGCAATACATGTTACTATTCATCGAACCATCCGCCGAGGTCGCCAAACGCGAGGATCCCGAACAGGGCCCGGCCTACTGGGGAGCCTGGAGTGCCTATGCCGGAGCGCTTGCCGGCTCCGGCATCATGGTCAGCGGCGCGGGGCTGCAACCGCCCGCCACGGCGACCACCCTTCGGATCCGCGACGGAAAACACCACATCCAGGACGGCCCCTACGCGGAAACCAAGGAAATGTTAGGCGGCTTCTTCGTCATCGAAGTGCCTGATCTCGATACCGCGCTGGAGTGGGCCGCCCGCAGCCCGGCCGCAACTTGCGGCGCGGTCGAAGTGCGGCCGACACTTCCACCACCGCCTGCCGGTTGATAGGAACCATGAGCCTCCCTCCCGCATCCGTCGCGGTGGAATCCGCCGCAAGGGAATCCTATTCGCAGTTGATCACCTATTTGGCGGTCCGCGCGGATGGTGATCTCGCGGGGGCGGAGGACGCCTTGTCCGAGGCATTTCTAGCCGCATTGAAACAATGGCCGCTGGAAGGAATTCCCGGAAATCCAAACGCCTGGCTCCTTCACGCCGCCCGCCGGAAACTCATTGATGGCCAGCGTCGTTCCCACACCCGCAGGAAGATGGAGGAGACAATTTCCCACGCCATCGAGACAGCCGTTCGCCAAATGCGAGATGGGGACGACTTTCCGGACGAGCGCCTCAAGCTGTTGTTTGTCTGCGCCCATCCGGCAATCGATCCCGCGGCGCGCGCTCCTCTGATGCTTCAGACCGTGCTGGGGATGGATGCGGAAAGGATCGCCAGCGTTTTCCTAACATCCCCTTCCGCGATGAGCCAGCGGCTGGTGCGGGCGAAAACCAAGATCCGTGACGCACGCATTCCATTCCGGATCCCCGAACGTGCGGAATGGAACGAACGCCTGGGATTCGTGCTTGATGCTGTTTACGCAGCCTACACCGCCGGGCGGAATTCCTATGAGGAACCTGGTGACTCGCTTGCCGACGAAGCGCTGTGGCTTGCACGGGCACTGGTTCATCTGGTTCCGGACGAACCGGAAGCCCTCGGATTGCTTTCCCTGATCCTTCACAACCATGCCCGCCGCGAAGCGGGAACGGTGGAAGGGATCTACGTCCCGCTGCCCGATCAGGACACTCGCCGGTGGGACGCGCCGATGCAGCGGGAAGCAGAGGCCATGCTACACCGGGCCTCCTCTTGGAATCGCCCGGGGCGTTTTCAGTTAGAGGCCGCTATTCAATCGGTCCACGCCTCCAGGGCCATCCACGGAACGACTCACTGGACCGCCATCGCCGCTTTCTACGACCTGCTGATCGGCCACACACCCGCCCTAGGCGCGGCGATCGGGAGATGCATCGCCCACTCCCGCGTGTCCGGACCGGAAAAAGGCCTGAAGTTGCTTGATGAACTCCCCGCTGGTCCACTGGCCGACTACCTTCCCTACTGGGCGGCGCGCGCCCATCTTCTGACGGAGGCAGACCGGAAAAGCGAGGCCTCCATGGCCTTCGACAGGTCAATCGGCCTCAGCACGGATCCAGCGATGAGGGAATACCTTCGGAATCGCATGCGGCTGTTGGGCTGATTGTTTTGCACGCTTGCGGTTTCCGATCACGTTGCGAGTGTCAGTCAGCATGCCCGAAGAAAAAATCTGCGCCGCCTGCGGCCGCCGCATCGAGTGGCGGAAAAAATGGGAGCGTTGTTGGGACGAGGTGAAATACTGCTCCGATGCCTGCCGGAAACGAAAGCCAACTTCAATCGACCGGGCACTTGAAGAAACAATCCTCTCCCTGCTCGCCCAACGCGCGTCGGATGCAACGATCTGTCCAAGCGAAGCCGCACGGCAACAGTTTCCCGATGACTGGCGGGAGCGCATGGATGACACCCGCCGCGCGGCCCGGCGGCTCGTCGACGCGGGGAAACTGGAGATCGTGCAGGGCGGACAGGTGGTGGATCCGTCCACGGCCAAGGGAGCGATCAGGCTGCGGCTGAAGCGTTGAATTTTAGTCCTTCCCCCGTTGAATAGCCCCCACTAACGTCCATTTCAGCCCTTCAAACGGTTGAATTCGATGTCCACCCGCTTCTTCACCAATCACGGCGCGCAGACGCTTTTCGCGAAATTCGAGGGCGTTTTCGCATCGAACAAGGATCTCGCCGCTTTCGATGCCTTGGTGGGTTACCTGCGTTCTTCAGGCTGGTTCGCGGTTCGCCCACTTTTGGAAAGCGTCCCCGAAATCCGGATTCTCGTCGGGATCAACGTGGATTCTCTGATCGCGGATTATCAAAAACGCGGCCTCCTGTTCCACGGTGCCGAGGGTGAAACGCTCACCCAGATAAAAGCCAGTCTTCTCAAAGACATCGAGGAAGCGGAATACTCGTCCCGAGTCGAAAAAGGCATTCTCCAGTTCATCGAAGATGTCTCGACCAAGCGCATCCAAGTCCGCGCCCATCCGACGAAGAATCTTCACGCCAAGATCTACATCTTCCGCCCCGCAGGCTTCAACGAGCACCGGCCCGGCGCAGTCATCACCGGCTCCTCGAATCTCACCGAAGCCGGCCTCGGCATCCGCGGACCCGAGTCGAACTACGAATTCAACGTACTGCTTCACGACTTCGACGACGTGAAATTCGCAACCGCAGAATTCGAAGCGCTTTGGAAGGAATCCGTGGATGTCCTGCCGAAGGACATCAAGGAGGTAGCCGGCATGACTTACCTCGGCACGGAAATTTCACCTTATCAGCTCTATTTCAAACTCCTCATCGAATACTTCGGCCGGGCCATCGACTACGATCCCAACGCCACCGAGGATCTGCCGAAAGGCTTCAAGCGCCTCAGTTATCAGGTCGATGCTGTCACTCAGGGCGTCCGCCTGCTTCAGAAACACAACGGCTTTTTCCTCGCCGATGTCGTCGGCCTCGGAAAAACCATTATCGCCACGCTGATCGCTCGGAAATTCTTCTTCCACAACGGCTTCCCCGACCACCGCTCGCACACGCTGATCGTCGTTCCGCCCGCCTTGCTGGAAAACTGGGAAGCCGCCAGGGACCAATTCCACCTCGACAACGTCCGCATCATCACCAACGGCAGCTTGCACAAGATTCGCAATGCCGAGCGCTACGACCTCATCATCGTGGACGAGGCACACCGCTTCCGGAACGACTCGTCCGGTGCCTTCGATCTGCTCCAGCGCATTTGCAAGACCGACACCCGCAGGATCGGCGACGACGGCAAGCCTCTGCGGAAAAAAGTCATCCTCATTTCCGCCACGCCGCTCAACAACCGCCCGGCCGACCTCCGGAACCTCATCGCCCTCTTCCAGGATCTCAAGGACTCCACCCTCAACGTCCACAATCTCCAACGCTTCTTCGCAGCCCGGGAAAAGGAATTCCAGCGGGCGAAAAATGCTCCCGACCCAGAAACCGCGCGCCGTGACGTGAAGGCGGTTTACGAATTGATTCGCGAAAAGGTCATGTCGGAAATCATCGTCCGCCGGACCCGCCGAGACCTGATCGAGAATCCCGAATACAAGACCGACCTCGACGCCCAGAACATCCTCTTCCCGGAAGTCGCCCCGCCCCGCCGGATTTTCTATCCGCTGCCGCCGGAGATCGAGACGCTCTACGACCGCACCATGTCCACCCTCGCTGCATCCGGCAGCGGTGGATTCACTTATAACCGTTACCGCGCCATCCAGTTCCTCAAGCCGGAAATCAAGGCGAACTACGCCAACGCCGACCTGATTTCCCTCCAGCTCGCCACCATCATGCGCGTGCTGTTGGTAAAACGTCTCGACAGCAGCTTCCACGCGTTCCGCCAATCCCTCCGCCTATCCCTCCGCCGCTTCCGCGATGCCACCCGCGTGATGGCGACCATGTTTGAAAAAGGGGCCATCTACATCGCGCCGAATCTCAAGGTCACCGAGTATCTGTTGGATGACCGGGAAAGCGAACTCATCGCAAAAATCGAGGAGTGCGGACCCACCGATCCCACCATTTCCATCTGCACGCCGGACGACTTCGAGCAGGGCTTCCTCACCGGCCTGCTAGGCGACCTCGCTATCCTCGAAGACCTCTGCATCCGCTGGGAGGCCGTGAAAGAGGATCCCAAGTTCGACACCTTTCTCCGCTACCTCAAGGCCGACCTCTTCAACCGCGACGAAAGCCGCGATACCTCAATTTAGTGCGGGAGCGGGACAAGATTGTCAGACTCCTCAAATTTCGTGCCCAAGCTGAGTGAACCAAGTTTCGAGGAAATATGATCCAAATGACCGCCAAACAACAATTTTTCGGGCAAATTCGTGGCGATTACATGGCTTTCTTCTTTTCCCACCAGATCCACCCATGAGCATCCGCTACCATCTCGGCAAATTCCCACCCACGGGCATCCAGTGGGAGTCCCTGATTCCGCTGCTCGGTCCGGCGAGCGCGGCCTTGGCCCGATACGACGGCTTGCTCCAGGCTATCCCGAATCCGCAGGTGCTGCTCGCGCCGCTCACAACGCAGGAAGCCGTGCTTTCCAGCCGCATCGAGGGCACCCAGGCCACGGCTTCGGAGGTTTTCGAGTTCGAGGCAGACGAGGCCCGCTTCACCGGGGAACGCCGGGACGACATCCGGGAGGTGCTCAACTACCGCCGGGCGCTTTCCCTTGCGGTGACGCAGTTGTCGAAGCTGCCGCTTTCCCAACGCATCCTCCTGGACAGCCACCGCCTGTTGATGTCCGGCGTGCGCGGGGCGAGCAAGGATCCCGGTCAATATCGGCGCATCCAGAACTGGATCGGTGCACCCGGTTGCACCGAGGAAACGGCCCGTTTCATTCCCATCGCCCCCCAACTCCTGCCGGACGCCATGGGTGAGCTGGAAAAATACATCCACACGGATGCGCCGGACCGGTTGGTCCAGCTCGCCGTCATCCACGCGGAGTTCGAAGCCCTCCATCCATTTCTGGACGGCAACGGCCGCCTCGGTCGCATGATCATTCCTTTGTTCCTGGTCGAAAAAAAGCTGCTCTCGTCCCCGAATTTCTTCGTCAGCGCATTCTTCGAGCAAGACCGGCAAGCCTACTACGATGCCCTGCTCACCGTCTCTGAAACCGGTGACTGGACGCCGTGGTGCCGCTACTTCCTGACCGCGCTTACCGAGCAAGCATCGGAAAACGAGGCTCGAGCCCGCGCCATCCTCCGCCTTTACGAAGAAATGAAAGCCCGCATCCCGGACGTCACCCACTCCCAGCATGCCGTGCGGGCGCTGGATTTCATTTTCCAGTTCCCCACCTTCACCAGTCCCACCTTCGAGAAGCGGTCTGGTATTCCCGTCCCCACCGCTCGCCGTGTTCTGCGAGTTCTTCGGGAAGAGGGTATCTTACTGACAATCAGAGAGTCATCCGGGAGATCACCCGCACTCCTCTCGTTTCACGAGCTTCTTCGCTGTGCCGAGGGCCTTGTGGATCACCCGTGAACAGCAACTGCATTTGTGGATCATATTCTTCAAAAAATGAGCCACAAAGAAACTTGATGTGATTACGTGCACCACAAATGGCACCCAATCCCCACGGAATTGGGGGTAAGTTAACCAACGTCGGTTTTCCTGGAAAACCGGCATTGGTTAATCGGTTCCGACTTTTTCAGTGACCACCATTGGATCGGATCCGACCCGTTGTCGGAAGATGGTTCCCCGGTTGGTTAACTCTCGAAAAGTCGGACAACCCATGGATTGAACGGGACCTGACGATTTGGGACCTGACTCGCGGAATGAATTCCGCGCTCCAATTCTTACGCCACGGCGGCTTCGATCTGCTTGTCCACATCCTCGCGGAGGTTCTCGATGATGAACTCCTGGCGGTCCGGGGTGTTCTTGCCCATGTAGAACGCTAACAATTCTTTAACTCCCTTGCCTTCCTCGTATTCGACGTGGTCGAGCCGCATGTCGGGGCCGATCATGAAGCTGAACTCGTCGGGCGAGATTTCACCGAGGCCCTTGAAGCGGGTGATCTCGGCGGCTTTGCCGAGTTTCGCCTGGGCTTTCTTGCGTTCGTCGTCGTCGTAGCAGTAGATGGTTTCCTTCTTGTTGCGGACGCGGAAGAGCGGGGTTTGCAGGATCCAGAGATGGCCGTCGCGGATCATTTCCGGGAAGAACTGGAGGAAGAACGTGAGAAGCAGCAGGCGGATGTGCATGCCGTCCACGTCGGCATCGGTGGCGATGACGACTTTGTTGTAACGGAGGTATTCGATGCCGTCCTCGATGTTGAGCGCGGCCTGGAGCAGGGCGAACTCCTCGTTTTC
>JBGSOI010000118.1:0-9515 GCA_041739215.1 Akkermansiaceae bacterium
TTCGATGCCACGTCTCCGGATCACCTCAAGCGATTTTACAGAGTTGTTGAACTTCCATGAAGAGCAACAGGAACCGAACAAGCCGTGCATGGCAACACCCACTAGCCCTTCTGTGTTCGATGTTTCCACCTGATTTCACCCCTAAACCCGCGATCAACGTTGGCTCCCGCTAGTGGGTGTGCCATCACTATGACGTTGTGCGCCGAGCCAAGCAAGGCGTTTCTTATCAGGTGAAAGACCTGTTGTTTCAAAACCTAGCCAGTAGAAACTACCGATTGTTGCAGTTGTGTTAGCTAACCCAATAAACCGTCGCGGAAGAA
This sequence comes from Akkermansiaceae bacterium, assembly GCA_041739215.1. Lineage (GTDB taxonomy): Bacteria > Verrucomicrobiota > Verrucomicrobiia > Verrucomicrobiales > Akkermansiaceae > Luteolibacter. Next base: position 321 of record JBGSOI010000118.1, read on the forward strand.
ACCGCGTGAACAACAAGAAGCCTGAGGCTGCCATGGAGGCCGAGGGACGGGGAAACAACATGATTGAAGCGTACACAGACTGCCAAGCACGGAGTGCGTTCATTCCTGCGAAGCCACCCCGCAGGTCCTGAAAGGACAAAATTACATAGGCCACAGGGCGTCTCGCAAGCGCCTGAAGGTTATTACAGCCCCGTAAGAGTGTCATGTGGAAGGAGATTCACTAACGTTATGGAGAATACCCCGGAGGGGGATAGCCAGCCCATAGGGCTGCCCCGAAGGGGTGAGCGCCGTGGGGCGGCGCGAAGCAATCCAGCATCGAAAGGCGCGTCAATGGCGAGCGCCCTAGGTTCCACCGGGGTCGATCAAGACCGTGGCATGTGTGAAGAGAAGCGAAACGATGACAGTCCTGCGGAGGACGGCACCTTGAACTCGGGACGCCGGATGGCCCCGGACGCTGGAGAGATATACCTCCAGCGGCCCAACGACTTCCAACCCATAGAAGGAGTCGCCAAAAGCTATCAGGAATCAGACCTGCCAATAGTAGTCAGAGACGGTAACACCGATCACACGGCGAAGGATCAGGCAGGAATGCAACGCGGACAAAGCACCCACGCGAGAGGCAGGAATACCCTCGATGAAAGCGTGTCACGCACCCTGTCCGCACTGGGAACCAAAGCGGGGAAGGAACCGGAACATCGTTTCCGTGGACTTGCCCGCCTACTCGACCGGCAGCTGCTAGGCGAGGCGTTCCGCAGACTCAAACGCCGTGCCACACCGGGAATCGACGGTGTGACCCACGACGAGTATGCGGAGAATCTCGACGAAAACCTGCTGGCATTGGAATCGCGTTTGAAGGATGGGAGCTACCGTGCCCACCCCGTCAAGCGCCGGTGGATCGCCAAAGCGGGAAGCAAGAAATTGCGTCCGTTAGGCATCCCCGTGTTGGAAGACAAGATCGTGCAGCAAGCCGTGAGGATGATCCTCGAACCCATCTGGGAAAACGACTTCGCCGACGAAAGCATCGGATACCGTCCGGGACGAGGGGCGCGCAAGTCCACCCAGGAATTGGGGGAAGCGCTCCACGACGGCAAACACCGGTGGGTCGTCGAAGCGGACATCAGGGGGTTCTTTGATCACATCAATCACGACTGGCTGATCAAAATGCTGGAGCAACGCATTGCCGACCGAAGCCTGATCCGAATCATCCGCAAATGGCTCAAGGCCGGAGTGATGGAAGAGTTAAAACATTGGTCGCCCTCCACCGAGGGCACGCCGCAAGGCGGAGTTATATCACCAATGTTAGGAAACATCTATCTGCACTTCGTTCAAGACCTGTGGATCAAGAAGGGTGTCGCCAAGAAAAGCAAGGGAAGCGTGCTGTTCCGGCGTTATGCGGACGACAGCATTGTCTGCTTCGAAAGAAAGGACGATGCTGAAGCCTACCTGAGGGCACTGCCCGAAAGGCTGGCCAAGTTCGGACTGCAACTCGCCGAGGAGAAGAGCGCGTTGGTCAAATTCAACCGGTGGGAAGGAGACAGCAGCGGGAGGTTTACCTTCTTGGGCTTCGACTTCTACTGGGGGAAAAGCCGACACAATCCGAACTATTGGCGGGTGAGACGCACCACCAACGCGAAGAAGTTCCGAGGGGGACTCGCAGCGCTCAAAGAGTGGCTCAAGAAATCGCGAAGCCTCCCGCTTCCCGAGATCGTCGCCACGCTCAAGCGCAAGCTGCAAGGCTGTTGGAACTATTATGGTGTCATCGGCAACTCCGAACAGCTCTGGGACTACGCATGGCACGCCAAGCGATTGGTTCATAAATGGCTCAACCGCCGCAGCTACAACTGGACCACCTTCGAGAAAGCATGGCAGCGCTGGGAAATCCCATCGCCCCAGATCATCGAGAAGCCATGGTCGCTTGCGTCTCGATAAACCCCGGCCCGCACGTCATGAATCCATCAACCGACAGATCCCCAATCAAGATCGAAGTTCCACCTGCGCGCATTCCTGAGGAGCCCGGTGCGGTAATTCCGCACGCCGGGATCTGCGAGGGGGCGTCGGGCAACCGACGTCCCTAACTTAATCGAATTTTGAAACTTTAGTTGTTTGTCAGGAAAATTCATGAAACTTGCCCCCCAAGTTTTTGCCGTCTATTTGCTGTCCGGCTCGCTATTGTGGTGGTTTCACGCCCTGCCCGAGGCAGAGAGATTGGGGGGACGTAGGCAAGCAGGGGCGGACGAAGTGAAGGCCGTCCCGCCACCTGCAATCGCGGTCGCGGCGGGCTCGGGTTGGAAGGCTCCATTAGGACTGTTGGTTTTGGACACCTCCGGGAGCATGCGGGAGTGGGATGGTGGATTCAGACAAGCACTGGCTGCCGAGATTTTTACTTACTTCTTTGCTCGCTTGGGGCCTCAAGAATGTGATCCTGGTCAGATTGAACGTGCCAACGTGGCTGTCGTGATGTTTCCAGGAGTTGTGCACCAAGGGGACGCCAGCGTTCTGAAATGGCGGGGCGAGAATGAAGCTGAAAATCTCTGGTTGCCGGTTTTGGCTAAAGGGCGACAGGGCACCGAAGCCATTGGCAACACTCTCAAGACCTTTAACGAGCAAACCACGGAGTGGATTGGCAAACCTGACGGCAAGGATCCCCGTCGCGGAGAAGACACGCCGCACGAAGCGGCGCCTATCGTAGAGGGACAGGATTTCCTTGCGATGGGCGGTGAAGTCTTCGGGTGTGGGTTTCGAGGCGACGACGGCAAAGCGGCGGGAGACGGCTTGGCTGGTTTGGTTCTTCTCACTGAAGAGCAATTCCAGAGCGATGGTAAAATTGAGCAGTGCCTCGGACCAATCACTATTGCGTGCCGCCCGGCGGGCGCGGACACCAAAGCGGGCGACTTGAGCGAGAGTGGGGGATAGTGGAAATTTCAATTGATCCTGGTAGGATTCCAAATCCTGGAGGATTTGCGGACTGCCGGTCCAGGAGTTCATGTGATAGATGGATCGTTCCAAGGGGACGACGTAGCCGTCCCAGCGCTGCTTGGTTTGGTTCAAATACACCGTGACGGATGTCAGGCCGATTGCGATTTTCAGGCTAGGTATGTCGAATGCCTGATAGCCACCGGCCGTTCCGACCGACTGCTTGTCGTCGAGATCTTGCCACATGCGTTCGAAGTAGATTTCGCTAAGCTCATTGGAGTAGGGAAGAATTAGCTCGTGGATGGTGGTAGGCCTTTGCTGCATGTAAAGACGGTGCGGCCGTGCTGGTCATACCAGGTGTCCGCCTCGTATTGCCGCATGACGGGGAACTGGATGCGGTAGATGGTTTGAAGCTCCTCCAAGGTGAGGCCAAGGGCTTGTTCCCCAATTTCCATCGTCATCCTTGATGCCGGTGAGGGGGCGAGGGGGCCGCTGGGGCTCTGTAGTGGGGCCGTCCAAAGGAGGTTTCGAGCGCCTTCATTAGTGTCGAAGGCCCGCAAATGTAGGAAGACCGGAGGCCTTGTTGATCGTGGGGGGCAGATGAAGTCCGAAGTGATGGCTGGACATGGGGTGGAGAATGGCTGATTGGACGAAGAATGCGAGGGTGGTTTGTTAGTTTTTTCAAAAAATGATCATGGCTATTCCAGTGCAAATATTATCAGAATTTATCAGAGAGGGTGGGACAAATGGGAGGGGACCCTCTGAGGGATTTTCAATTTTTGAGGGTAAATTTTCGATTTCCGGCAATTAGGAGCAAGTGGAGCTCAAATACTACGCCGCAAGCTAAACTGCGATGCCTCTGTCACTCTTGACGACGTTGCCGAGGTGGCGACTGTTGAGGTGCATGTGTCGGGCTTCGCTCATCACATTTCCACAAGCGGAGTGTCTCGGATGCCGAATAATTCTCAAAAAGACACCGGGGATTAAGATTACCGAATCTAAGCCAGAGTGGAAGATTGCAATCAGGCAGGTATTGCGCTCGTTCTTTTTACGGAAGGTAAGAGTTTTTCAGGGGTGAGTGCCCAGTAGATCTCGGCCTGGCTCCCGAGCGTTTCCCAGTTCCAGTAGTGCTTTTTTAGAACCTTGGGGGAGTTTTCCATGATGAAGGCTGTTTCGGCGAGATTCTTGCTGCGTGCTAAATGATAGCTTCCGAAGCTGTGGCGGAGTTGGTCCTTGGCCCAAGGGATTGGTTTTTTATCGACGTCTAACCAATTTGCATCCCGCCAGTTTTTCCAGATCTTCTTCCAATTGTTGGGTTGGATCTGGCCACCCAGAACACCACCTTTCTTGAGGCGGATCAGGTCAATCCAATCCTTTAATACTGGCTCAATCAAAACCGTCCGTCCCTTGCCGGAACGTCGGCCGTTTTTACAGAGTTCGGGACGGACGGACAGGTGGCCATCTTGGACGTCTCCCCAGAGTAGATTGGCAGGTGTTTCTCCTTTTGCTCGTTTTCGAAATTCATCCGGTCTTAGGCCTGCGAAAAGTGAAATGGCGATTGTCGCCAATACATCCCATTCCTCGCTGATGGCGGCGGCCTTGAGCATCCGGGCGGCTTCGGCCGTTGAAAGCGTCACCACTTTGCCATGGGATTCTTCCGGTTTAAGTCCCGTGCAGGGATTCTTAGGGAGCCACCGGTTCTTGGCCGCCCAGCCAAGCCAAGCGGAGATGGTTTTGAAATCGCCGGTGTTCTTCAGTGTTTTCAAGTAGGCCTCGATGACTTCGGGCGTGATTTCCAGCGCGGAGCGGTTCTCGCCAAAATATTTCATGAATCGACCACATCGGTTTCTGAGGTCGGCCAAGTATTTGCCGCGGCGTTTCCCAGTGAGGGCCGTGTGAAAAGCGTCAAAACATTGCTTTGCGCTCCCGGTTTGCGTGACCGCCTTCGCGTCCTTCAGGACCCGGCGTCCGGCCGTGAGGAGGCTCTCGATTCCCGCTGCCTTCAGTTCGGCGTCCAGAGCCATCCATTTTTTGACCAGAGATCCGTCCGCGCCATCTGGCATCGTCCGGTCCTCATTTTTATTGGCTCGTTCGATATTGCAAAAATCCTGGGCGTCGGCCTTGGTTTTGAATTTCCGTCGGAGATTCTTGCCGTCGACGATACCGAGGCTGACGATCCAGCGGCCATTGGGCAAAGGCTTCGGGATGAGTGTGGCCCACGCTCCTTTGGCTCTCTTGGCGCTCATAGGATTTCAAAGTTGCACTAAAGTTGCACCGTGACAATACTTAAATCGTAAAGCACTTAAAATAAGTGTGTAAGTCTATCCGTGTAAGTGACTGTTAATCACTAGGTCGTTGGTTCGATCCCAACCGCCGGAGCCATCTTTTGAAGGCGAATCGCCGGTTCGCCCGGGATCTTAAAGGCAGGAGTTCGCTCGCGGAATCGACATGGAAACCAAGCATTTCGCCGGTAGCCTGCGATGATTCGTTAGTTCGATCGCAATCAAGTGTCGTCCAACAGTCCCCTGAGTCCGCCGAAGAAGTTCTCGAGCTCGTCGGTGCTGGGGGCGGCTCCGAGGATGTCGTCGTAGGTGGTGTGGGTGAGGTGCTCGTCGTCGAGTTCACCGATGAAGCTGCTGGGCTGGCAGCCGGTTTCCTGGCCCCATTTGATACGGGTGGCGCAGTAGGTCATGGTGAGCTGGTCCTGAGCGCGGGTGATGCCGACGTATAACAGCCGCCGCTCCTCGTCCTTGGTGCCTTCCGCGATGCTGCGGGTGTGGGGCAGGAAGCCTTCTTCAAGACCGACGAGGAAAACGATGGGGAATTCCAAGCCTTTCGACGCGTGAAGAGTGATGAGGGTGACGCCTTGTTTCTTCTCTAGATCCTCATCATCCTTGTCCGAGGCAAGGGCGCTGTGGTCGAGGAACGACTGGAGGCCCTTGCCCTTTTCGACGTGTTTGCGGAGGCTGTCGATGACGCTGAATATGCCTTCGCCGCGCTGCTGGCGCTCGCTGTCGGTTTTGCAGGCGCGCTCGATCCACGGCAAGTATTCGATTTCCTTGATCAGCGAGTCGAGGACGTCGGCGGGGTTTTCCCTGGCAATTTCTATCCGGTTCTTGGCACCGGCGATGGTCGCGACGAACTCCTGCACGGCGTTGGCGGACTTGCCTCCTAACTGGCCGGTGAAATCCGGATCGCAGAGCGCCTGCCAGACGGATTCGTGATGCTCGCGGCTCCAGTCGGTGGCGAGCACGGCGGTGGACTGGCCGATGCCGCGGTTAGGCGCGTTGAGGACGCGGAGCAGCGGCACGTCGGCATCCGGCGAGGCTAACAGTTGGGCGTAGGCCAGCACGTCGCGCACCTCGCGACGGTCATAGAAACTCTGCGCACCGACCATCCGGTAGGGCATTTTGCGCTCGCGGAACGCGAGTTCGAGCTTGCGGCTCTGGCCGTTGGTGCGGAACAGGATGGCGAAATCCTCCCACTCGCTGCCGACGGCGCCTTTGGCCGCCATGATTTCCTCGGCGATGAACTCGGCTTCCTGGTCGTCTCCCGGCATCGCGACGATGCGCACCGGATCGCCGTCCTTGCGGGTGGAGCGGAGGATTTTCTCGCGGCGGCCGATGTTGTGTTTGATCAGGCTGTTAGCTGTATGGAGGACGGCGTGGGTCGAGCGGTAGTTTTCCTCGAGCCGGATGATCTTCGGGTTGGGGAAGAATTTCTCGAACTGGAGGATGTTTGCGACTTCCGCGCCGCGCCAGCCGTAGATCGACTGGTCGTCATCACCGACGACGCAAACGTGATAGTTCGGCGGGCCGACCAACTGTTGGAGGAGGCGCATCTGGAGCGCGTTGGTGTCCTGGAACTCGTCCACGGTGACGCGGGTGTAGCGCTTGCGGAACACTTCCCGGACATCGGCGTGGTAGCGGAGGATTTGTTCGCCCATGAGCAGGAGGTCGTCGAAATCGACGGCGTTCTGGGCGCGCAGTTCGTTCTGATAGGCCACGCCGAGCATGGCGAAATAGTCGTCCTCCAGATCCTGGGGATCGACACCTTGGTTCTTGCCTTTTGAAATCGCCGAGAGCACGTCGTCGGGCTTCACTTTTTCCGACGAGCCGCCTTTGCGGACCAGCAGCTGCTTCATCAGGCCGACCTGGTCGGAGTGCGAGCAGATCGAGAAATTCTTCTTGTAGCCTAACTTGTCGATGCCGCCCCGCAGGATGCGGACGCACAGCGAGTGGAAGGTGCAGACGGTCATGGCTGCGGCGGCCTTTTTCGAAACCATGCCGCCGATCCGCTCGCGCATTTCGCTGGCGGCCTTGTTGGTGAAGGTCACGGCGAGGATCTCCGAGGGATCGATCCGTTTTTCCAGCATGTGGGCGATCCGACAGGTGACGGTGCGGGTCTTGCCGGTACCTGCTCCCGCGAGGAGCATCACCGGGCCGTCGAGCGCGCCCACGGCTTCGCGCTGGGCTTGGTTCAGGGAGTCGAAAGAAAACGAGGAGGCCATCGGCGGGCGGATGCAAGCGGGGAAGGGGAACCTTGGCAACACCCGGAATGGCCGGGCGTCGCAAACGCGTCGGAAATCGTGTCAAGCCGCCGGCCGCGGCTCAGCCGCAGCCCACCGGTTGCTCCCGCCGGCGGCGTGCCAGAGAAGCCGCGGCCGCCAGGGTCACCAGCAGTGGCGCGCACGGCTCCGGAACGAACCGGATGGTCACATTGTCGATCAGCGCGGTAGGCGTGCCGGCGAAGTTGGCGCTGTCCGCGAGATTCAGCCGGTAGCTGCTGATAGAAGTGGGGTTGGTAGGATGCGCCGGAAACGGGACGTGGAAAATACCTGAGTAAAGCAGGTTCCCGTCCTGGCGGATTTCCATCCGGTTGTCAGCGAAGTAGTTCGTCACGGTGTAATGCTGGGCAACCCCTTCCAGATAGCTCCCGACCAGCGGGGCCGTCGAGGCGGTGGGATTGAAATGGATCTGATTCGCGCCGTTGAACCTGATGCTATGGGCGGAGGGAGCATCGATCAGCAGGGAGAAATGATCCACGGTTCCATCGGTGCTCGGCGACCCCGGAACACCGGAGAGATCCTGCAACAGCAGGTCAAAACCAAACTCGATACCCGCAGGCATCACCTGGCCCGACACGTTGAAAAACGAACTTGTTTGAAAAACCATCTGCGAATACCTCGGACCGGTGCTGGTCGGCAGGAAGCGCACCGGTTGGGATGTTAGATTCCCATAGCTCGCGATCACTTGGGTCGTGCCGAACATTTGCCATGAGGGATGCTCGAAAACGCCGGAAGAGTTGGGTGCCGAGCCGTTGACCGCCGGACTGCCCACGGTGTCGCCGGGGCTGTCAAAATCCACGTCGAACAACAACGGGTTGCTGGACGCCGCAAACGCGGAAGGCATCAGGGTGGCGGCAATCGCCCAGGACAGGAGGGGGGAGAGGGGAATTTTCATCGTGAGGTGCGAGGGCGGTTGTATACACTTCAAATATGTTGTCACGAAAGATGGGAATGTTTCATGGAAACTCCAGACCGCCGTTCCCATCAGGCCGCTATGCCGGACGACGAATGCCGGTCAGGTCAGGTCTGCGGTCGTGGGTTGGGTGAGTTCATCCTTGGTCCACTCGCGATTCCGCAGAGTTAGGCGGACGGCGGGCTTGCGGATGCCTTTCTCGAAAAGATTCCGCATGTGGCGGCCGTTGCCGAATCCGCGGCCCGCGGATTTCAACTCGGCGGCGACCTCCGCCTCAAGCGCGGCCTCCGCGGAGGCTTCCAAGGTGTAGGGTTCTTCGCGCAGAATCCCTTGAAAATTCCGAGATTTCCTGCTTCTCGTTGTCCAGACCCGCGAGGTTGGTCAGCTCGGCGAGGCAGGTTTCCAAATCTTCTTTGGGAACCACCATCGGCGGCGGTTCCACCGGTTCCTCCGCGCCAGATTCCAGCCAGGCGAGGACTTTTTCCATACGGGCCATGTCGCCGCCTAGCAATTTGAACGCAAGATTCCCGAGAAATAGGCGTTCGTCATGATTGACGATGCGTTATCAACCATCCCCACCCCCCATCCGGATGAATGAATGAAGGCCGGAATGAATTCCGCGCTCCAATTCTCGCCATTTTTGCCTTGCCAAGGCGGGGTCGATCCCTAGTTTGCCCGTCCCATGCCAAGAGTCGGAGGAAAAGCAAAAACACGGAAAGCCGTTGCCAAGCGTTTCAAAGTCACTGGAACTGGGAAAATTCTTCGTCGGAAACAAGGGGCTCGCCACTTGTTGCAAGGCAAG
>JBGSOI010000125.1:0-11232 GCA_041739215.1 Akkermansiaceae bacterium
CCCTGCGCTCGCCGGACTGGACCCGACTTCACGCGCGTCAGGTCGCCCTGGCCTCGGAACTTGAAAACCAGCTTCCCGCCGCGCTGGCTCCAGCGGATCTGGCGGCCCGCACCGCGGTGCTTGCCAGCGAGCTTGAAGCGGCTGGTGCCACTGGGATTTCCAGCAGTGTCAATGGCATGGCCACCCGGCTTGCCAGTCCGCTCGACCCGACTCCTATTCTGTTGGACGCCCTGTTCGGCCGCAACGACGAAACCGCCGTCAGCACGGCCGCCGTGCGGGTGTTGGCCGCCTTCATGGCGGTTTACGATGCCGGTGGCGTTGCCCGCCGCGTCCGTGGCGAGGGTCTGACCGTCGATGTCACGGTGTCCACGGCCCCTGTCAAAACCCCGAGCCCCGGCACCGAAGTCGCCAAGTGGCTCATTGATGACGATCTGCTGATCTCCGCCGCCCTCGGCTTGCTCTAACGGTAAACCGCCCTGAAACCTTCGCCAAGCACCGGAACTTCACGTTCCGGTGTTTTTGCGTCCGGTCTATCTGCCGTCATCCGGAACGACGATTGCCCGCGGCGGCTTGGAAAACGGTCCTTCTCCGGTGGCGAGATGCTCCTTAATCAGAAACCATATCGCTATCGCCAGAAGTAGAGAGAGGATCTTTGCGATCCAGTTTTTGCCCAGGGTCAGTTTCATTGGATGGTTTGCCGGAGACGAAAATTTCCGCGAGTTTCTCCCGGAACTGTTTTTCGGTTAGATTCCGTTGGAGAACCCCGTTCTCACAGATGGAAATGCCGCCGGTTTCCTCGCTGACAGCGACTGCAATGGCATCCGTGCGCTCCGTGAGACCGATCGCCGCGCGATGGCGCAGGCCGGTCGAGCGGTCCTGCATCTGCCGTTCCGTAACGGGAAAAACGCAGGCCGCACCGGCCACCCGGTCGTCGGCGATGATCATCCCGCCGTCGTGCAGAGGGGCCTTCGGGTGAAACACCGTCATCGCCAGCTCCGGGGAAAACTGGGCGTCGAGAACCACTCCGCTGTCGAGGTAATCCTTGAGATTGATGCCCCTCTGGATCGCGAACAGCGCGCCTATCCGTTTTTTGGAAAGATTGATCACGGCGTCCGCGAAGCGTTCGAGAAATGCCAGCCGGCGTTTGTTGGAAAATGAAAACAGCCGGTTGCTGCCTAACCGGGCGAGGCCGTTGCGCAACTCGGGTTGGAAAATCACGATCAGCGCGAAGGTCAGCACCGTGGCGGCACCCTTGATGATCCAACTCATGACTTCGAACCTGAAAATCGTGGAGACGAACGTCAGCACCACCAGGATCGTGCCGAGTCCTACCAGAATCTGCGCGCCACGGGTGGCCCGGAATGCACGGTAGATTTGGTAAATGCAGGTGGCGAGCAGCAGGATCTCAATGCCGTCCCGCCAGTGGTCTTGTATGAATTTCCACATCGGAATTGTGTCGTTGCGGATGATACGCCGCGCGCGGTGAAAGTGGCAATCTTAGAAAATCATTTGGCGGGCCGTCCCGCGCATCTTAAACTCCGTGCATGACCTGGGTGCTATTTTTCGATGGCGACTGCGCGTTTTGCTCGGAGTCCGTCCGGCGGGTGGTGCGCTTGGACAAGCGCCAGCGGGTATCCTTCGCGCCGCTGCAGGGAGAGCTTGCAAAGGAACTGGGCTTCGCACGCCACGCCGCTGCAAACGATGGAACGATGGTCCTGCTCCGTGAGTCCGACGGCCGGGTCTTCATGCGCAGCGACGCCCTGATCGAACTCGCCCGCGCCCTCGGCGGGGTGTGGCGGGTCGCGACGATCGCCCGGATTATTCCCAAACCCATCCGCGACCGGGTCTATCAGTGGATCGCGGACAACCGATACCGCTTCATGGTCAAGTCCGCCTCCTGCTCGCTGCCCGATCCCGAGTTGCCGAAACGGCTCAGACCGTGAGTCCCTTACTTCCGCTCCGGCAGCGGGCTCTCAGGAATGATGGTCGCGCGGGGGATTTTCTCCGGTTCCGGCGGCCTGTCACTGACTGATAGATCCATCCCGGCGAGGACTTGCTGGCCGCTGTTCTGGGTCGCGGAATTGCTGGCGTAGGAAGCGGGTGGCAGACCTTTTTCAAGGATCAGGCCCGGTCCTTGGTTGAGGGTGGCCTGGTTCCTGGTGACGGGCAATTTTGCCGCATCGGCGCGGATGACGATCCCTCCTAGCAGGTTGGAGCGGGCGGTGTTTCCCGAAATATTCCCTGAGCCCGCGCTGGCTAGGACCAGTCCGAACTCGCGGTTGGCGATGAGCTGGTTGCCCACAAGAGTGGCGGGGGCCGCGCCGTTGTCGGTGTGGATGCCGTTGCGGCTGTTGCCCTCGCAGCGGTTGTTCACCAGGATCACGGCGGCACCGTCCCAGGATTCGATGCCATGCTCGAAATTGTTGAGCGCTTCGCAATCCCTCACGTCGAGCCTGCTGCCCTTGCCGATGACCGCGGCTCCGTTCCAACCGTTGTCGGCGAAGCGGCTGCGGCTGACGGTTGCCTGCCCGCCTTCGATGACGGCGAGGCCGTGACCGCTGGCTTCGGTGAAGCGGCAGTCGACAAATGCCGCGCTGCCGCCGCGGACGAGCGCCACGGAGAAACGATCGTTGCCCACCGCGAATGCCTCGTGGCGGAAGCTGATCCCGCTGATCCGCGCGCCCTTGCCGCCGGGACCGATGGTGATGGCGCTGCCGTTTTCCGGACTGCATTCGACCTTGGTATCGGCGAATCCGGCACCTTGCAGCTCGACAGCGGCATCGATGACGAGCGGACCTTTCCAAGTGCCCGCGCCCAGCACGATGCGGTCCCGGTCGCGGGCATTTTCAAGGGCCTCCGCCGGGGTGGCGAAATCTCCAGGAACCTGGAGGGTGCGGGTGTAGCTGGAAAGTTTCTCCAACCGGGCCGCAATTTCCGTGTTTTCCGGGTCGAGTGATCTTGCCTCGCGCAGCCAATCGAGCGCCTGTTGGTCGAACTGCCCTTGGTCGCGGGCGATGGCCATTTTCAGGAGTTCGGCGGCTTTCGCCTGATCGGCGTCGGCTTTTTCCAGCGCGGCGGTAGCGTCGGCCAGGATGGCTTTCGCATCCGGGTCGGCGGGCGAGGTGGTCAGGATTGTCTGGGCCGAGGAAATGGCGAGATTCCACTTCCGCTGGTCCAATGCCTCGCGGGCGGCGGTGATTGCGGCGAGGCGGGACTGGCCGGCCCGCGCGGCGACCACCCGGTCAAGAATCGCGGCTGCTTCTTTTTCGTTAGGATGCTTGTCGAGCACCTGGCGGGCGGCGGCGGACGCCTCGTCGAGACGTCCGGCATCAAGTTCTGCAGTGGCTTGGCCGGTCCAGTAACTGATGAACTGGGTCTGCTCCTCACCCATGCCGGCCTCGATGCTGCGGCGGCCGCGCAGGGCGACATCCGAGCCGGGCGAGATTGCTTCGATTTCGGCAAAATTCGCGGCGGCCTCCTGCCAGCGCCGGTTCTCGACCATGATGGAACCCTGCCGATCCAGAAATGCGATGCGGGTCAGGCGTTGGCTTTCCTTGGCTTCCTCGCTTTTGACATACAGCCAGGCGCCGCCGCTGGCACCGACGAAAAACACCAGGAACCAGAGGAAATAGAACAACCCGCGACCGGGTGGCTTTTCCACGACATCGGGCTCCGCCTTGACGCTATCGGCGGTCGCGACTTTCGGGGCGGCGGGAGCAACTCCCAGCACGATGGTTTTGGCAGGGGTCGGGATCGCCGGAGATTCCTCGACGACTTTTGGGGGCAGGGGAGGTGGCTCTTCATCGAGGTAATCCTGGACAGCGGCGAGCGCCTCGTCGAACTCCGTGAGGCCTTTCTGATAGCGTCCGGCCAGCGTGGTGTTAGGAGCTGCCCGGACCATCGCGGCGATGCTCTCACGGGCCTTCCTGAACTCGTCGAGATGAGGTCGCGGGTCGTCCTCAGGCGCAAGGCCGAGAATCTTGCGGGCGTCATTCAGCGTCATGGAATCAAAGGGGGATAGTAATCGGGAAAATGGCAGAGACGATAGGCGCGTTTCCTCATCAGTCCGTTGGCGACGCAATGTGGCAGGCCGCCACGCGGTGGCAACGCTGTTTATTCCGCCCGGATGATTTCCCGGAGCGACGCAATTCGGCCGGGTTCCCATTGATGGAAACCCGGCCGCTTGAATGGCACTCCAAGGGGATGGAGCCGGCAGAACCGGCTGCGGGGAAATCTCAATCGAGCAGCTCGGCTGGCACCTCGCCGCCATTGGCCGCGAGTTTCTTGATCACCTCGCGGTGAAGCCAGACGTTCATTTTCGCCGAGTCGCCGGTATCACCAGGGTAGTCGAGTTCCTTGGCGAGTTCCTTGCGGGCCGCGAGACTGCTGTCGATCCCGACGAGCTTCATGAGGTCCACGATTGAGCGACGCCAATCGAGCTTCTCCTTCTGATTGGCTGCCAAATCGTCCAGCACCGCGGTGACATCGACCACCGGTGGTGGCGGCGCGGGGTCGGATGGTGGCGTGGGTGCGGGCGGTCCGGATATTTCCGCGGTGTCCGCGGGTGGGGCGCTCACCAATGGTAAGATCGGCGGCGCGGTGGCGGTCGTCGCGGCAGGAGCTTTCGCCGCTGCGGGATGGCCGAAGATTTTTGACATGATTCCAGAGAAAAGTCCCATGATTCAGTGTGGTTGGAGGGTTGGTGTGGTGCCGGATCAAGCCTGCTTTTTCCGGACGATACGGTAAATGACGAGCAACAGGATGGAACCCACGGTGGCGATGAAGATGCCACCGAGGTCGAATGACGTGACTTTGCCCAGTCCGATTAAGGATCCGACAAAACCACCGAGAATCGCGCCGACGATCCCGATGAGGATCGTGACGAAGATGCCGCCCGGGTCTTTGCCGGGCATGATGAACTTGGCGAGCGCCCCCGCGACCAGTCCCAGAAAAATCCATGATAGAATTCCCATAGATCTGATGGGATACCGGCCGGACCGCGCGATGGCAAGTGGCATTTGCCAAAACTTGCGCGGCTCTATCCGACGAACCGCTGGACGATCGGCATCCGGCGGCCGATGCCGAAAGCCTTCGAAGTCACCCGCAGGCCGGGCGCGGCCTGGTGGCGTTTCCACTCGTTGAGGTCCACCCGGCGCTGCACCCAGCGGACGGTCGTTTCCTCGAAGCCGCGGGAAATGATCTCGTCCGCGGAGAGCTGGTGCTCGACGTAGAGTTCAAGGATGCCATCGAGGATTTCGTAAGGCGGCAGCGTGTCCTGGTCTTTCTGGTCCGGCCGGAGTTCGGCGCTCGGCGGCTTGTCGATGGTGTTCCAGGGAATGATTTCCCCGTCGCGGTTGATCCAGCGCGCGATCTCGTAAACGCGGCATTTCGGCAGATCGGAAATCACCGCCAGGCCGCCGCACATGTCGCCGTAGATCGTGCAGTAGCCCACGGCCAGCTCGCTCTTGTTGCCGGTCGTTAGAAGCAGGTGGTTGTCCTTGTTGGAAAGCGCCATGAGCATGATGCCACGGAGCCGGGCCTGCATGTTTTCCTCCGTGATGTCCTCCGCCTTGCCCGCGAACAGCGGCTGCATCGTCGCCTTGAGCGCTTCAAAGGTGCTTCTGATAGGCACCTCGTCGCAGCGGATCCCGAGGTTCTTCGCCAGCGCGAACGAATCATCCACGCTGCCTTGAGACGAATACGGACTCGGCATCGTCAATCCGTGCACGTTCTCCGGTCCCAGCGCATCCGCCGCGATGGTCGCGACCAGTGCGGAGTCGATCCCGCCGCTCAGCCCGAGGCAGACGCTGGAAAAGCCGCATTTGGTGACGTAGTCGCGGACGCCGAGGACGAGGGCGTTGTAGAGTTGCGCAGCGTCCGGGCTTTCCATAAGCGGTGAAAACGAGTTGGCCGAGAATGGATCGATGACCCGGATTTGCTCGTCGAATTCGCGCATTTCCGCCGCGATTTTTCCATCGGCGTGGGCGATGAGAGAGTTGCCATCGAAGACAAGCTGATCGTTCGCCCCGACCGCATTGCAATACACCACCGGCACCCTGTGCTTGCGGGCGATCCCGCCGATCATCGAGCGTCGAAGCAGCGGCTTGCCCAGATGGAATGGCGAGGCGCTCAGGTTGACCAGCAGATCGATCCCTTTCCCCGATAGCTCCTCCACCGGATCCCGGTCATAGAACGGCCGCTTCAGATAGTCCTCCGTCCAGATGTCCTCACAAATCGTCACCCCGATGCGGTGGCCGTTCCAGCAAACCGGCTCGCACGAATCGCCCGGCTCGAAGTAGCGCCGCTCGTCGAAAACATCGTAAGTCGGCAGCAGGGTCTTCCAGATGCGGTGCTGGATCCTGCCGTTTTCCAACCAAGCCGCCGCATTGCGGAACGGCTTCCCCGGGCGCGCCGGGTGATGGTGGTCCACGTAGCCGGCGAGCAGCGGCACCTCGCGGATTTCCCCGGCCAGATAGTCGAGCGCCTGCAGGCACTTCGGCACGAACTGCGATTTGAAAACCAGATCGCGCGGCGGATAGCCCACCAGTGACAACTCCGGCGTGATCACCAGCTCTGCACCCGCTTCGAGGCATTCCCGATAGGCGGCAAGGATCCGTTTCACGTTGCCCGGGAAATCCCCGATGACCGAGTTGATTTGTGCAATACCGATGTTCATGAGCGGCTTGAGGAAACACCCGGTGCGGGCGCGGGCGAAAGGAAAAACGCTTTGGGTAAGGACCTCGGGAAATTTCACTCTTCTCGGAGAGCAGGCGGTGGTCTGCGACCGCCGGTTTGGCAGAGATTTGAAAAGAGGTTGATGAACAGCGACGGTCACAGACCGCCGCTACAGTTTGGGGTGTTGCTTGGCCATGGCTTCGGCCTTGCGGTAGTTCGCGCGGAACCACTCGCCGATTTCAGCGGCGCGGTCGGCGGCCTTGAGCGCATCCGGGCCGTCGAGGACGGGATCGCCGCGGCCGGCTTTCGCGTAATTCATGATCGAGACATCCGAGAAAACGGCCAAGGCATCGGCGGGCATCCCCGCGTCGCGGAGGGCGAGCCAGGCGGATTTCATTTCTTCATGTGAGTCGATGCACATGATTTTGACAAGCTGCCGCAGTGTGTTGAATGACGCGCCGGTTAGCTCGCGCTGATAGACGAAGTTGCCTTTGTCTTCATACGGATTCGCGTCGGGCATTGTCGAGTTTGCGAGGTTTTCCGGGGTGTAAATGTCGCGGCGGACCGGCGTGCGATGGAGCGCTCGGCTTTTCGGCCCGCTTGGCGAACCGGGTTTGCCAAGCCACAAGGTTTGCGCGGCGGGACTGAGGCAGAATTCCACGAAATCCTGCGCCACCTCGGGATGCGGGGCACCTTTGAGCACGGCGATCGGATCGCCACTCAAGGTCGTGCCGCCGACCGGGGCGATCCACACCACCCGCGGCTCGCCGGATTGCGACTTGAGGTCTTCGGCATACGAGCGGCCATAGAAATCGATGCACATCCCTGCGGCAGAATTTCCCTGGCCGACGTCGTGCGGCACCTTCGACGCGCTGTCGGTGAAATAGCGGGCGTTGGCCGACATCCGCTGGATCAGTTGGAGACCCGCGGTCCAACCGGCGTCCATGGCGACCTGCGGATCCGCGCCGGGGACCGCGAGCGCCCGCTGCATCTCGCCCTGGACTAACAGTTCGAAGGTGCGTGCCACCGATCCGCTTTTCGTCGGATCGGCGAGGGCGAGCGTGCCGGCATATTTGGGATCGGCAAGGTCGTTCCATGAGGCGGGGTGGGGGACTTGCAGGCGCTTGAGGCCCGCCGGATTAAAACAGATACCGAACTGCGAGACGCAAACGCTGACCCAGGTGTGATCCGCCGGGTAGTAGCGCTCGCCGGTGAAAGTTTCAGGAATCGGGCCGTCTTTCGCGAACAGCTCCGGCTGTGTCTCGAATACCCGCAGCGGAACGAAGCGCCCCTTTTTCGCCTGTCCTGCGAAGTCCGGTTCGCCGCCGCCGAAAAACACATCCACGCCGATGCCGTCGCGCTTCGTTTCCTCCGCTGCCTTGAAGCCGGCGTCGAGCACCATGCGGATCTCCGACGTTCCGCCCGGCGTCCGCCAGTCGATGTAGATCGAGCGCCCGGTTGTTTTCTTCCAATGCGCCGCAAACGCCTCGCCGAATTCCTGGCGGATCGATTCGTTGTGCGGACTCAGGATGACAAGGCTGTCGTCGGCGGTGCGCGAATTCGTCGTGGCCGATTGCCGGCGCATGATCATGGGCAGCGCCACGATCAGCGCTAACAGCCCGAAGATGATCCATGCTCTCGTTTTCATGCGCAATCAGGGTTTCAGGACGACGACATCATCGTGACGGGCGTAGAGGACGATCTCGCTATCACCCGGTTCGTGAATGATGTGGGGATTGAGTTCCACCACTTGCTGGCGGCCGGCACTGGTCTGGATCCAATATTGGATGCGCTGGCCAAGGTAACTGCGATCCACAATCTTTCCGGTGACCGCGTTGTCGCCGTCCTGCTTGTGAAGCCGCCACGCTTCCGGTCGGATCGATACCCGCACCTCATCGCCGGGCGAGGGTGTCCAATCCGGGTCGGTGAGGCGGCCGACCACCGGGCCTGCGGCGGTCTTCGCGAGCGTGAAGCCATCGCGGGTTTCGATCGCTTCACCATCGATCAAATTCGTCTCGCCGATGAAATTCGCGACATAAGCACTGCGCGGGGTGCGATAGATCTGCTCTGGCGTGCCGATCTGCCCGATTCTTCCGCGGGTCAGCACCGCCATCCGGTCGGCCATCGCAAGCGCTTCTTCCTGGTCGTGAGTGACGTAAATGCCGGTCAGCCCGTTTTCCTTCACAATCCGACGGATCTCGCGGCGCATCTCGACGCGGAGCTGGGCGTCGAGATTGGAAAGCGGTTCGTCGAGCAGCAGGCACTTCGGTTTCACCACCAGCGCACGTGCCAGCGAGACCCGTTGTTGCTGGCCACCGGACATTTGGTCGATCGAGCGGTCGCCATATCCAGGAAGCTGGACCATTTCCAGCACCTCCGCGACTCGCTGCTTGATTTCCGGTTTCGGCACCCGCCTTTCCTCCAGCCCGAAAGCGATGTTCTGCCCGACCGTCAGGTGTGGCCACAGCGCGTAACTTTGGAAAACCATCGCCGCCTCGCGCTTGTGCGGCGGCATTGTGGTGACCTCGCGTTCACCGAAAAAAATCGCACCGCTTGTCGGGGTTTCCAAGCCGGCGATGCAGCGCAGCAAGGTGGTTTTCCCACAACCCGAAGCACCGAGCAGGAAAAACAGTTCGCTAGGTTCGATCTGAAGGGAAATCCCGTCGAGGGCGAGGGTGCTTCCGAAGGATTTGACGACTGACTCGGCGCGAATGGATTCCATGGCAAATTACAGCCCCATGCTTTCGTTTGGGACCGATCAATCAAGACGTAAGCAGATTAAATGCGGGACCTCGAAGTTTTTCGAAGATTATCTTGCCAAATCCGGGGTCGGATCATACCAAGTGCGCCCCACCCAACCGGAAGCTCGGATGGCGGAATTGGTAGACGCGCTAGACTAAGGATCTAGTAGGGAAACCTGTGGAGGTTCGAGTCCTCTTTCGAGCACTGTTGGTTGAGCGTGAAGTGATTCAGGGAGCCTGTGACGGCTCCCTTTTTCGTGCCTGAGAAATGGGTCGCTGCCCGAATACTGCCCGAATCGCGCGGCGGGGTATTGAGTGCGGTAGATTCCCTGCCGGTTGCTGCCCGAATGAACTTTGCCATATCTAGCTGGGGTGTTACTTAATCTGTGTCGATTCGTCTCCTCCATGACCCTCACTGGACGGGAATTCAGGCGGGCAACGATTACATCCGCAGAAACCGAACTTTCGATTTCCCATTGGGGGACCAAACCAAAGCCTCCGGTTCTCTCGGACCCTTTGGAACGGCCACTCGATTCATTCGGGCAGCAAAGGGCAGCAAAGGGCAGCAAAGGCTGCGCTCAGAAATCGTCCGAATCTGGGATGGGCTGTAGCCGGGCGGCTTGCGGATTCCTGTCGCTCTTGCTCACTTCTCCAGCGACCGGAATATCGGTGGATTCGGGCCGTAGTCCAATTACTGACCGGAGGGTCGAAGGCTGCGCGCCGTCTTAGGGATCTCGATGTCGTTATCCTGGCCCGGGGATTCCTCGAAGAACTAATCAAGGTCATGCTCAAGGAACGACAGGATAAAGGATTGTCCCACTAAGCTTGGTCTGCTTCCAGCGGAGTAGATAGGGCTGCAATCAGCCGATGGGAAAGTAAAAAGCGCGTTCCGAGCATCATGGCGCTTTATTATTTGGCAGCAGCTCTGGGATCACCTCTCCACGTGTTTAGCGAGAAGGCCGAGAAGCAATCCTAATTCTAGGGAGATCAGAGTCCTCTCTGGATACCGAAATTCATTAGGCTATTGATCTCGAACGCCATTTAGGCGACCGTTTCCCTATATTATTTCCCGGTCCGGAGGCGGCACCAGTCGTCAATTTCGGGCAGCAGACGTTTGATCAAGGCTGCTTTGAAACGGATCTCTTCGGCGGTCTTCGCGACCTGCGGCGCGGCGTCGGGAGGGAGTTTTGCTTTGGCGAATGCTTCGAGTTCATCGGCTCGCGCGGCGTCGTTGAAGGGGCGATAAAGGCGTGGGAAAAACTGATTGGCGTCAAGCGAGCCGAGCTTTGAGAGCAGCGCGTCGAAGTGCTCGGTGGCGAAGGCGAGGGCGAGTTCCGGTTGTGCGCCGTCATCGCCGACTTGATGCACCAGCCTCGTGGCCAGCTTCGGCGGCACCTCATCAGTCAGCGCGATGGCGAGCGCTTTGTCGGCAAGTTCGCTCGTGCGCACGGACGCGAGCGCGCGGTAGAGCGAGCGCTTTTGCTCGGTGGAGACTTCGGCCCGGCCCAGCGCGTGCAGTTTCTCCCATCGGGCGGCATCGGCTTCTCGGCCGACCAGTCTGAAAACCGTTTCGCGCAGATCGCCCGTCAGAGAATCGGGTTCGCCGACAAAAGTATCGAAACGTTTCCCCGCTTCTGCCAGCACCGCCTGGTCGCCGAAGCTGCCGAGCAGCCCGATCAGCGCGCTGCGCCGACGGGCGTCGAATTCCTTCTCGCCGGGTTTCGCCTCCCAACCGAGCCGCGCGAGCTGGGTTTGGAGGAGGCTGCACGCCCACGCGTGGAATGCGGCCTCGCCGGGCCGGCCACGCTGGAGCGCG
>JBGSOI010000130.1:0-35805 GCA_041739215.1 Akkermansiaceae bacterium
GTTGCCCACAACAGTCCGCTTCTCCGACGAGTTTCAGTCCCATTCTCGAATCGGCCTGTCGTGGACAACTTTCAAGAGAGGCACGCCGCTTCGCGGTGGTTAGGTCGTAGTCTCACCCACGGATTTGGCGGAAGAGGCAGATTTTTGATGGTGTGCTTGGCTTCTGAAACCACCGGATAGATTTCGGAAATGTCGGTTTCTGTGAATGGCTTGCGGTAGTCCGAATACATCGCATTCCGGATGTCCTCCCGGTGGGATAAAACCCAATCGTGAAGCTTCTGAATTCGGTCGATTCTTTCTTCTGCCGTGCCAGTCCTCAAGTGCAGCGCATGAGTCTTTTGAAGATCAAAAATTCTGTCAATTTGACTTTCCAATGGTGAGTTGCTCATAATTTTATGGGACGCTGAAACTCAATCTTCAATGTCAAAGCTTACAAGCTAATTCTGGAAATCTTCCGTAAGAGGATTTGGCAAAACACCTCCACAAGACCACCCCGGAGCGAACCGGGCAGTGCTTGAGTGAAAGGTCAATCACCGCGCTGGATTGATACGAGTGACGGGACTATCCGTCACGCAGCCCGGCCCGATGGCGAGGACGGCGATGGCGGGACGGGCCAGTTTCGAGTTTTTCAGCCGGGATGGTGCAGAGTCCCTTACTCGGTGGCAGCTCCACCGAGCACAGCCTGATAGGCGTCGCTCTTTGCCGTAGCAGCCGTAAGCGCCTTGGTGCCGGGCATGATCTCGAAGCGCGGATCGAACTCAATCATCGTCGAGGCGAGTTTAGCCAGAATGCTGACATCGCCCACGACCTTTGCGGTGCCGCCCTTGATCTGTGCTTCGAGCGTCTTGGTACCCATCATCGTTTGCTCCAGATCGGTGCGGTTGATGGTGAGCGTGAGATCGGGCTTGTCGGCGAGGAAACCCTGGATGTTGGTGAGGGTCGCATTTTCCAGCTCGATGGCGAACTTCTCGCCGTTGTCCGGCGTGATGAGGTTCATCGTGAAGCGCATGCCTTCGGCTTTCCGGCTGTCCATGCGGATGCCAAGGAAATTGAGGAACAGCTCGGTGGACATGACGCGAATCACGTCCGGACTGCTGGAGCTGGCAGTCTCACCCACCGGGATGCCGGTGCGCAGTTCATAGGCGGCGGCGAGGTAACTGTTCCGCAGCCCGGGGTTTTCCTGCTGATAGCCGAGTTGTTCGAACACGTCGGCCAGCAAATCCTTGGCAGCGGCGTTAGCGGGTTCGGCTTGCACCAGTTTGTTAAGAATTTCCTGGCCGAGCAGGTATTTGCCCTCGTTGTAGAGTTGCTGCCCGCGGGCGAGGATCTTCTCAGAGCCGCCCATCATTTCGACATAGAGCGGCGCGGAGTCGGCGGGTGAGAGCGGGACGAGGGTCGCGGGATTGCAGTCCCAAAAGCCGAGGAAGCGTTGGAGGACGCCCCGGCTGTTATGCTGTGCCGAGCCGTGATAGCCACGGCAGTGCCACTTGTCCTGCAAACCCTTTGGCAGCTCATAGACGTTGTGGATTTCATTGATGGTCACGCCCTGGTTGGCGAAGTGCAGCACCTGGTTGTTCATGTGCGCGTAGAGATCACGTTGGCTGCGGAGCACTTCCTGAATGCGCGCATTGCCCCAGCGCGGCCAGTGATGGGAGGCAAACATGACTTCGGCTTCCATGCCGAAACGGTGGAGCGCTTGGGCGATATACTTCGACCAGTTCAGCGCGTCGCGCACGGGAGCGCCCCGCAGTGTGTAGATGTTGTGCAGCGTGGAAGTGACGTTCTCCGCCATCCAAAGTGCCTTCATCCCGGGGATGTAGGTGTTCATTTCCGAAGGTGCTTCGGTGTCGGGTGTGTTCTGGAAGACCATCATAACGCCATCCACCTCGATTTCCTCAATATCCTTTTCGACAATCCGGTTCGGCGCAATCAGCCCGACGGCACCGGCCGATACGGCCTGCCCGAGGCCTTGGCCGACATACCCATGTGGAGCGGCGGGCAGCAGGAGACCATATTGGTAGAAGAGCCGCCGGTTCATGGCGTTGCCAGCAAAGACATTCTCGGAAACGAGATTTTCCATGAAATCCCGGGGCGCGATGACGGGGATCTTGCCGGAGCGCGCGTCCTCTTCGTTGAGGATGCCACGCACACCGCCCCAGTGGTCGCCGTGCGTGTGCGAGTAAATGACCGCCGAAATCGGCAGACCTTCGCCAACGTGTTTCTGGAACAGCTTCCAGGCGGCGCGTGCGGTCTCCGCCGAGACCAGCGGATCAAAGACGATCCAGCCGGTCTTGCCTCGCACGAACGAGATGTCGGAAAGGTCGAAACCGCGCACCTGATAGATGCCGGGGACGACCTCATACAGCCCGTAGTTGTTATTCAGCTTGGACTGGCGGAGCAGCGAGGGATGGATGCTGTCGAAGTCGTCCTGCTTTTCCAGGAATTGGAAGCGCTCCATGTCCCACGCCACATGGCCCGCATCCGCCATAATCTTCATTTCCTCCATCGGCGCGATGAGTCCCTTCTTTTGCTCGTCCAGATCCCGGGTATCGTCGAACGGCAGTGTGGTCTTGGCTTTTTTGAGCAGATCGACGGTGAACTTCGAAGGAGCCTTGCCTTTCGGGTGAAAGTGTCCTTTCAAAGGCTCAGTCGGCTGCGCGGTTTGGCCATGGGCCTCGGTGACCATCGCGGCCGGAATCGCAAAGGCGGAGCTGGCTGCGGCGAGCCCTCCGATGAAGTTGCGCCGAGGGATATTGACGCTTTGGGGAGTGGGTTCGCTTTTCATGATGGTTTGATAGGTTGGTGTTGAGAGGAAATTGAGCGCCATGCATTTCACTGCACTTTTCAGCCTCTGGCTTTCTCTTTTTTTGCAGTTTCCCCGTCAACGGTATTTTCCGGGGGAGCTGAAAGTAGTGGGCAATCGGGATTATGGAGGGTGGACACTTTTGTCCGCCAGGCGAATGAGGGGAGCAAATTGGACCAATGCTCACCGATTGACATGCATTTGATTTGGAGCGATCTGACCGCATTTACGAGCCAAGCCCGAAATGGCAGCCACCCGAAATCCAATTGGACGACGACCATCCTGATTCTCGAAACCACCTGACAGGCAGGCAGCCCACCCGCTGAAAAACCGCAGCCAAAAGAAATCTTGGCAATGCGGACCGGAAAGCTACCCTCGAGACGGGTGAATTTCCCTCAGAAATGTCCTAGCAATCCGATGGAAAAACTTCGCACCTTGGTCTACGGCACCGTGCTTCTGCTGATCTTCGGCTGGGTGCTGACCATCGGCAAAACGATCTTCGTGCCGGCGGTGCTGGGTGCTGTTATCGTGTATGTCGTCGTCGGCCTGGCGCATGCACTGGGGCGGTTGCCCGGCGTGGGCCGCAGGCTGCCGATGCAGCTGCGTTACCTGTTCTCGATGTTGGTCATCGGGCTGGCGTTCTGCCTGCTCGTTTATCTGTTGATGGCCAACAAGGAACGCGCGCTGGCGCTGGCACCGGTCTATCAAGAGTCGCTGCTTGCCGCCATCCAGCGCGTGGCGGTGTTCTTTGGTATCGAAGCCGAGCCCACTTGGGCCACGCTGCGGCAGGACCTGATGGCACAGATCAACCTGCAGCGCCTGCTCGCCTCGCTGCTGGCGTCGGCGGGCTCGCTGCTGGTGACCTTGGTCGTGGTCTTTCTCTATGCCACCTTTCTGTTGCTCGAACGCCGCAGCTTCGAGACCAAACTGGCCAACCTGTCGGACGATCCCAAGCAGGTGTCGCGCATCCGTGAAGTCATCCAGACCACCAACCGGCGCATCGGCTCCTACCTGGCGTTGAAAGCCCTGCTGAGCATCCTGCTAGGCTGCCTCAGCTGGGCCATTATGCGACTGTTCGGCCTGGAGTTCGCTGCGCTGTGGGCGGTCCTGATTGCCCTCCTGAACTTCGTGCCGTACCTCGGCTCGGTGTTGGGAGTGCTGTTTCCGGTGTTGATGACGGTCGTGCAGTTCGAGGAGCTCGGTGTGATCCTATCGATGCTGCTGGCATTGTCGGCGGTGCAGTTCATCATCGGCAACTTCCTCGATCCCTACGTGATGGGCAACTCTCTCAATCTCAGCCCATTTGCCATCCTCATCAGCTTGGCGGTATGGTCCGAGCTGTGGGGCATCCCGGGGGCCTTTCTCGCAGTGCCGATCACGGCCATCATGGCCATCATGGCCATCGTGTTTTCAGAGTTCGCGGGCACGCGACCGTTGGCCGTGCTGCTGTCCAAGAGCGGCCGACTTTGAGCCAGGAGCACCACTTTCAGTGACACCCGTATTTTCGAGCTCCGGTTCCAAGCCTGTCACTTCCGGGCGGATAGGCCCAGCATCAGGTTTGAAACTCCGCTGAAGAGAGCGTGAATCCCGAAAAGCAGCCCCAAGATCGCAACGGAATTATTCGGCCAGCGAGAAAACACCATGAGTGCGAGAATCAACGACGCAAGACCGTTGATGAGGGTCCAGACCCAGCCGGCGTTGCCGCGAAGTTTGAGCGCACCTAAGATGGCGATGACGCCCTCCGCCGCGAGGTAGCCGGCAAGAATCAAGGTGATGATTGCCACGCTTGAGCCAATGCAACGCAGCAAGATGATGCCGGCGATGATCCGGATCACACCGGAAAGACCCTCCGCGAACCGGTGACCCTTGTGTTTCCCAAAAATCGCCATGACCAGAGAGATCACCCCGATGACCAGCACTGCGATGCCTAACCACTTCGCAATCAGAATCGTGAAAACATAGGGACTCCCCATGGCCATGAAGCCCACGACTATCGAAAGAAGCCCTCCGAAAATGAGCCATCCCCGGCTCGTTGAAAGTGCTTGGGCGTCTGACGGGGAGTTTGCAGTAGTTGTCATCGTGCAAAATCCTCACCCGACGATCCCAGTGGGTCAACACAATGTTGCAGAATGCATTTGCTTATGCTTATAACACAGCGCTCTTTCGATCCGGAAAATTCGTTCCTGAAAGGCTCAATACGCAGAGGGTCATGCTCGTCAGAAATGCTGTCAGTGGCTCCCGGACTATCGAGACAAGACATCTGCGTGGCTGGAGACGGAAAGCTGCCACGCGAAATTGTTTCCGGCCGAACCGACTCGGAGGATAGTGCGGAGGAAAATGCCACGGGCATCCGCCACGATATTCCGCCGCTCACTTGTCCGGCTCTTCCCTTGCTTCCAAAAAGGCGCGCAATCTAGCAAGCCCGGCCTCGTCCCATCCCGGCGGCTCCGTGAGCGCGAGCCACGCGTCAATGTAATCGGTCGCCGCGATCGTGTGGCCGAAACCTTCCGGTGCCGTGCCCACCGCCATGTCGATTGCCAGTTGCAGCATGGTGACCACCGGAAACCACCGCAACGAAGGCGAAACATCCTTGCCGCGTGGTTGGTCCATCCAGTCCGGAGCACGCCACGCCGTCGCCGGGCTGAAAAAGGTGATGGGATCGCTCGGATACTGGAGGAAAAGAATCCGGAATTTCCCCCAGGGATTTTCATTTCCACCTGTCACGCCGTCCTGCTTCATGAAGCGAACCACTGAACCTTTCCGAAATTCCGGCAGCCATGCGGGCGTGCCCGGATCGCGGCGGGCGGTCGACTCCCGCCAGGTCTGGTGGCGGAAGGGCGGGCCGCTCCACAACGCACCGTGAAACGGGTCGTCGATAATGTCATAGAAGTCGAACGAGAGATCGGAATTGAGCGAACCCAGGCTCAGCCCGTTCAGATAGAGCCGCGGTCTGGATTCGGACGGCAGGGAACGCCAGTGGCCGTAAACTTCCTGAAACAGGGCTCTCGCCGTCTCAGCCCCATATTGCGCCTGCGTCATCAGGGCGAGCGGGCTGTTCAAATAGGAATACTGGACCGTCACGGTAGCGATGTCGCCCCGGTGAAGATACTCCACCGGATCCTGCCCAGCCGGGTCCACCCAACCGGTGCCGGTGGGTGTCACGAGCAGCAGCACGGAGCGCTCGAAGCCACCCGCACGCTTCAACTCCTCGAGCGCCATCCGGGCCCGCTCTTCCGGGCTGTCTGCCGAATTCAGACCGACATAAACCCGCACGGGCGTCTCGACCGGAGTGCCGAAGAATTCCTCCAATTCCGCCGCAGTCGGGCATCCGGAAATGAAATTCCGGCCCTGGTTCCCCAGATCACGCCAGTCGACGAGCGACTCCTGACTTCCCGTCTGGCTCGCAAGCGTCGGACGCGGAAGACCGTCGTCGATCCGTGCGTCGATTTCCTGAAACGAGCGGTCCGCGACTCTCAGCAGGAAACCAAAAAGCAAGCCATTGATGGCAAACCAGAACAACAGGGTCGTGACCACCACCGCCATAACGATGGAAACCCTCGGCGGCACGTGACGCGCCAGGCTTCGCGACGCCCGCACCGAGAGCCAGCGGAAAACCCGGGCCAGCGCGAGCAGCAGCAAAAAGGTCGCCACGGCCACCGGCACCAGCAGGAAAGGCTGGAGTCCCGGGACTTTTTCCATCCCCATGATCTCCCGCAGCGAATTCTGCCAGTGGACCGTGTGCCACAGACCGGCCACCACCAACGACACACAAATCACCGCCGCAATGCTCCCCGCTGTCCGTGCCACCCGCCCACGGAAAGCGGGCAGTCCGAGGTAATGCCACAACGCGATCCAGCCCGCGCCCAGCCCATAGCCGACCGCAAACGACATGCCGGACAAGATTGCCTGCAACAGCATCGGCCGCGGAATCAGCGAAGGAGTTAGCGACGCGGCCAGGAAAACCGCTGCCGGCAGCAGACAGGGCAAACTCAGGCGGGGATTGAGCCGCAGTGCGATTGATTTGAGGTTCATGGCAGTGGGCGATGGTAGGCACTGCTAGAGCGCTCGATGGATGATCGAGCGGCACACCTGAAAGTGCTTCCTATAGTCCTTCCTGCTTCCTTGATTGCATGCATGTTCAGGACGATGGAAGTTGGCATAAAACATGCAATCCAAATTGCGATGGATTGGATGAAGTCGCGAACGGTCCTGCAGTTTCAATCACTCGCAGGACTGCCAATGTGACCCATGTAAGGCCAATTAACGCCCTGGATTGATGCGCGTGATTTTGGAACCTTGCAGACCCATGCCCGCCATCAGGCCGCGCTGGTTGAAGAAGAATGCAAACGTGCCCTTGTTGATGCTGGTGGTGGTCATCGAGGTCGCCATGCCGCGATCGACGACGACGAGGCTCGGGCTGCCGCCGATCTCCCAGCCACCGCTGCGGTTGATGTTGCGGACTGCGGCGTCATCCATCAGGAATAGCGCGTAACCGAAGTTCTGGACGCCGGCTTGCAAGCCCCATGACGCGGAGGTCGTCTGGAAATGTCCGGCGACACTGCCGTCACTGCGGAACATCGTTCCGTTTCCGGCCTGGCCACCCACAACGAAGCCGGCGCGGGTGATGGATGGGAATACGACGATGGCCCTTGCATTCCGGCCCAGCGACCTGGCACCCGGGTTCTGGGCGTAAAGCGAGGCAAGCGCGGCCCGCGAATCGCGGGTAAGTTGCGATCCGCTGGTATTTGACGCGTTCGTGCGGGTGACAGGATCATTCGTCGCACAACTCGGGATGAGCGCGAAGGTGGCGGCGGCGATGATGGCGAGTCGGGTCAAGGTGGTGTTCATGATGTTCGTTGGTTAGCGATGTGGTTGGGGGAAAAGGTTTCTCATACGTGGAAGGCGTTGCGGACGGCGGCTTCATCGGCAAGAAGAAAAACAAGCCAGATCCAACCGCATTCAAGACCACTGTCGAAACTGTCAGTTAGAGCCATTCGACGCGAGCGTAGCCACTTGGTCCGCCTTGCCAAGTAGGTTTTTGGCCGGGATTTACGTCACCTCGAGACCCCGGGTCCGGCCGCGGCGTTGCCTCACTTCACACCCCGCGGGCCCGTCATTGATTCGGACTTCAGGTAGGTTAGAGCCCCCGGTTGACTCCCCCACTCCCCATGACCAGCGCCGACTCCTGAGCCCCGGGCATCTCACCCATACCTAACAGCCATTCCTGCACCCGGCTGAGACCTTGGAGAAAAAATCCGCTTTCAGGAAACCAACCCAACCTTCCGGGGAGCAAGCGGCGGGATGATCGCGCTATTTGGTGGTGACTTCCAACCCGTTGAACCGGGCGTGGGTATCTATCACCCTCAGCCCGGCGCTGCCCCGCGGATAGGTTGCGTCCTTCGCGGTTAGAATGGTTTTGCCGTCGAGTGAGATCCGAATCTCCGGGCCGGATGCCGCCACTCCGAGTTTCAACTCCGCCTTGGGATCGAAGGTCACGGGAGCGCGGGCGATTTCCTGCCAGCGCATACCGTCGGTTTTACCCAGGATTACCATCTGGTCGCGGGGAATCAACCCGGCAAAATAGCCGCTCTGGGCATCAAATCCGACGGAAGGATCGCTCACCCGGAACAGCAGGCCGGCATCGCGGTCGCCCTTGACGAAACTCATCGTGGTGGTGGCTTCAAAGTCACCAAAGTCGCCACCGTCAATTACAAGTTTCTCGCCACTGCGGTAGGGATTGACGGGATCTGTTGAAGTGCCGCCCAAATGGAGTCCGTTTTTGCCGAAGTCTAAAAACTGGAGATGGCCGAAGTATGACAAACCTTTGGGATGCCCCTTGGTGAAATCCAACGCCAATGCCGGAGCGGGAGTGGTTTCGCCAGAGGGGCGGGGCAACTTGGAGCCAGGGGCGACGGGGGTCCCGAAATTCGGAATCCCCTTGTTGTCGAAGGTGAATGGCTGGATGAAAATCGCCCGCCGCCAGCCGGCATCGCGATCGCGCTTGGCGTGGAAGACATGCCACCATTCCTTGTTGTCGGGGCTCTTCACGAAGCAACTGTGACCGACGCCGTAAGTGGCGGCGGTCGATTGGAAAACCGGCTCGGGATACTTGCTCCAAGCGGCGGGATCCAGCGGATCTTTGCCGGTTAGCTCCAGCAAGCCCAGTTTGTAGGTGGGCAGCCAGGAGGCGGCGGTGGAGTAAGTGACGAAGGTGCGGCCACCGTGTTGGAGAATCTGCGGGCCTTCGGCGAGTCCGCGCGAGTCCTGCTTCTCCTCGGTGTGCTCCCACAGATGAGTGTCGTTTTTGCAAATCAACACGCGCGGGCCGGCGAGTTCTGTTGGAGATTTCATCGGCGCGATGTAAAGAAACTGCCGGTCGGAGCCCGGCATGTCCCAGCCGGACCAAAGGGCGTAGCGTTTTCCGCCGTGCTCCAGAACGGTCATGTCGATCGCCCAGATGTTAGGACTTTTCCCGTCCTCGCCATCCCCGGTCGGCAACGGGCCGTGAAGGGTATAGGGGCTGAGCGGGTCCTCGTCACGGGAGCGCAGGACGTAGGCCAGGTGATTGGCGTTGTTGCCATCGGACGCAGCCACGTAGATATGCCAGCGGCCGTCCAGCAGGTGGATTTCCGGTGCCCAGACCTCCTTGGAATAGGGGCCATTTTCAGGGGCTGTCCAGACTTCATGGCGGGTGCCAAGGGAGGTCAGCCGGTCGGAAATCCACAGCGAAACGCCACGATTGCCCTCGGAGGTGCACCAGATATAGCGATTGCCGTGTTTCACCACCCACGGGTCCGCCCCCTCGGCGATCGGATTGACGAACGTGTCCGCAGGGGAAGTGGCGAAGCAGGTGAAGACGGAAAGACTGGCAAGAAGGGTGCGGAACATCATTGGGGTGTTAGAATGGGATTGGGCGGCAGGAATTTGCCTGCTAAACGAATGACCACGAATGTATTTTCCGGGTTCATGATGCCAAGATTCTTTTTGCTCATGGTGACACAAGCCGAGTGTGCCTGGTGAATTCGAAATTCCTGGATTTTTCTGCAGCGGGAATCAATTGGCTTCTTCCGAATGTTCTGATGGGATACCCACAGACCCCGTCGAACTTCCGCCTCCTTTTTCATGTCCCCAGCCGCCAAATCCACCTCGCTCAGTCTCACCCTAGGTGGTGTGATCATCGCCTGTCTGGCCGCGGATTTCTTCATTATCAAGGGACCACTTCACCGGACCATGGAAAGTTTTCGCCAGCCGGGTCCCGACCTCGCCGCCCGCGTCGCCGGCCACCCGATCACCCGGAGCCAACTCGAACGCGCCTTGAACGAGCAACTTTGGCTGGAGGGGAAATCCCCCGCGGCGCTTGCTCCCGCAGATCTCAAGACCGCCCGCGACGCCGCGCTTGAGGCACTCATCGATCATGAGTTGCTCCGCCTTCAGGTCAAATCGGCTTCCCCGCAGATTTCTGTTAGTGACGAGGAAATCAACGAGCGGCTGCGACGGCTCGCCGGTCGCTTCGAGAGTCAGGGCGAACTTGAAACCGCCATGAAGTCACAAGGCATCGCCATTGATAGAGATCTCCGGGACCGGCTCGCCTCCAGAATCCGCCAGGAGAAATTCATCGCCCGCCGCATTGGCCCTGCCACTAAGGTCACCGACGACGAAGCCCGCAAATGGTTCGATGAAAATCAGACCGCCGTTTCCCTGCCCGAACGGATCGAGGCACGCCACATTTTCATCCCAACCCTCGATCACCCGCCGGAAGAGGCAAAGCAGAAGCTCGACGCCGCCCTCGCCGAGCTAACGGAAAAGAAAAAGGACTTCCCCGCCCTCGCCAGGGAACTCAGTGAAGATCCTGCCACCAAGGACAACGGAGGGTCGCTCGGCTGGATGACCCGCGACCGGCTCCCCGCCGATTTCTCGGCTCCGGTTTTCTCACTGGAAACTAACAAACCCACGCTGGTTCGCACCAAGCTCGGCTGGCACCTCATCGAAGTCACCGCCCGCAAACCCGCGGAGCCTCGCGCTTTCGAACAGGCGAAACCGGAAATCATTGCCGCCCTCGAAGCGATCAAACGCCGCGAGGCAACCGCAGAACTCCGCAAGAGTCTTCGCACCCCGGTAGCCGCGAAGATCGAGATCTTCCAAGACACGCCGGAATGATGTGGCCGCAATCCTCACTCCGTGTTGAATCCTGTGTCAAAGTCTGTAACCGGCGTGCTATTTTCCGTCAGTTGTAAGTGTGACTGCCAAAATCTGCCCCTCCTGCCACCGCCCGTTGCCCTCGGAGGCACCCGGCGGCCTGTGTCCCACCTGTGTGCTGATTGGCGCATCCGGCGTTGTCGATCCTCCGGGAGTTCCCTCACTCGAGGAAATCCAAGCCGCGTTCCCGCAATTCGAAATCCTCGAATGCATCGGCCGCGGCGGGATGGGCGTCGTTTACAAGGTCCGCCAGCCGCAGCTCGATCGGTTGTTAGCGCTTAAGATCCTGCTGCCCGGACTGGAGCACGATCCGGGATTCGCCGAACGCTTTTCGCGGGAAGCGCGGGCGCTCGCGAAACTCGGCCATCCCAACATCGTCGCCGTCCACGACTTCGGCGAAACCGGCGGCTTCTTCTGGCTGACGATGGAATACGTGGACGGCGTGAACCTGCGCCAGGCGATGCAAGCCGCCCGCTTCACTCCGGCCCAGGCACTGGCGTTGATTCCCGACCTCTGCGCCGCCCTCCAATACGCCCACGACCATGGTATCCTCCACCGCGACATCAAACCGGAAAACATCCTGCTAGACACCCGCGGCTGCGTGAAAGTCGCCGACTTCGGCATCGCCCGGATCGCCGGCGACGACCAACTCGAGTTCACCTTAACCCGCACCGGCAGCGTGCTCGGGTCCACTGCCTACATCGCCCCGGAGCAAATCGAACGCCCGCAGGATGTCGATCACCGCGCCGATCTCTACAGCCTCGGCGTCGTCTTCTACGAGATGCTCACCGGCGAGCTGCCGTTAGGCCGCTTTCCCGCCCCAAGCGAGAAATCCGCCAGCGATCCGCGGCTGGATGAAGTCGTCTTCCGGACGTTGGAGAAAGAACGGGAGAAGCGCTATCAGAGCGCGGACGCGTTGAGAGCGGGAGTGGAGAAATCGGAAAGCGCACCGATGGCCAAAAGCGAAATTTCCGGCGCGCCACCCACCGGACTGCCCTGGTGTGTAAAACTTCCCGTGTTGCTGGTTCTCGGTGGCATGTTAGGTCTCGTCTTGCTCATCATGTCAGTTCCTGAGGGAATGGGAGATTACTTCTGGCGACTGCTCACCTTTCGCGCAGGATCCAGAGCGCTCAATGTTTCCACCGGACTCCGGATATTTCTCAATCTGTGGTTTGGGTTAGGGCTGGCGACCTTGGCATCCGGACTCGGCTTGGGTTTACGAACCCTCTACCACATGAAGTCAGCCCGCCAACCCGCCACAGGCAGAATCCTACTGTGTGGAGTCGTCCTATGGCCGCTCAACCTGTTTATTGCCGGCTACTTCATCAACTGGATTGCCGGCGGTGGATATCCATTGGTCCTTGGTGAGGGAGTGATGCCTTACGTCCAATCGATCATCTTCGGCGGAGTGTTCATCCTCTGTGGCACGCTTTTCCATTTCACATCACCACCGGAAAGCGGAAATCACCCTTCGCGTGAGGCGCGGAGAATTTCAGCGACTGTCGCGATCCTGCTCCTATTCTCGGCGGCGTTTGTCACCAAACGCCTCTACAATCATTGGAGCGAGCATTTCTTTGCATTCGAATTGAGCTGGGACATTTCCTCGTTGCCGGAAGCCCGGCGAACGGAATTGACCAAGGCCGCGGCAAACGCCGCAGGACGATTTAAAGGAAAACTGGCGCTATCGAGTGACACGGACAACCTCAGGGCCGGATTTCTCGTTCCCCAGGGGGCAAACTACGTCATGGTCTATAGGAATTCGTTTATCCAGAGATTCCGCGCATTGGCTCCGGAAGACCTGAGACCTTTGATCAAAGAGCCAGCACATGATACAGAACGCTGGCTTGATGCGAAAAAAGAAATGCACTGGCCCACGATCTTTGTCGTAATCGCTACGGCGATTTCCGCGCTTCTGGCTGCTTGGTGCGGTTTACCTCTTGGCCTATTACCCGCCCTGAGCGGTCTGGTGATCGCCGGAATTCTTGCCTTCCTGCCTGCTTGGCCGATTCCCGAACACTTGACCAACCGAGTAATCTCGGGAAAACCGCTCGATCCTCTACAACCCCTGTTTCCCGATTTCTCGGAACCAACCATCGCCGTCCAATCCGTGCTGGATGCCGCCTTTTTTGGTGAAGAGCGATTGGTAGCACAAGGTCTATCAAAGCGATTCCTGACGGAATTGGAGAACTCCGGAACTCTTGCAGACGCAGCGAGATTTCTCGGCAAGCGGATGTGGGCCTCCTACAACTACGGGAATGAACCTGACCGCGTGCATATCGAAATGGCGGATGGATCGAAGGCTCTCGAAGTTCAACTCGTGAGAGAAGACCGAGAATGGAAACTGGATGAGCTCCCTCACCCACCCAAGTAATCATTTCATGCCATCCTCCTCTTTCCACTCCACTCGCTGGACGCTCGTCCGGCGGGCGCAGGGTGACGGAGTGGAAGCCCGCGCAGCACTGTCCGAACTGTGCGAAATTTACTATCAGCCCGTGCTCCAGTTCGCCCGCCGGTGGTGTGGCGATGCGGACCGGTCGCAGGACTTGGCGCACGGATTTTTCGAAGACTTGCTCGGCCGCGAAACCATCGGCACGGCGGATCCGGTGAAGGGGCGATTCCGGACTTATCTGCTAGGCTCGGTGAAACATTTCCTCGCCCGCCAGCGGGAACGTGAGGGTGCTGCGAAGCGTGGCGGCGATTTCACGCGGGTGCCGCTGGAGGATATCCACGAGTCCGAGGACAAGTGGGAGCTCGAGTTCGACCGGGCTTGGGCGCTGGCGTTGATCCGCCGTGCATTGGATTCCTTGGGCGGCGAGATGGAGCAATCCGGAAAGAACCTTCAGTTCGAAACCCTCCGCCCGTGGCTCGACGGCGGAGCAGCGGGTGATGTCGCGGAGGCCGGTCTCACGCTGGATCTATCGCCGACCGCCTTGAAAGTGGCGATCCATCGGTTGCGCCAGCGGTTCCGGCAGAAAGTTAGGGATGAGATTTCCGCCACCACGCTGGATTCGCAGGATGCCGAGGCCGAGTTCCGGCACCTGGTCGAGGTTTGGGTGAACGGCGGATCGGACTGAAATTTCCTGCGTGTTCCTCTGTCGGCTAACCACCCGCGTCTTCGGGGCAACACCTTGGCGGCGGAAGTCATCGCCCCGGCGTTTCTGAAATGAGCGCCTCGCCGGGGAAAGGATCGGCGGCCCATCTCAGCCGGACTTCATCCCGAGATATCAGAGCAGGCGCTAATTTCTCTGGACCGAGCATCGGCAGCGCCGCTGCTAGTGTTAGAACGAGGGCGAACAACATCACCAGCCCGGAGACTCCCTGCGGTGGGCGAGGGTTGAGCAAGCGCCGCACGCGCGATTCCAAGGTGGACCGCGCGGCAATCGCCAGCACCGGACCGGAGTGAGGCCGAGCTTCGGCGAAATCGCAGAGGAGATTTGCGTAAGCACGCACGGGCACACCCTTTTCGAGAACCATGGCATCGCACGCGAATTCGCATTGCACGGTCAGCCTGCGGACCATCCATATCACCAGCGGATTGCCACCATTGACCGCACAGGCGATTCCGGCGATCCAGCGCCACAAGGGATCGCGTCGGCGATGATGTGCGAGCTCGTGATCGAGGACAATGCGGCGGGTCTCATCCGACCACCCGTTCCATTCCTCCGGCACGAAAACGACGGGGCGGATGACTCCCGCCGCGACCGGACCTTTCAAGCCGGGCAGTTGGCGGATTTCAACTCCATCCACGCGATCCAGGAACAACGAGCAGCGCCGCCATTTCGAAATCCCTAACGCCGAGACTAGCAAACGCAGGGACATCGTTAGAAATCCCGCGCCCCACAACAGCGGCAGCGCGTCCATCCACGGGAAGCCGTATGGATCGCCCGCCGCCACCCCGGCCGGCAGGACCGCGAATTTCGGCAGGACCGCCAGCAATACCGGGAACACCGCCAGCAAGGCCAGTGCCAGCATGGTCAACCGCGGATCGCGCGCCGTATCTTTCCGGCCTGCTAGAAACACCAGCAGGGCGGCGACTCCGGAGAATGTCAGCATAGCGATCATTTCCCGTCGATGAGTTTGCGGATTCGCTCGATTTCCTCACCGCTGAGTTTCTGGTCCTGGGGATCCAGCAAGGACGCAACGAGCTTCTCGGGGCTGCCTTCGAAAAAGGTCGCGATGAGTTGATTCAGGGCGGAACGCTTCGCCCGCTTTTCAGGCACCGCCGGCTGATAGACATAGCGCCGCGAGTCCTTGCCATGCTTGGCCAGTCCTTTACCTTCCAAGGTCACGAGCAATGCCCTGACCGCTGAATAGCCCGGCGGATCGGGTAACTCGTTGAGCACCTCCTCCGCCGTCGCCTTGCCCAAGCGGAACAGGATATCCATCACCTGCCGCTCGCGCCTCGAAAGTTGCCCGTCTTCCAACCGCTTCATGAGCCGACTTTCGCAAATGCTGGGAAAACTGCAACCTAAATGCTGCTTTTTGTGCATTTAATCGATTGACAACCCGGATGCCAAATGCTGTTTTTCCAGCACCATGAAACACAAACCCCTCCGCCTTCTGGCGGGCTTCGTTGCCATCGCCGGGCTATTTTCCTGTAGCCCTCAAGGTCCCTCCAATGCGACAAGCGCCGATGCCCGCCAAGGTGAGGCCGCCAGCCACCTCAGCGCACCGGCTGAACGCCCGGGCCTCGCGACTGGCTGGGGCAATGAAAAGGTTTCGACCCTAACCGGTCAGTCTTTCGTGCGCGCCTCCTCCTCCCCCAAGGGCACGGATGTCATTTACTATAATGACAAGCAGGGAGTCGAGGCGATGGCCGGGAGAGTCAGCCGGGTCGAAGCCATGCAGACCGCCGCTGGTGATCTCGTGGAATGGGGAGTGAAGGGCCGGGTCGGATTTCTACCGACGTTCAAGGAAGGTTATAGCGGACGCCGGTTGGTCGCCGGCGAAGCGAACGGTACCTACACCATCGTGGTTAGAAACCGTTCGAAGAGCACGTTGGAGATCGTGGCCAGCGTCGATGGCTTGGATGTGATGGACGGGAAGCCCGCGTCATTTTCGAAACGCGGCTATCTGGTGAATCCCGGAACGACGCTTGAGATCGACGGTTTCCGCACCAGTGAAAACACGGTCGCCGCCTTCAAATTTTCCAGCGTCTCAAACTCCTACGCCAATCTCCGCCACGGGGACACGCGCAATGTCGGCGTCCTTGGGATCGCGGTATTCACCCAGAAAGGCGTGACTCCCTGGACTTGGATGCCCGCTGAAATCAATCGTCGCGAGCAAGCACGGCCGTTTGCCGAAGCGCCCGGCAGATAACGAAATTCAGCTAGACCGATTGCCGGAACGTGAAGCTCAAGGAGAGGCGATGCATGATCGCCGATGTCCATGAAACCGCCAAACAGAAGAGCTGGAGAGCATCTCATTGGCATCACGTGGGCGGCGGCGGACGCGTTCCGCCGCTCCTACTATCACTCCAATCCCTTGAGAATCTGCTTCCGCACTTCGACGATGTCGATCTCTCCGGTATGCCGCCAGAGGATCTTGCCGCCGGGCGCGACGAGCACGGTGTGTGGCAGGGCACCGGACCATTCGGGGTCGATCGCCTGGGCCATCGCGTCCGGGTTGCCGCCGGTCCAGTGGTAGTTGTTCGAGCTGCGGCCTTCTTCCTTCAACGACTTGGCGGTAGGGTCCGGCAACGCGGCGTGGCGGGATTCCAGGAATTTGGTGACCGCCGGCCGCAGCGCGACGGGATCGAGGCTGATGGAGATGAAATCGACCGGGCGGTTCTGGAAACGGCGGCCGGTTTCTATCAGATCGGGGAATTCCTTCACGCATGGACCGCAGGTGGTGGACCAGAAATTGATCAGGCGCACGTTCTTCGAGCCATTGGCGCGGACTTTCTTGGAGAGCTCCTCGTCGAGGTCGGCCACGGTGACGGGACGCTTTTCCCAATTCGCCTGGTCGGCGGCGACGTTGCCTTTCTTGAACAGCCACTTCGTCGAGCAGCCAAACGAACGGGTGACATTTTCCTTCACCTCGGTTCCGGCGAGCACGGCATCGAGCGCGTCGCGCAGGTAGCTCTTGTCCACCGCGCCGGGGTTGCGGCCGCCGTCGTCCATCCGACCGGTGTAGCGCAGCTTGCGCCCGGCATCGAACAGGAACACGTGCGGCGTGGATTGCGCGCCGCAAGCAGTGGCGAATTCCTGTTTCTCGCCGTCGTAGAGGTAAGGGAAGGTCCAGCCGTAGTCTTTGGCGAAGGGGGTCATTTCCTCAAACGAGTCGTTGTAGGGCGAGTAGCCCAGTTCGTCGGGAGTGAGGCTGCCGGGGTTGTTGCCGTTGACCGCGATGAGCGCGACCCCCTTGCCCTTGTAGTCCTGATAGATCTGCTCGGTGCGGGCGGCGGCGGCGACCGAGTCCGGGCAGTGGTTGCAGGTGAAAATCACGCACAGCGCCTTGGAATCGCTGAAACTTGAAAGCGTGTAGGTCTTGCCGTCGGTCCCCGGCAGCGAGAATTCCGGGGCCTGCGCGCCGACCGCGAGCACCTTTGGCACCTCTTGTCCCAGGACCGGCAGCACCAGTGCCGCGGCGATCCCCAACCAATGATTTGAATGACTCATGCTCCTGAATACCCACGCACCGGACGATTTCCTGCAAAAAATTTCATCTGATGGACGCTGTGGCCGTTCCGCGTAGTGAGGCCGTGAAAATCCCAGCTCCACTTTTTTCTTTCCTGGCCCTTTTTCTAACAGCATCAACCCATGCCGCCGAAAAAAAGCCGAACGTCCTGCTCATCCTCGCCGACGACCTCGGCTTCTCGGACCTCGGCTGCTACGGCGGGGAAATCCCGACGCCGAACCTCGACAAGCTCGCGCACAGCGGCCTCCGCTACACCACCAACTACAACTCGGCGCGTTGTTGTCCCTCTCGCGCCGCGCTCATCACCGGACTGAATCCCCATCAGGCGGGCATCGGTTCCTTCGCCACCGCGAAGCCGGAAGCCGGCAAAGGCCCGGCCTACACCGGCCACCTGCTAACTAACACCGCCACCCTCGCCGAAGTCCTGCGCGACAGCGGTTATTCGACCTGGATGGTCGGCAAGTGGCACATGGGCTACCCCGGCCCCATCGATCGCGGGTTCGACCATTTTTACGGCATCAAGGACATGCTGTCCCACTCGGAGGGCCAGTGGAACCCACAGAAATACACCCGCCTGCCGGATGAGAAAAAAGCCGAGCTCACCTACCCTAATGGAGAGTTCTTCGCGACGGACGTTTTCACCGATTACTCGCTGGAGTTCCTCAAACAAGCCCGGCAACAGGAAGGCAAGCCGTGGTTCCTCTATCTCGCCCACTCTTCGCCGCACTTCCCGTTGCACGCGCCCAAGTCGGACATCGACAAGCACATGGTCACCTATCGGAAAGGCTGGGACATCCTCCGGGCCGAGCGGTTCGAACGGATGAAAAAGCTGGGGCTGTTTCCCACGGATATGAAATTGCCGCCGCGCGCGATGGTGCCGGTGGACGGCGAGTCCATCGCTAACGGCTTTCCCGGCAAGGAAAACCCGGCGTGGGATTCACTGCCGGAGGATCGCCGCGAGGATCTGGCCCGCCGCATGGCCACGTTTGCGGCGATGGTCGGACACGTCGATGACGGCGTGGGCAAAGTGCTGGCCGATTTGGAAAAGCACGGTGAGATCGACAACACGCTGATCATCTTTCTATCCGACAACGGCGCCTGTTACGAATGGGGTCCGTTCGGATTCGACGGCGAGTCGCGCCAAGGCACCACCACCCTCCACATCGGAGATGACCTCGCGAAAATCGGCCAGCCAGGCACGCATTCTTCGTATGGCTCCGGCTGGGCGAACCTCGGCAACACCCCGCTCAAGCTCTACAAACACTTCTGCCACGAAGGCGGGATTTCCAGCCCGCTGATCATCCGCTGGCCCGCCGGAAAAACCGGCAAGGACCAGTGGGTGCGGGATCCCACGCACATCATGGACATCATGCCCACTGTCCTAACGGCCGCCGGGATTTCCCCACCCAGAGAGCGCAACGGCCAAGCCGTCATCCCGATGGAGGGCGTTTCCCTAACACCCACTTTCACCGGCGACCACCTGCCGGAACGCGTCCTCGGCTTCGAACACCAGGACGCCCGCGGCCTGCGCAAAGGCGATTGGAAACTCGCCTGGGGCAAACGCATGTCCACCCCGCCGGCGTGGGAACTCTACAACCTGAAAACCGACCGCGCGGAGGAACACAACCTCGCCGCCGACAAACCGGAGCTCGTCAAGGAGCTTGCCGCAGAGTGGATGAAATGGGCGATGCGAGTGGGGGTGGATCTCCGGGACTGAAACGAAACGGATAGCTGGCAATTGATTCCGTGTTTTCCCTTTTCAAGCGGGGGGGGATTCCGCTTTCATCCGGCAGACCCAATCCCGCATGCCCAATCTCCCCAAAGATCCCCGTCCCTTCAAGCGCGCCATTCTCAAACTCAGCGGAGAAGCCCTGCGCGGACCCGGCTCGCGGGACAACATTTCGCCGGAAATCGTGGACCGGATCGCCTTGGAAATTCGCGAGGCGGTGCAAGGCGGGCTCCAGCTCGGAATCGTCGTGGGCGGCGGAAATTTCTGGCGCGGCGCAAGCGCCTCCGCCCGCGGCATGGACCGCGCGACCGCCGATTACGTCGGCATGCTCGCCACCGTCATGAACGCGCTAGCGCTCGAAGGCGCGCTTGAGCACCACGGCGTCAGTTGCGTGGTGCAGTCGGCCATCGAGATGAAGAACGTCGCGGAAACGTTCATCCGCCGCAAGGCCGAGAAGCAACTCGACGAGGGCAAGGTGGTGATCTTCGGTGCGGGCACCGGCAATCCGTTTTTCTCGACTGACACCACCGCCGCGCTGCGCGCCAGCGAAATGGGGGCCGACGTGATCCTGAAGGCGACCCAGGTGGACGGCGTTTACAATTGCGATCCCCGCGGCAACCCGGATGCCGTGCGCTACGAAACCGTGACCTTCCAGGAGTGTTTGGCCAAGCGCCTCAACGTGATGGACGCCACCGCATTCAGCCTGTGCATGGACAACCACGTGCCGATCATCGTCTTCGATCTCGCCCCTCACGGCAATCTCTCCCATGCCCTGCGCGGCCTGCCGATCGGCACGCTGGTGCACGGCGAGTGAATCTGAAATTTTCAAACCCCAAGCTCCAATCCACCATGGACCCTGAAGAAGCCATTTTCGATGTCGAAGACGCGATGAACAAATGCGTCGATTACCTGATCCACGAGTTCGCCGGCGTGCGCACCGGCAAGGCCAGCCCGGCCTTGATCGAGAACCTGGACGTGCACGTCCACGCTTACGGGGCAGTTTCCAAACTCAAGAGCCTCGCCGTGATCAACTCGCCCGAACCGCGGATGCTGATGGTCCAGCCATTCGATCCGGCGACCACCCGCGACATCGAGCGCGCGATCCGCGAGTGCAAGCTGGGCCTCAATCCCGCCGCCGCCGACCGCTCGATCCGGGTGCCCATCCCCGAGCTCTCCGAGGAACGCCGCCGGGACATGGTCAAGATGATCAAACAGCTGGCCGAAGAAGCAAAAGTCCGCCTCCGCGCCGCCCGCAAGGACGGCATGGACGCCGCGAAGAAGATGAAGGCGGACAACTTCATCACCGAAGACGGCCAGAAGGATTTTGAAAAGCAGGTCCAGGACCTGACTAACAAATACACCAGGAAGATCGACGAACACGCGGTTGCGAAGGAAGCGGACCTGATGAAGGTGTGAAAAATAAGGACCGCGAATCCAGAGACTGCACCCGCAGGCCTTGAAAAAATTGGCGAAGCCCTGACTGGCTGGCCCTTAGGCAAATTCATTTCGCCCGGATTCTAATCCAACCCGAAATCCTGGATAAAGCGCCCGTCTAGCCGGTATTCGCTTTCCCTGATAGAATCACTTCGCCTGCGCGGCGGACTCAAGCAAGTCAGCGGCGGGCAGGACGACGTTGGATGGCACCGGGCCTTGGCTTTCGCTGTCACCCTTCGGGCTGAAGCGGTTGATGCCGATGCCGAGGAACTTGCCGTCCTTGTTGAAAACCGGCATGCCGAGCGACTGGGTGGCGACCTTGGCAAAGGTCCGCGGTTTGGTCACCAGAGAGATGATCTCGTTGGTCATCACGACCGGCTCGCGGTTGAGATCCTTGCCGAGACGACCGAGAATGATCACGTCATCAAGTAAGGCCATCGTCGCCGCGTTCGCGGTA
The DNA here is from genome assembly GCA_041739215.1 of Akkermansiaceae bacterium. Taxonomy (GTDB): domain Bacteria; phylum Verrucomicrobiota; class Verrucomicrobiia; order Verrucomicrobiales; family Akkermansiaceae; genus Luteolibacter. The sequence goes on from JBGSOI010000130.1 coordinate 21,259, forward strand.
TCCACGGGTGTTAGTTTCGCTTCCTCGGGTTTCTCCGGGCGGATGAAGGCCAGGTCGAGGTCGGTGTCCTTGAAGGCGACTTTCGCCGCGGTCTCCGAGCCGTCGGGCATCAGGATCTTCACTTCCTTGGTGGTGCCTTTGGCGGAGAGTTTCATTGGCCCCTGCGGACCGTTGACCATCCGGCCGTCGATGGTGGAAGCCACGTCGAGCGTGGAAAGCGGGACGACGATCAGGCCGTCCTTGCCGATCACGGTTCCAAGCATCTCGACTTTCCGCTCTTCCTTCTTCGCGGGATTGTCTCCCGCGGTGACTTCGATTTCAACGACCGCGCTGAGGAACAGCACTGAGTCCTTGTTGGAAGCTGATAATTCGAGCGCCTTGTCCCTGAGGGAACCCTCGGCAGCGAAAGCCAATGGAGCAGCAATGAGGGTGGCGAAGATGAGAAGGCGGGATTTCATGGTGGTTGATAGGTGAGTGGGATTTGAGAGGAAGATTGATGAATGAATGAATGAAAGCCGGGATAAATCGCGCGGTCCGTTTTTGGACGCACTCCCAACTTCTCATTTACCACGTTGGTTCGAGTTCGATGTAGCGGGTGGTGATGCCGCGGCGCACGAACAGGACGATGGGACTCCGGCGGTTTTTCTCGAGTTCGGCAAGGATAGGTTTCAGGGTTTCGATGGAATCGACCGGTTTGCCATCGAGCGTGACCAGGATATCACCTGCGGACAGGCCACCAAGCGCGGCCCAACCGGCGGGCGTGACGGCAGTGATGAGCACCCCCTTGAAATCGTCCGGGAGCTTCTCGCTGACACGGTCGGCCTGGCCGAGATCGCGGGAGTTGAACTCGAGCGTCTCGCATTCGTGGGAATCGAGTTCGGAAGTCCCTTCCGGACTGGCGTCGAGCGGCAGTTTGATCACCAGATCCTCGGTGCCCCGGCGGACGGAAAGCGCGGCCTCGGTGCCGATCTTGTATTGGCGGATGAGCGAAGGGAAAACATCGGATTCCTCGGGCCGCGAGGTCGGGATCACGGTGCCATCGAGTTTCAATAGCAGGTCGCCGGTTTTCAGTCCTGCCTTTTCGGCGCTGGTTCCGGGATGCACTTGGGTCACTCTAACGCCCTTCGATCCTTGAATGCCAAGCGCTGTCGCGAGGTCGGCGGAAATCACCTGGGTGTCGATGCCGATCCACGCCTTTTTCACGAGACCGGGCTTGTCCACATCCGGCTCGGGGCCGATCTTCACGACAGTTAGATAGCTGCGGCCATCGCGCTCGTAGGACACGAGCACCGGCACCGGTTCGGTTTTTCCGTCGGTGATCTCCGTGCTCACGCGGACGAGTTCGGCGGTATTGGGAGTGGATTTGCCCGCGACTTCGAGAATGAGGTCGCCGGGTGAGATCGAAGGTTTCGAGGCGGCGGCCGCGCCGCCGGGGCGGATGCTTTGGATGAGCACCGCGTTGTTGTCGTCGCGGAGCATTTCCTTGGCGTTGAGTTCGGTCAGGTCGCGGGCGGTGATGCCCCAGGAAAGGAGTTCCTTCTCGCGGGGTTCCGCCGGTTCGCGAGCGGTGCCGGTGACTTTCCAAGTGACCGGCTGGCCATCGCGGATTCCTTCCATCAGGATTTCGGAGCCGACCGGCGACTCCAACAGAATCCGGTTGAACACCGGGATATCCTCGGGTGCACGGGAAGCGGCAATTTCGGTGCCATTGCATTTCGTGATCACATCACCCGCTTTCAAGCCCGCCTTGTCCGCGGGCGAACCGCTGATGACGCCGCCGACGAGGATGCCGGCCTCGGCGTCCGATGATTTGAGCAAGGGCTGGGCAGTAAGGCCGAGCCAACTGCGCTCCACGTGACCTCTGGCGATCAATTCGTCCGCCACCTTGCGGGCGAGATTCGACGGGATGGCCCCGCCGAGACTGCCGATGCCGACTTCATTCACGCCAACGATTTCCCCCTTCAGATTGACTAACGGACCACCTGAATTTCCGGGGAAAATGATCGCGTCGTGGCCGATCCAGCGGACCAGTTCGCCCACCGACTCGCCATCCAGCCGCAGCGCGCCACCGGGGGCGATCATCTCGGTGTTGGCAACGATGCCCTGGGTGACCGATTGCGAAAGACCGGCCGGACTGCCCATCGCCAGGACGACATCGCCAACTTGGAGTGCCGAGCTGTCGCCGAATCGGGCCACCGGCAGCGGCACATCCGGGTTGCGGAGATCCTGCCTGTCGATCTTCAACACCGCGAGATCCGAGAGCGCGTCGGTGCCGACCAGCGTGGCCTTGAGTTCCTGGCGGTCCGCCAGACGGACGGTGATCCGGGTCGCCCGGCCGGCGACGTGATGGTTGGTTAGAATGTAGCCGTCCGGGGAAATGATCGTGCCGGAGCCGCTGGCCCGGCCTTTTTGCATCCGCCCGGCCCCGCCTTCCTCGGCCACGACGTGGATCCGGACCAGCGCCGGGTAGACCGCCTGCACTGCAGCCTCGATCTGCGGGTCGGCCTTGGCAAAGACTTGGGAACAAAGAGGAATCGCCAGGGTGACGGCGAGAGCGAGCTTGGGAAATGACAGCATGGCAGGAGCTAACTAGCTGGAGACACCCGAACAACGAAGCCCGGAAAGCGGATTGTCTGAGTTTTTTCCGTTTGCCGGGGTCTCGCGGGCGGGTCAGCGTTGTTTTTGTCCAATGGAAGTCAGTTGCGATCAATTCATCCGCTATCTCGCGACCGAGCGCGGGCTGTCGGAGGCGTATCAATTGTCGGTGCGCCAAACGCTTGATGCGCTGGGCATGTGGATGAAGGTGCCGCTGCGCGACGTCGGCACGGACGAGCTCGCGGCGTTTCTCAGCGATCGGAAAAAAGCGGGACTCAACGCGGCCTCGCTGCGGATCACGACGGTGCATCTCAAAGTCTTTTTCCGCTGGCTGGTGATCAAGGGCAGGTTGGAGATGGATCCGGCGGAACCGCTGTTAGCGCCGCGGCCGGACCTGACATTGCCGGAGACCTTGCATGCGACGGAGCTGGTGAAGCTGTTGGAGTCCATCGATTCGTCCTTGCCGTTAGGGCGGCGTGACCTGGCGATTCTGGAATTGTTTTACTCGTCCGGGCTGCGGCTGTCCGAGTTGTGCAAGGCGCGGCTGGAATGGATGGACTTCGAGGAAGGGTTCCTGCGCATCACCGGCAAGGGCGGGAAGACGCGGATCGTCCGGGTGGGAATCAAGGCGCGGGAGGCGATTTCCAATTACCTGGCCAACGAACGTCCGAGCTTGGTGACGAAGAAAACGTCGTCGCACATTTTCCTCAGCGTGCGGGGCGGGGCGTTGTCGCCGGACCGGGTGCGGCAGATCGTGAAGGAGCGGGCGAAGTTCGCGGGCATCGACCAGAACGTCTATCCGCACTTGCTGCGGCACTCGTTCGCGACGCATCTGTTGGAAGGCGGTGCGGACCTTCGGGTGATCCAGGAGCTGCTAGGCCACGCGGATATTTCGACGACCCAGATTTACACGCATGTGGACCGGCAGCGGCTGAAGGCGGTGCACAAACAGTTTCATCCGCGGGGGTGAGGATCAATTGTAAGGCTTGATCTCCAGCGGAACGGAGCCGGGTGCCGGGTCTTTCGGTATTTCCGGAGTGACCGGAATAGCGACGGGCGGGACAGGTGCTGCCGGGATGGGAGTCAGCAGCGGCGGCGGAGTGTTAGCAGCGGAAGGTGCCGGAGTGGCGGGAAGGACCGGCTCGCCATCGACCCGGATTGCCTGGAAGAGGCGGTTGTAATTGTGGCGCAGCACGGCGGGTAGGGAGACGCGGCCGGCTTCGACGATGTTTTCCCGAAGCAGTTTGGCTGATAGATTCGCGACGAGATCGGTGCCGATCTGGACGGCTCCTTCGGGACTCAGGATCGCCTTGCCCGCCTCACCTCCACCGACGATGACGTCGCTTTTGATCGATTGGCCCTGGATGGCGATGGTTGATTGGGCAGACGCGATCGCGCCTTTGGAGTTCACGGTGATTTCCAATACCGCATGGTCGTCGGACGCGAGCCAGCCACGGACGTGATCGATCCGCACGGAGATGAAGATCCCGCCGTCGGGAGTGGGGCTGACCTCCGGCTTGTAGGTGCGGTAGTCCGCACCTGATAGAGGATACTCGGCCGCCAAGTTGTTGCGCTTTTTCCAACCGCCGAGGCTGTTGCCGAACGCCCCTTCATCGATCGACACCGCGGCGAAGGAATGCAGGACCGAGGCAAGCAGGGCGGTGATCAGGAGAAATGCTGGTTTCATGGCGGGAATGGCGCGTTGCCGCGCGGTGATACTGGATTGGCGGGGAATTTATTCGATGAATTCCGGGGGCGGCGGTGGATTCGCCGAACCGAACAGACGCCCGACCTGCGCGGTGGCCTTCGCCTTGTGCTCGTCCTTGATGTAGGCGGCGACGGTTCCGAGGGCGGCGACAAGCGCTCCCCAATCGTCGCCAAAGCCGGCGCCCGGGAGGATGTCGGGGATCAGATCCAGCGGCAGAACCAAATAGCCAAGGGCCCCGATGATCACGCCCTTGGCCCAGGTCGGGGTGTCGCGGTCCTGCAGGCAGTAGAAAAGCGTGAGCGCTGTTAGCAGGGTTTTGCGCCCGGCGCTGCGAGCCGCCTTGCACAAGGTGCGCCACAAGCGCGGGGCGGAATACCAACGCGGGGCGGATAGCCGGGCGGGCAATTGAGGATTTTCTGACATGGGCGGGTGGAAACGGTGAGGCGCGGGGAAACTGCCCCAATATCCCCGTGCGGGCAAGGACAAGCCTTGGTGCTCGCCGAATGCCAGGCCAGCAGGCTGGCGCTGGAAAGCGGCAGCAGGCTGCCGCAGTCCAAAGGGCTTACAACGATTTCAGGAACCGGATGATCGCCGCGCGATCCGCGGTGGGCATCGTGCGGAAGGCTTCCTTGGAAGCCTCCGCTTCGCCGCCGTGCCAGAGGATGGCTTCTTCCAAAGTGCGGGCGCGGCCGTCGTGAAGATAGGCCTCGCCGCCGCTGACTCCGGCGGTTAGACCGATGCTCCAAAGCGGCGGAGTGCGCCATTCGGAGCCGGTCGCGCCGTCTTCCCCCATGTTATCCGCGAGACCGGGGCCCATGTCGTGCAATAACAGATCGGTGTAGGGGCGGATGGTCTGGTTGCGGAGCTCGGTCATCGGGTGATGCGGGCCGGTCGTTAGTTCGGGGACGTGACACTTGACGCACTGGGCGGTGGTGAAAAGTTCCTCACCATGGAGCGCCTGCGTGTTGTTGAGGTCACGGCGGGCGCTCACCCCTAGCAGGGCGACGTAGCGGGTCAGTTTTTCGAGATCGGCGGTGGCAAGTTCAGGCGCGCCGCCGGTGGTTGCGCCGTCGGGATTTGGAAAAATCTCGGTGGTCACGCCCATGTCGGTGTTGAGGGCGGAGGCGATCTGGTGGCTGAGGCGGGCCTTGCCAGCCTTGCCGGTGAAGCGGCCGAGCCGTTGGTCGCCGGTTTCCGGATCGGACACTTTCTGGACGCGGCCGGAAATGCCGTCCGCGTTGGAGTCGTCAGGATCTGCCAGAGCGGTGATGGTGTCCTCGCTGATCGCTTCCAGCAGGCCCATGCCCACCAGCGGCGGCGCGATGCGGGTGGAGAAATACGCGGGAGTCGTGCCTTGGAACGCATAGTTCGGCTTGCGCAGCGAGTAGGATGTCCCGTCGCCATATTGGCCGCTGGTGTTGGTGTAGCTGGCAATCGTCGCGCCGGCTTCGGCGGGGCCGCTGATGGCTTGCGGTTGCAGCACGGAACCGAGCGTCGGATGCGGCGAACCGTTCGCGTCGGCTCCGATTTTCACGACGGACTTGAGCATCGGCGCACCAATGGCGGGCGGCAGCGCGCGGCCATTGTTGACGTGGCACTCGACACAACTGCGGGCGATGAACTTGGGGCCGAGTTTGCCGACATGTTCGGCAAAAACGGGATTGTCCGGCTCAGAGTGCGCACCACTTCCGAAATCCGTGTGGTGAAAGCGCCGCCCGAGCATGAATGGCTGCGCGCTGATGGGCGCGACGTTGCCCGCCATTTGCTTGAAGCGGTGTTGCGGTTCGTTGGAATACTGATAGGGCAGCGTGGTCAGACCGCCGAGCCAGGCGGTTTCCGGCAACGGATAGGAGTCGAGAATCGCACCAACGCCTTGCCATGGGACGATGCCTTGCCCGACAATGTAGAGCATCGTCGTGCCGTAGTAGTTGTTCCGGCCGTGCATCGGGGCCTGGAGGAATTGGCTGATCTCGATTTCGATGCGATCACCCAACTGCAACGCCCGGTTCTCGGGCAGCTTCGAAGTCAGTGTTTGCGAGTATTTGTTAGGTCCGACCAGGGCGGCGGAGTAGTTGCCATGATACTCGGCGACCGTGCCGATACCGCGGAAAAAGGCGCGGAACTCCGGAGCACTCAGCGGCGTCAGGGTGGTGTAGTTGAAAGTGATGCCCGTGCCGCCCTTGGCCACGCGGTCGATGATCTCGATGGAGATTGTCCGCTCCTCCCAGTACCAGCTCAGGTAGTGGTCATAGATGTGGAAATTGCTTTCCCGCGCGTGCCGGTCGCGGGCGCGGTCAGCGAGGTAGGTGATCCGTGCGGTCGGAGTTTCCACAGTCGTCGGGGGGTCCAGCACGGTGCCGGAGTTGTAGAGCGCGACGATGCCGCTATCCACGTTCGGCTGGGCGGTTAGAGTGGCGCCGCTCGCCAGGCTCTGGCCATCTGCGGTTAGGGCGACGATGGAAATGAAATAGGTCTGACCCGCCGTGAGATTGGGAATCGTGGCGGTGGTCGCCAGTCCGACATCCATCGTCTGGTCCAGGTTCCCGCTGGAGGTGCCGTAAAGGATCCGGTAGCCGGTCACCCCGGGTGACGGGCTGACATTCCAAGCCAGGCCGATGGCATTGGCCGGGCCGGTTGTGACCGTGTGAAAATTCGCCGGCGGCGCGACAACGACCTCCGGGACCTCCAACCGGAAAAACTCCGCGCTCTTGGTCATCGGAACCGTGAACGCCTTGGTGCCACCGTCGCCCGTGATGGCGGGCAGCAGATTGTTCCAGGTTGATAGATCGGTGGTCGATACGGGTTGATATTGGGTCCCAGCGGTTGTGGGCCAACTGATTTTGGCGACCGGTTGGGGAGTGACCGGCAGGAAATGGGTTTCGCTGGCAATTCCGGAAGTGGCACCCGAGTCGAGCGTGACATCGTCTATCAGCACCTCGCCATGGCCCCCTGCCACGGCTCCTGTCACGAACCGGAACCCGACCCGTGCCTCGACCGCGCTGGCCGGGGCAACGAGACCCGGCACCGTGATTTTTGACCATGTCCCGATCACACCGTTGAAATTGACCAGACCCGATCCGCCGACGACGCCGTTGGTCGAGTTGAGCCATTGCACTTGGTATTGCTGGATGTAGGAAGGTCCGGACGTAACTTGCTTGGCCCAGAACGAGAAATCGTAGGTTACGCCCCCGGCCAGAGTACCACCCTGCGCGACCACCAGCTGATTGAGAAGACCCTCAGCAGGTGCGGAACCCACGTTGGCCAAGGTGCAGCGCATGCTGAATGAACCGGTGTGGGCATCGCCGCTCAAACGAACCGGCGGCTGGCTCGCTCCGATAGTCCAGTGGCTGGCGGCAATTCCACTGCCTGCCTCGAAACTTCCATTCATCGGAACGGAGGGAACCGGATCGGAACCCGGGACGATCTCCACAATCTGATAGCTCCGGGACCCGCTGACCGCAGCCTCGTAAAGCGAGTGCGTCGTTCCATCGCCCGGAACCGCTCCGCCGAGGTCGGTCCATGGACCTGCGGGGCCGGGCGACCCTTGCGGCTGATAGGTATTCCCCGGGGTCGTCGGCCAGCTCACCTCGACACCCGTTTCGATGTTGAGAGCGGGTTGTGCGCCATGGGTTCCCATGCCGACGGTTATCAGCAATGCGGCTGCCGCCGGATGAATCAGAAGGGCTTTCTTCATTGAAGCTACAAGGGTTTTCCGCATACTGCCATGTTGCAAATTCATGCAATCCAGCGCGGGAACCATAAAGCCGAGCGACCTGCTTGCAAGGCTTTTCCCATTTTACCGGCCGGCCTCCTCCGCCGGATCGGCAAATCCTGCGGTTGCACCCGGCGGACAATTCGCTAGCGTCGCCGGGTGATTCGTCCCGTTGATGTCCTCCTTGAATTTCTCGCCGCCGAGCAAGCCCGCGGCGTCACCCACGTCCATCTGGACGACGGGGCGCGCGAAGGCCTGCGCGGGCTTTTCACCCTCGCCAAGACCGGATCAGCCTCTCCCCCCGTTCCTAAAGCCGAGCCACCGCGGGTCGAGATGCCGATGGACGAGCCGAAGCCGGTTGTTGTCGCCAGCACACTTGCCATCGAAGGCTCTACGCGGGTCGAGCAACTCGATTCACTGCGCCGCCAGGCCGAAAACTGGGTTCCGGCTAGTTCACTCGGATCCCTGCGCGAGACGATGGTCTTCGCCACCGGGAATCCGGAAGCACGGGTGATGCTGGTCGGTGAAGCGCCCGGCTATCAGGAGGAAAAGGAGCGCGAGCCGTTCGTCGGTCCGGCCGGCCAGAAGCTCAATGACATCCTCAAGGCGATGGGCATCTCGCGCGAGGAAGTTTACATTTCCAACATCGTCAAATTCCGTCCCGCGACTCCCAAGCAGACGACCAACAACCGCAAACCGACGCCGGAGGAAATGGCGGCGTGCATGCCCTTTGTCAGAGCGGAGATCGGCATCGTGAAACCGGCGTGCATCATCGCCCTCGGCGGCACCGCGGCGGAGGGATTGCTCGGGCTAACAGGCACGGTCACCTCGATGCGCGGGCCATGGCATGATTTCGAAGGCACGCCGGTGCGCGTCACCTATCACCCGAGCTACCTGCTCCAGAGCGGCGGCGGCAACACCGTGAAACGCCAGGTCTGGGAGGACATGCTCGCGGTGATGGAAAAACTCGGCCTGCCGGTTTCCGAGAAGCAGCGGGGATACTTTCTGACGAAGGCGTGATTCACTTCACCAGCCGCTTCTCGCCTAACACTTTCATCGGTTCCGGGTGCTTCTTCCGGCGCAGGCCGAACTGCCGGACAGCGTGGCGCTGGAGGTGCGCGGCAGCTTCCTCGACATCGTCGGTGAAGAATATCAGCTCGGGATCGTCCGGGCTGATCGTCCCCTCCTCCGCCATCCGATAGACGAAATCCATCAGCGGCTGCCAGTAGTCACGGCCCATCAGGATGATCGGGAAAGCCTTCAGCTTGCCGGTCTGGATGAGGGTCATCGTCTCGAACATTTCATCGAGTGTCCCCGCCCCGCCGGGCATCACGATGAACGCGTAGGAATACTTCACGAGCACCACCTTGCGGGTGAAAAAGTAGCGCATCGTCACCGAACCCTGGACATACGGATTGAGATGCTGTTCGAATGGCAGCTCGATATTCACCCCGATCGACCGCCCACCCGCCTCGAACGCACCCTGGTTGCCCGCCTGCATGATGCCGGGGCCGCCGCCGGTGATGACGGTGAAGCCGAGCTTGGCGCAGGCCTCGCCCATCTTGCATGCCATTTCGTAGTATTGGCTGCCCGGCTTCGTCCGCGCCGAGCCGAAAATCGTCACGCACGGCCCGGCGAAATGCAGCGCGCGGAAGCCCATCAGCAGGTCCTTGGCCACGCGCAGGATCGTTGCCAGATCGTGCAGGCGGGAGCTCGGTCCTGATAGAAGCGACTGGTCCGGCGTTTCCAGTTCGAAGATCTCCTGCTCGATGATTTCCTTTTCGGTAATCTCCAGCGCTTCGACTTCAGGCAGTTTCGGGCATTCGGGTGAACTCACGGCAGAGCGTTAGCACCAAACTCCGCACAAGGGAAAAACGAAAAACGCGCCCGCCTCGGTGAGACGGACGCGTTCGGGAATTTTCGGGAGATATCAGGCAGCGTAATTCGCAGCAACGGCGTCCCAGTTCACCAAGCTCCAGAATGCGGCGATGTAATCCGGCCGGCGGTTCTGATAGTTGAGGTAATAGGCGTGCTCCCAAACGTCGAGGCCTAGGATCGGAGCGTCACCGCAGCCGCCGAATTCGGCACCCATCAGCGGGTTGTCCTGGTTGGCGGTGGAGCAGACGCCGAGCGAGCCGTCCGCCTTTTTGCAAAGCCACGCCCAGCCGGATCCGAAGCGGGTGGTGCCGGCCTTGGCGAAGGCTTCCTTGAACGCGTCGAACGAGCCGAACGCCTTGTCGATCGCCGCGGCGAGGTCGCCGGAAGGAGCTTTCGCGCCGCCCGGGGCGATGACCTTCCAGAAAAACGTGTGGTTCACGTCGCCACCGGCATTGTTGCGGACGGCGGTGCGGATGTCCTCGGGGACTGCGCTGAGGTTGCCGATCAGTGCGTCCGAGCTCAGGGATTCCAAGTCGGGCTTGCCGGCGATGGCGTTGTTGAGATTGGTGATGTACGCGTTGTGGTGCTTCGAATGGTGGATTTCCATCGTGCGGGCGTCGATCAAGGGCTCGAGCGCGTCGTAAGCGTAACCGAGAGCGGGAAGTGTGTGGGCCATGGGAGTTGAGGAGTTTGGTTTGCGTATCGCCGGGCCATTCGATACGACGAACGAACTCAGCGAGACCCCATACGAAACCAAGCTAGCAGCCACCCGCAAGGACAAATCCACAATGCCTCCCGAACTCGCCCCTTATATTCCCCATGCCGTCGTCGCCATCCTCGGACTTTTCTTCGGCTGGCTTTTCACCCGGCTGGCCGCGTCCGGAAAAATCGCCGCCGCTGCCGAGCGCTTGAAATCCGAGGAACGCCGCTCGTCGGAAATCGAAGCCCGCCTCGCCCACTCCGCCGCCGAAGCCGAGCGCAACGAGCAGGACGCCCAGACCTTCCGCAACCAGCTCACCGAACTCCGCTCGCGCCTCGACAGCGAAATCAAGGCGGCCAACGAAAAACAAGCCCTCCTCGAACGCGCGGAAATCAAACTCTCCGACACCTTCAAAGCGCTCTCCGCCGACGCCCTGCGCTCGTCGTCCGAGCAATTTCTCCAACTCGCCAAATCCTCGCTCGCCACCCAGACCGAAGAGGCCAAGGGCGAAATCGAAAAGCGCAAGATCGCCATCCAGACGATGATCACGCTGGTCACCGAGTCGCTCGGGAAGTTCGAGCTCCGCATCGGTGAAATCGAAAAGTCCCGCGAAGGCGCTTACTCCGAACTCCGCGAGCAAGTCCGGGCGCTTGGCGAAGGCCAGCTCGGTCTCCAACGCGAAACCGCCTCGCTCGTCAAAGCCCTCCGCCAACCCACCGGCCGCGGCCAATGGGGCGAGATGCAACTCCGCCGCGTGGTCGAACTCGCCGGCATGCAGGAGCACTGCGATTTCGAAGTCCAGCACAACGCCACCACCGACGAGGGCAAAAAACTCCGCCCCGACCTCATCGTTCGCCTGCCCGGTGGCAAAACCATCGTCGTCGATTCCAAGACCCCGATGGACGGCTACCTCGACGCGTTGGAAGCGAACGACGACATCGTCCGCGAGGAAGCGCTCCACCGCCACGCCCGCCAGGTTAGAACGCACATCCAACAGCTCTCCTCGAAGAACTACACCGCGCAGTTCGCCCAGACGCCCGAGTTCACCGTGCTGTTCCTGCCGAGCGAATCGTTCTTCTCCGCCGCCCTGCAAAGCGATCCAGGCCTGATCGAACGCGGCGTGGACCAAGGCGTCATCCTCGCCACGCCCACCACGCTGATCGCCCTGCTGCGCGCCGTTAGCTACGGCTGGCGTCAGGAATCCATCGCAGAGAACGCCCGCGAGATTTCCCTGCTAGGCCGCACGCTGCATGAGCGGTTAGGCAAGCTCGCCGACCATTTCTCCAAGCTCGGCCGCTCTCTGGGAAATGCCGTCGAGCAATATAACAGCGCCATTGGCTCCTTCGAAACCCGCGTACTGACCACCGCCCGCAAGTTCGAGGAGCTCAAGGCCGCCCCGGAATCCGCCACCATCGCCAACCTCGAACCGGTCGATAAACTCCCCCGCGGCGCGCAATCCACCGGTGCCCCGCCCGCCGCCCTGGCCGCCCTCGCCAAAGCCAGCGCCGTCGCCGCCAGCCATCAGGAACCCGTCACCCTGACACTCAACCCCGAGGACGCCGAAGCCCTCCTCGCCCCGCCCCAAGACGACGACTTCACCTTCGTCCCCGATCCCCCCGCCAGCGCCCGCAGCGCCGCGGCGGACCTGAGGTCAGCGCTGGGGTGATTCTGAAACTGGAGCGCGGAATTCATTCCGCCCGAAATTCCATCTCCCTGATATCCCCATGCTTCCCGCTCTCACCGGCCAATCTCCCGAATCCCTCGCCACCTGGCTCAAGGACGCGGGCGAGCCATCGTTCCGTGCCGCCCAGATCCTTGAGTGGGTTTGGAAAAAAAAGGTCACGTCCTACGACGCGATGACCAATCTCCCGGCCGCACTGCGGACCAAGCTAACGGACTCATTCCGCCTCACCGCACTGGAGCACACGACCACGCAGGGCTCCGCCGATACGACTCGCAAATTCCTCTTCCGCCTGCACGACGGCCGCTATGTCGAGAGCGTGCTCATCCCGGCGAACCCGGCGCTCTACGGCGAGAAGTCCGACAGGCGCACGCTGTGTGTTTCCTCGCAGGTCGGCTGTGCCTACGGCTGCAAGTTCTGCGCGTCCGGCCTCGCCGGGTTCACCCGCAATCTCGACGCCTCGGAAATCGCCGGGCAGGTGCTGGCCGCTGAGCAACTCTCAGGCGAGCGCGTCGATTCACTCGTCTTCATGGGCATGGGCGAACCGATGGCGAACCTCGACAATTTGTTAGCTGCCATCTCGCTCATCACTGGTGAAAAGACGCTGCATCTCGGCGCGCGCCATCTCACGATTTCCACGTCCGGCCTCGTCCCGCAGATCAAGCAGCTCGCCGAGCACCCGCAGCAGATCCGCCTCGCGATTTCCCTGCACGGCGCGACCGACGACGTCCGCGAGAAGATCATGCCGATCAACAAGAAATGGCCGGTCGCCGAGTTGTTCGAAGCGCTCGATTACTGGAACGCGAAGAAAAACCAGAAGCTCACGCTCGAATACATCCTCATCCAGGACGTCAACGACTCACTCGAACAGGCCGCCATCCTCGCCCAAAAGGCGCGCAAGCTGGGCGCGAAGGTGAACCTCATTCCCTACAACACCGTCGAGGGACTGGAATGGAAACGCCCGCCTAACAACCACTGCCGCGGGTTCCAGCAGGTGCTCCAGAACGCCGGCGTCACCGCCAACCTGCGCCTCGAAAAAGGCCATGACATCGACGCCGCCTGCGGCCAGCTTCGCCTCAAGCAGGAGACCGCGGAAGGCATCATCGACGCTCCTTCGAAGCGCTAGCCAGCTCATGAACGAGGTCAGACCTACTCACTCTCCAACAATGTTAACCCGTGAGCGCTGACCCCATTTGTTCACGGCCAAGATAGGAGCAAATGTCTGTTATTTGGGACCGGCCCCAGAGAGGCCAAAGGCTTAGAGGCTAAGACCCCGCAGCGGAGCTGACTCTGACGGAGCCGCCCCCTCTTGGCAAGGTCGTAATCGGCTTCCCGTCGAGGTAGTACCTATATATAGTAATATTGATTTGATTTCTCTCGGGAGATTTCAAAAAGCCGCCAACATATCCCTGATCATTGCTTTGCCAATCCATGATTTCGCTTCCTTGCTTGAGATAAGCTAGTGCATCTTTCATCGTGTCGAAATGCATTTCACCTTCAACTACCACGATTCTAGCATCATCTGCTCCAGAAGAAAGCCAGCGCTCACCAGGGTTGTACAAACCTAACTTTCCACGAAAACGCTTGCTTCTAGCTATCATTTCAATTTCGTTTGAATTACCATCCACAATAATTCGGCGTTTCGTTTCACCTGAGTAACTATAACTTATTTCTCCATTTTTGTTTTTTATGATGATTGATTCACCGCTGGAAATTACGTTCTCTTCGACCTTTCCTCCAGCAGGCATCGCATTGGAACAGGAATTAATTAACATAGATAGAGAGGTAATTATGGAATATAGTAATTTCATCTTATTGAGTTTTTTCAATTAATGCACTAGCCAAGGTATCAGAGTATCGAAAGCCCAAGGTTCCGGCCCACCTAGTCCAGCACCGCGAAGGCAATCCGCTAATTCGTGGTCACAATTTTCGATACAATCGCTGTTTGCTTCTTTTGGGCATTCAGGACATATGTTAATGCACTTGTCGTGCTTTTCGTAGCACGCATCCCTATCATCAACAGGCTCGTTGTAATTGGGGTCACCAGGCTCGGGTAGCGGCCCGTCCTCCGGATTCCATCCACCGTTTGCCCAACCCGGTCCACCCCAGTTGCCATAGTGATGGAATGCCGAACTAGTGCATCGTCAGCGAAGTAAAGGTCATATTACGCAACTCCGGTTTGCTGTGCTGTTTGAGTTAACTTGATGATCTTGCTTAGTTTCTCCGGCCCTTTGGTCCAGGTAAATGGTCCGCAGGTGCGATTGTATGTTTCG
>JBGSOI010000186.1:0-15282 GCA_041739215.1 Akkermansiaceae bacterium
TCGAAAACCGCAGGCTTGACCTCGTCCCGCGATGCTGGACGCTCGCAACTCATTGCCGCAAACCGCTGACATCTCATCGTTTCTCGGGGATTCCCGCTGGAAGGATCGTTTCGACGACGAGATCCTTGCCGCCGCGAATCCGCTCGTGAGCAAGGTCAAGGACCTGCGGATCGAGGAAACCGCGCCGGGATCGGTCAGTCTGATCGGAATCGTGGGAAAGGATGAAACAGAGGTGAATCTCTGGCAGTCAGGCGGCGGTTGGGAGTTTGAGACCTTCTGCTCGTGCGAAATCGGGAATTTCTGCCATCACGCGGCGGCGATTCTAACGAAGGCCGCGAAGGAGCGTGATCCTTCGAGGTTGCAGGGAAGGGGAGTATCCGGAGCGGTGGCGGCGGCGCTGCCGAGCGCGCGCGAGCTGATGAAAGATCCGCCGCCGGATTTGCCGCGCTTGAGGATGGAGCCGCGGTTCGAGTTGCGGGTCACCCGCGAGCCGGTGGACAAGGCGACGCGGCTGTTGCTCCAATCGTTAGGCCAACCGGATCCGGATTTCTGGATCTCGGCGGAGGCGTCGGTGGTATACGGCGCGCATCGTAGTTCGCTGCGGTCCAGCTCGCCGGCATGGGTGAGTTCGATCACGCATGACGGCCAGGCCGCGATCCTCCAGCATGACGCCGCCGCGGAAAATGCCGCCACCCAACAGCTCCGCGACACCGGGCTGTCGTCGCTGCAATCGAACTCCGCGTGGCAATTTCTGCTCAATCTCAAATCCCGGGACACGAACAGATCCAGCTCGCCGGACCGCTGGTTTCCCGATCCGAGCCGGGTGCCGACCGATCCGTTCTGGCACCAGTTCCGCGGGGAAATGGTGAGCCGGCTGGAAGGCCTTGGCTGGCAGGTCACGGTGTCGGACAACGTCGGCCACCGCGTCCACGAGGCGGATCCGGCGAAGTGGGAGAGTTCGCTGGATGCGGGCGACGGTGGTTGGTTCAGTCTATCCGTGGGATTCGACGTGGGCGGGCAGCGGTACGATTTGCTGCCGATCCTGGCGGGCCTGTTGGAGAATGATTTCCTGGAGGAAACGCTCGACCGCCCGGACAACGGCCACATCTACGCGCCGCTGCCGGATGGCGACGCGTTGAAGCTGCCGATCGGACGGGTGCGGAAAATCCTCAATCATTTGTCCGCGTTGATAGATCCGAAATTCCCGGACAAGGCGCGGCTGCATGCGCTGGATGCCGCGTCGCTCGCCGGTCTCGGCGGCCTGGGGATCGACACCCCGCCGCAACTCGCCGAGCTGGCGGCGAAGTTGAAGGACTTTTCGGGGATCGATCCGGTGCCGACGGCGACCGGCCTGCAGGCGACCCTGCGTGACTATCAGCTCGCCGGATTCCATTGGATGCAGTTTCTCGCCCGCCATGGCCTGCACGGGATTCTGGCGGACGACATGGGGCTGGGGAAAACCCTCCAGACGCTGGCCCACGTTCTAACCGAGAAACAGTCGGGCCATTCTCGCGGCCTGCCGACCCTCGTTGTCGCGCCCACCTCGGTCGTCCCTAACTGGCGCGCCGAAGCGCTCAAGTTCACGCCGGACCTGCGGGTGCTGGTGCTTAACGGTCCCGAGCGGAAGAAGTATTTCCGCTCGATTCCCCATGCCGACATTGTTCTAACGTCGTTCGCGCTGCTCCAGCGCGACATCGAGAAACTCGCCACCGTGCCATTCCACCTGGTCGTGCTCGATGAGGCGCAATACATCAAGAACCCGCGCTCCAAGATGGCGCAGGCCGCCTGCAAGCTGGATGCGCGGAACCGCCTCTGTCTATCAGGCACACCGATCGAGAACCACCTCGGCGAGTTGTGGAGCCTGATGCATTTCCTCGTCCCTGGATTTCTTGGCAGCGAGGACGCCTTCAACAAGCGCTTCCGCACGCCGATTGAAAAAGACGGCGACATGGAGCGGAACGCCGTTTTGAAATCGCGCGTCGCGCCGCTGATCCTCCGCCGGACGAAGGACCAGGTGGCGAAGGAACTGCCGCCGAAGACCGAGCTCGTGCATCTCATCGAACTGAACAGCGGCCAGAAGGATCTTTACGAAACCGTTCGCGCCACGATGAACAAGCGCGTCCGCGAGGCCATCGCCGCTCGCGGAATCGAGCAGTCGCAGATCGTGTTTCTCGACGCGCTGCTCAAGCTCCGCCAGATCTGTTGCGACCCACGGCTGTTGCCGGAAGATTATCCGCACGGCGTCCTCGAATCCGCGAAGTTGGATTTCCTAACCGAGCTGCTCGCGCTGCTGATCGAGGAGGGGCGGCGAATCCTGCTTTTCTCGCAGTTCACTACCATGCTCGGATTGATCGAGGCACATCTGGTGAAGGAAAAAATCCCGTATTTGAAACTCACCGGAGCCTCGAAAGATCGGGGAAAACTCGTCGAGGATTTCCAAAACGGCCGAGCCCCGGTCTTCCTCATCTCGCTCAAGGCCGGCGGCACGGGGCTCAACCTCACCGCCGCCGACACCGTGATCCACTACGACCCTTGGTGGAACCCCGCCGCCGAGGCGCAGGCGACCGACCGCGCCTACCGGATCGGCCAGAACAATCCGGTCTTCGTCCACAAGCTGCTCTGCCAGGACACCGTCGAGGAGCGCATTCACAAGCTTCAACAAGAGAAAGGCAAACTTGCCGCCGGGATCCTTGCGGATGCCGACATTTCCAACCGCCTCGACGCGGCTACCGTTCGGGCGCTGCTGAATCCTTGACCCCGTCCATCACTAAACCCGCAGGAAAATCTTCCGGACGAAAAGAAACCGGCAGATCAGGACGGCGAACGCGAGCGCCACCAGGGCCGTGGCCAAATCTCCGAAGCCCGGCCAGACGCGATCCAGAGCGGTGTGGATTTCACCCCCGACCAGGCTGTTGGCGATCGGTTCCAGTTTCACGAAATGGACGATCAGATAGATGGTGATGGCGTTCATGCCGATCCAGACAAACGGCTGGCACCAGCGTTGGCGCTGTTGGATGTCGATCACGTGATAGAACCCCGCCAGCAACACGGAACTGATCCCGGCCGTTAGAAGCACGAATGACGAGGTCCAGAGTTTTTTGATGATCGGAAACTGCAGGTGCCAGAGCAGCCCCAGGACCACTCCGGCGCAACCCCAAGCGAGCAGCAGCCGGACCTTGCGGGCGGGTTCCACGGAGGGATTCCGCAGCAGCATTCCGGCAAACACGCCGAGCAGGGTGGTCGCGATGGCCGGCAGCGTGCTCAAGAGCCCTTCCGGATCGTGGTCGCCGTCCCATTTCCGGAACGGCAGGAACATCTTGTCGATCCAGTTGGTGAAATTGTGGCCCTCCGTGAAGTCGCCCGCGCCGAATCCCGGCACCGGGATGAAGGTGAGCATCGCCCAATAGCCGGCCAGCAGCGTGACGGTGAGCGCGACGATCTTGCGCGGACTCATCCAGACAAAGGCCAGGCCCGCCGCGCAAAAGCACAAGGCGAGCCGCTGGAGGACTCCTAACAACCGAATCTGCTCGACCCCTCCACCGATGCCGCCGTAAACCAAAATGCCCAACAGATAGAGCACCACGCTCCGCCTGATGATCTTCATCGTGGTCGCCGTTTTGCCCTCGGTCGCGATCGACTTCGAGAGTGAAAACACCAGTGAAACGCCGACGATGAAGGCGAACAGCGGGAAGATCAGATCGTAGAAATGGAAACCGACCCACGGCGCATGTTGCAGGCGGTCGTTCAGCGATGGAGTCATCGGAACCATTTCCGACAACGCCTCGATCACCTCCTCCATGCCCACGATGAAGAACATGTCCAACCCCCGCAGTGCATCGACCGACATGAGGCGCTGGGTCGGCGGACCAGCCGCGGAAGTTCCAGCCCGCCCGGAGTTTGGCTCTAACACGCCGGAGGAACGATCTGCCATTGGCGGAACCTAGGTACCTCTGTCCGGCAGGGCAAGGAAACTCAAATCTCATGGTCCGCCGGTCGTACCTGTTTATTCTTCCGAGAGAGAGAATTGCCAGAATTTCAATCTGATTTGCAGAAACGGGAGGTATACCCGAAGTGAAAACCCGATATTCTCCGGGCAATCTAGGCTAGGATACCGTTTATCGGGCACCTAATGTTTGATCAAATACCCAAACCCTCAGTCCAAACCCATGAAAAACCCATCGATTTCCTTCAAGTCCCGCCGTGCCCTGCCTTCGCTGATCCAATACAGCGCGGCGTTGGGACTCATCGTCGCCGGCTCCACCACCGCTCAAGCCATTGAATTCTACAAGGCGAACAACACCACCAGCCTGAACCAATCCGCATCGTGGGAGGATCTGGCGGGTGTGCCGTTTGTCGATCCGATCAAGCCGATCAATGGCACCGGCCAGCCGGACATCCTGATTTGGGACAGCCGGGTCACTGCGGCGAACACAGTTGAAATGGGCGGGGACATCGGCCTCAATACCATCCGTATCGGTGACACCGGAGGCCTGACCCCCGGTGCCGGTCCCATTGTCATCAATTCCACCTCCAGCAACAGAACCTTCACCTTCACCGCCAACGGCGGGGTCGATATGAGTTTGGCCACTCAGGACCTCACCTTGAGCAGCGGGATCTTTTTCCGCGCCACCGGCGGTGTTGTACTCAATCAAAACGTCGCCGCTGGCCGGGTGCTCACCATCAATGGTCCGGCAAACGTCCGCAACAGTTCTTCGGGCGGGACGACCAACCATCCCGGCGCGGGCAAGGTGATCTACAACGGAACCTTCGCCCCCAGCAATCTTAACGTTGGCAACGGCGAAGTCCAACTCAACGCCCCCGGTGGCAGCACCCGGCACGGCACGAACACCACCACCATCAATGGCGGCAAGCTGGTAATCAACAACACCAGCGGTTCCGCCACCGGCTCTGGCGCGGTCAACGTCAACAATACCGGGACTCTCTCCGGCCAAGGCATCATGAATGGCTTGGTCACCATCAACTCCGGTGGGATCATGGCTCCAGGCGCAAACGGCATTGGCAAGCTCCAAGCGGGTTCTCTCGCCCTCGCGGCCGGTTCCACGATCAATTGGGAAGGCATTGATCCCTTGCAAGCCGACATCGTCAACGTCACCGGCGAAAACGGTCTCACCATCAACGGTGGGACTTTCAATCTCTACAACGTCGGTACGACTGACCCCTTCACCGGCACCGGAATTTTCAATCTCTTCCAATACACCGGGGCCATCAATGGCGGCGGCATCAGTAGCCTGGCCGTGGCGGAAAGCTCGAAAATTGAGGGGAATACCTACTCTTTCGGCCTTGCCGGAGGCTTCGTCACCCTCACCATATTTGTCGATAACCGGCCCAAGGCGTTCTGGAATGTCGATTCCAACAGCAACTGGTCCAACGGTGCCAACTGGACGGGATTAGTTTCTCCCAACGCCCAGACTTTCGTCGCCAATCTCGGCGGGGCCGGAGGCACTCCCATCACCGCGCCCCGCACGGTGACGCTCGACGCGCCGAGAACGGTTGGCACTCTCAACTTCGACAGCGTCGAGCCGTTCACTGTCACTGGCACCAGCGTTCTGACCTTCGACGACGGAGCGGCCGCCGCCACCATTTTTGTGGCAAATGGCAGCCACGTGATTTCCACCCCTCTTTCCCTTCCGAGCGAGGGCATTATCAGCAGCATCACCAATTCCGGCAGCACGCTAACGCTTGGGGGAGAAATCCTCGGCGACGGCGGGATCTCGAAATCCGGCGCGGGAACCCTCATCCTCGGCGCGGACAATTTTTATTTCGGAGCCACCACCAACGGCAGCGGTGTCCTGCAGTTAGGCACCGGCGGGGCCACCGGCTCGGTCAACGGCCCGATCGCCAACAGCGGCACCTTGCGGATCAATCGCTCGGACAACTTCATCTTCGTCTATCCCATCAGCGGCACCGGCGGTGTTGACTTCGCCGGCAGTGGAACCACCTACCTCGGGGTCGCCAACACCTTCAGTGGTCCGACGACGATTTCCGCAGGTGCGATTGAACTCGGCGACGGGCAAGCGTTGCAAAACAGCACGCTCACGTATTCCAGCACTGGCGGACCGCTGGTCATTTCGGAGTTCGTGAGCACCGTCACGCTGGGTGCCCTTGCCGGGGACAGATCCTTCCCGCTCACCAACTCCATCGGGGTTCCCATGAGCCTGACCGTCGGCCAGAACAACGCCACCACCAGCTACACCGCTTCCACCACCGGCACCGGAGATGCTTTCACCAAGGCTGGTAGCGGAACTTTCACGCTGACCGGCACCCACGCCTTCACCGGCAACACCACCATCAATGGGGGCGTCCTCAGTCTGGATACCGGCTCGGACTTCTCCACCGCCGCCGCCAACACGACCGTCGCAGGATCCAAAATTCTTGTGAACGGCGGCACACTCACCTCGTCCGCTTCATCCCTGCTACCCAATGCCTCCGCAGGCCTTCAGGTCGCGGCTGGCACTGCCAATTTCAACGGCGGAATCGCCTCCGAAAACAATCCATCCGCCGGAGCTTTTTTCGTCAACGTCACTGGTGGAATCCTCAATGCTGCGAGCATCAGCATCCCTCGCGGCAATTTGAACCTCGGCACCAACGAACCCACCGCCGGCTCGGCAACCGCCGGCCTCTATATCAACGGTGGCGCAGTCAACATCTCCGGAACTTTGGGCATCGGTAAAAGCGCCACCAACTCCACCGCCAACACCCGGATGGACAGCGGCAGCCTCACCGTCGACGGTGCCACCACCGTCACCATCAACAGTCCGGACCGCTGGTCCGTCCTCGACATCGCCGGCGGGACCTTCACCTCCACTGACGCCACAGCAGGCGTCCTTCTCGGCGGCACAACCTCTGGCCGGGTGGCCATGCTGGTCCGCGGTGCCAGCACCGTGGCCACGGCGGAGCGCTTCCAATTCGGCCAACCGGACCTTGCCGGCAGCTCCATCCTCAACCTAACCGCCGGCAGTTTGTACGTCGGTGGCGGCGGCATGGTCCTTGGCTCGGCCAACCCCGGTCTAACCGCCCGCCTCAAGCTCGGCGGCGGAGTCCTCGGGGCCACCGCGGATTCGAGTTCCACGGTTCCTGTTTCGCTCACCGGCCCTGCGGTCGTGACCGGAGCCGATGCGCTTGACGTGCCTCACACCGTTACCTTCAGCGGCAACGTGGACGGCACCGGCACCCTGACCAAGAACGGCAGCGGCTCGGTCAGCTTCACCTCGCAAGGCAACTCGTTCACCGGCGCGGTCACCGTCAACACCGGCACCCTCGGCCTTGGCGGCCAAACGGGTGCGGTCACGGTTACCAGTACCGGTGCTCTCACCCCACGTGGCACGCTGACCACCCAGGCCGCGACCACCATCGACGGTACGCTTGCCATCAGTTACGATGCCGACAACCAGTTCGAGCCCGGACACCTCCATTCCCAAGGAACGCTCACCCTTGGTGCCGGTTCCGCCCTGGTCATCAGTGGAACCGGGACCCTCACCGGTCCCGTTTACTTCCTCGCCAGCGGAGCTACCGGCATCAACGGGACATTTGATACGATCTCGCCAGTGCCTTCCGGCTACACGCTCGACACCAACTTCAACAACGGCTCGGGATTCCCCATCATCGCCCTGGTGTCTGACACGGCCTCGCCTTACGACCTGTGGGCCAGCGGGTTCGGCCTGGCCGGCGCAGCGGCAGGGGCCAATGCGGATCCCGATAACGACGGCGTGAGAAACCTCATCGAATACGGCCTTGGCACCAATCCGACCCAGTTCAGCGCCGGGCCGGTGCTTGGCAACTCCGGTGGATTCCTAACCCTAACCTTCGACCACATCGCCGGTGGTGGAATCACCTTCGCCATCGAAGCCAACGACAGCCTCGACGACACCTGGGACGTCGTCCAGACCTACCCGACATTCGGCTCGGCCGGCACCACGGTCTTCACGGACAACGTCGCGGTCGGCACCGGCAACAGCCGCTTCATCCGGCTCGCGGTCATCAAGAACTGAGTTCGGGATAGAGTGCCGGGCATCCAATCGTGGGTGTCCGGCGACTCCGGACCCAGGATCTAACACCAAATCCGGTCCGCGGCATTTCCGCTTGATGAATCTTGAACCGCGGCGTTCCAGCAGTGACTCTCAGCCCGAGTTTCCGCGTTGTTCTCATCCCTATCAGGACATCCCGTTTTCTCCGCGGTCATCCTGCCTTTGGCCATGGCGTTCCTGTGCTCGGCTTTGGCCATCGGGTTGATGTCCCTTCCACTGCGGCGGCTTCCGCGCGGAGCGCACTGGTCCGGAATGGCTCTTCTCCATTGGCCGCTCCGCGCCTCGCGGACGCTCATCAGCATTTGGATCGTGATGGCGGCCTGTAATTCCAGCTATGGCGTGGTGAAAGCCCGCGGTGAAATGTGGATGCTGTTTGCTCATCGGTCTCTCCGCGCTTGCGGGCTGTGTTCTGGGATCGCGGGCAGCGGTGGGCGGGTTGCGGATTCCGGCAAATGCGCAGACTGCTGGTCTGGGGGCGATGGCGGCCTTGCTGCTGCTTTTTCCGGGCGCGGAGGAGTTGGACGTTAGACTTCTTCTTTAAGCTCCGCAATGTCTGGGGAGGCATGCCGAAAGGGCTGGCCAGAATCATCCGGGTTGCTTGAATGGGAGGGTGAAACTCGAAAAAGGCCGGGCGGGGGTTTTGTCAGGCGGAATGCTTGCGCTGTTGCTGGTGGTGCTGGCGGCGGGGCATGAGTTGCCGCCCTGGATCCGCTGGGCGTGCCTCGCAGGCGGGTTGGTGCTGGTGGCGATGCTCGTCGGCGGTTCGGGATCGGCACGGTTGAAACTCGCGGAAAACCTGCGGGAGTTGCGGCGTGTTAGAAAGGAGCGCGATGAGCTGGAGCGGTATTTCTGCGCGCTGATGGAGTCGGTGCCGGCATCGATCTATTTCAAGGACCGGGAGTCGAGGTTCCTGCAGGTAAACCATGCGATCGTGGAGGCGTTAGGCGCGGGATCAGCGGAGGCGATGCTGGGAAAAACGGATGCGGATTTCTTCAAGGATGAGCATGCGAAACAAGCGCGGGCGGATGAGCTGAAAATCATCGCGAGCGGGGAGGGCATCGAGGGGTTTGTCGAGAAGGAGACGTTTCCTGACGGCAGCATGGGTTGGGTGTTGAGCTCGAAGCTGCCGTTCCGCGACAACCAGGGGCGGATCCAGGGGACCTTCGGGATTTCCAGCGATGTAACCCAACTGATAGAGACGCAACTCAGCTTCGAGCGGGAGCGCAACACCCTCCGCACGCTGCTGGACAGCATTCCGGACAGCATTTACATCCGCGATTTCGAAGGGCGCTACGTCGTCGTGAACCGGGCCCTGGCGGAACTGGTCGGCTGCGATGATCCCGAGGAAGTCACCGGGAAAACGCCGTTTGATTTCTTTCCCGAGGAGCGGGCGAGGCGATTCATCGAGGAAGATAAAAAAGTGATGGGGACGGGTGAGGTCCTGATCAACCGCAGCAGCCGCATTCAGGACTCCAGCGGCGAATCCCGCCATCTGCTGACCACCAAGGTGCCGGTTAGAGACCGCGAGGGCAAGGTGTTCGGGATCGTCGGGATCAACCGGGATGTGACCGAGCAGGAAAGGGCGCGGCAGGCGTTGCGGCAGACCGAGCACCGGATGCAGGAGATCGTCGATAACAGCCCCTCGCCGATGTATGCGAAATCGGTGTCCGGGCGCTACCTCATGATCAACCGCCGCTACGAGGAGCTGTTCCATGTGAAATCCGAGGACGTGGTGGGGAAGACCGACTTGGAAGTCCTCGGCGACGACGAGCTGGTCCGGCGGCTCCAGAAGAACGACCAGCTGGTCCTGGAGCGCGGGAAACCGATCCAGGTCGATGAGACACTGAAGTTCGCCGACGGCGAGCGGGCTTATGTTTCCGTGAAATTCCCGATGCGCGATCTCGACGGCGAGATCTACGCGATCGGCGGGATTTCCACCGATATCACCGGCCGGAAACAGGCCGAGCGCGAGCTCCAGGCGCTCAATCAGGAACTGATGCAGGCGCATGAAAATCTAACCAGCGCGCACGAGCAACTGATCCAGGCGGAGAAAATGGAGTCGGTCGGAAGGCTCGCCGCCGGGGTGGCGCATGAGGTGAAGAACCCGCTGGCGATGATCGGCATGGGATTGGAGTTGTTAGCCAGGCACCTGCCGCCGGATGATGCGAAGGCGGCGGAAACCATCGAGCGGATGAAGCGGGGGATCGACCGGGCGAAGAAGATCGTCCGCGGGTTGGTGGACTATTCGTCGGACCGGCATCTGGAATTCGGTTCGCATGACCCCAACCAGCTGGTGGCTGAGGCGCTTGAATTGGTCGAATATCAGATGAAGGAAAGCGGGATAGCCATCGACTTTCTGCCGGATAGGGATCTGCCAGCCGTGGAAGCGGATCAGACGAAGATCGAGCAGGTGCTGGTGAATCTGTTCATCAATGCGATGCACTCGATGGATGGCGGCGGCTCGCTGGGCATCCGCACGGAACTGGTCAGCATGGATAATGTAGCCCATGACGAAGGTTCCCGCCTGCGGGAGCGGCTGCGGCAAGGCGACCGGATGGTCAGGATCACCGTTTCGGATACTGGCAAAGGGATTCCCGAAGAGGTTCTGGGAAAACTTTTCGATCCGTTTTTCACGACCAAATCCACCGGCAAGGGGACCGGGCTGGGGCTGACCGTTTCACGGAAAATCGCCGAACTCCACGGCGGGGAGCTGATCCTGGCGAACCGCGACGATCAAAGCGGCGCGGTCGCCACCCTCATGCTCAAGGTCGAGAATGCCTGAGCTTCTGTCTTGCTACATTTCCGCGGATGGAAACGATTGAACCAATATGAATGACCTACCCATGAACATGCTGCCTAAAGTCCTCCTGATTGACGATGAAGTCGATTTCACCGAGCTGCTCGCGGCGAATCTCGAGGAGTCCGGCTTCGAGGTCATGCAGATCAACGATCCGACCAAAGCCATCCAGGAAGCGAAAACGTTCCAACCCGACATCTGTGTCATCGATCTGGTCATGCCGCGCATGGATGGCGGGGACGTGGTGAACGCCTTGAAGGCCGAGCCCTCGTTGTCGGACACCCCGGTGCTGATGCTCACCGCGCTGGTCGAGGAAAGCGTCGAGAACCCAGGCGAGTTGCAAATGAAAGGCGGCCTCGCTTTTGTTAGCAAGACCTCGGATCTGGAAGTGATCATCAACGCGATCAACACCAAGCTCGGGCTTCGTTAGAAATCGCCGCGGAGCGAATCGCGATCAACGCCCGCGTGCCCGCGGCCACCACCTTGAGCGCCACCCGCAGGCAGAAATTCCGGTTGAGCCGGATCGGCCTCGGATCCGAGTAAGCTGCCACCAATCCGCACAGCGAGGCGACGGTCACCTCCGGTCCGTTCGCGTACGATGGCAGGCCCCGGCGGCGATCCTGACGGACATCCAGCACATCGTCTATCAACTGGGTCTGCATCACGATTTGGAACAGCAGGCGCAAGTCGGCCTCGCGCTCGATTTCCATCTCAGCGATAGCCATGCCCTTGCCGCGAGCCAACGCCCACAGCACCGCGAGTGAGACGCGGTTGACGCTTTCCCGGTAGTGCGTCACCGCGGGCGCGCCCTGGTCGGGATCCGGCCGCGTGCGTTCCAGCCGCCGCAACCGTTTCACATAGCAACGGATGACTTCGCGATGCGCGGACCGCGCGAACCAGACCACCCTCGCGCGAAGCGCTTGGGGATTGTGGGCATCACCGTCGAACCGGTCATTCAACTGCGCGCCAAGTTCCATCGCCTCGATCACCGCCTGCCGGCGATCCGGCGTGATGATGATTCCGCGTGATCGCAACGCCGTGTCGATCGCGATTAATGAAAGCACCCGCAGCGGCGTGCCAGGCTGCCGTGCCGCGAACAACCTCACATTCGCCGCGATCGCCACCAGCGCGGACGGAATCCCCAGCCAGCCGTGCCCTGCGGGGATCTCGATCCGATTCTGGGGCTGTCTGGCGACTGCTGCGGTTGCAGGTTTCATCGGGCAAATCTATCAGCGAGGTCACAGGATGCAAACGACGATTTCCCGGGGACAACCCCAGCGGATGGGAATCAGGTCGCTGCACCCCATGCTGACCAGCAGCCTGGACCCGTTCCAGGCCTGGCGGATGTGATTGTGTGGATAGAAAAGAGCACCCGGATAGAGCCGTCCTCCCGCCTCGAACAGAACCCCCTGGCATCCGTGCAGATGGCCCGCGAGCACCAGATCATATCCGCCGTCCCGCGCCGCTCTCCAGATCGACGGATTGTGGGCGCAGAGAATCCGGAAATCCGCACCCGGCTCCGGCTCCGCGGCGGGCCCGGAGATTGATAGATTCCTGCCTTCGTGGTGGAAACATTCGGTTAGTCCGGCAATCCAACGCGCCCCCGAGCCCTGGACCGCGAGGCGGACGGATTCCTCGCCGACGGCGACATCGTGGTTTCCCGGAATCGCGAAGACCGGCGCCATTCCGAGCATCCCGTCTAACATTCCACGGAGTTCATCAAGCTCCGAACCCTGGTCCACGAGATCACCTCCCAGCAGGATCACATCCGGTCGCGCGCGTTGGAGGGCGTCGAGCACCTGGCCGACAAGATGCCGCGACCTGCCCCGCCGGAGGTGGATGTCGCTGACGTAGGCGAGCCGGCACGGTCGGGCGTGTTCGCGAACGCTCTCCTCTCTAACTTCAAGCGGCCGCCGCAGGCCGAACTGGAATCCAATTTCCGCGAATCTCATTCTGGTTGTGACGATGCGGGAATGCGGTTCGGTTGCGATGAAAATCCGGATGGCGTCACGCCCGGCGTTCGCGCTTCCATTGTTTCCGCAATGCCGCGGGCGCGAGTTCCGGCTCGAAGGCATTCAGGAACTTCTCCTCCGCCTCGAGCGTGCCGACCAATAACAGTTTTCCATCAGCCGGCAGGATCATGTAGGGCTCTGGATTGACGGTGCGGACGCCAGCGTGCTCCACCGCGATGATCGTGCAGCCGGTATCGGTGCGGACGGCACAATCGGATAGAATCCGGCCGGCCATTTTCCGCGGCACCGGCGAGGGGAAGATGAACACGCCCTCCGCTAACAACAAATTGTCGCTCTCGCGGATCATGTTGAAGATGGTGTTGGCACCCATCGAGGCGGACGAGAGCACCAGATTCGCCCCGGCGCGGTGGAGCGTCTGGACGTTGCGCTCCAGCGTGCAGCGCGAGATGATCTGGAAATTCTCCCGCAGGCGGTGGAAGAAAATCGTCAGGGAAATGTTCACGTCGTCATCGTGGGTGGTGACGATGATCGTGTCCGTCTCCCGCGCGCGGGCCGCCTTGAGGATCTCCATCCGGGTGGCATCGCCGATGATCGCCTCGGGATGATTCGTCACCCGCTCGGCTACCTTTTCGATGATGGTCGTGGAAAGCCCGGCCTTTCTCAGAATGTCGCTGGTAACCCGACCGACCCGGCCCCCGCCGACGATGATCACGTGCGATTGCCCGGAAACCTTGCGACTGAAGGTGGCGTTGTAGCTTGCGATCTGCCCGGCAGTGCCTGCCAGAACCATCACCGTCTGACGCTTGATCACCATCTCCGGTTCCACCGAGTTCAACCGCCCATGGTCCCACACGCCGATGATGCTCACGCCGGTGCGGCTGCGGATCTGGCTGTTAGCAAGGGTCAATCCCTCCAGCTCGGTGCCCGCCGCATTCGCCTCGGCGATCTGGAGTCCGTTGGTTTCCCCGATGACATGCGCCGCGCAGTCCCGGCCGATGACCCGGCGGGCCAGCGCCTGGCCCATCGTTTGCTCCAACCGCAGGACGTGGGTGGCGCCCGCCAGTTCCAACACGTCCCGCGCGGAATCCGTCGAGGCGGAGGCCACGATCGGCACGTTCTCCGCGAGCTCGCGCGCGGTGAAGGTGATGTTCGTGTTGAGCACGTCCGAGCGGGTCGCCACCAACATCGCTGCCTGCGGCAAACGCATTTTCCGATAGGTCTCGGGGTCGTCGAGGTCGCCCACCGCCACCGCCACGCCCTGTTCGTAGAGTTCCAGCCCTTCGGCGCTGTTCTGACAAAGCACGACGTATGGGTGCCCGTATTTTTGCAACAGCGGGATCAACGCAGAGGTCACCGGATCATGGCAGGTGAAAATCACGTGGTCCCGCGTCTCCGGTGGCAGCTCCCGCGGCGTGCGCGCCGACGCCTGCGCCTTGATCCACGGCGCGTAGAAAAACTCGATGAATGTGAACGGCAGGATCACCAGCAGGAACATCACCCCGGTCATCATCACGACGACGGAGAACACCCGCCCGAGATCGCCATGGAACGTGATGTCGCCGAAGCCGAGCGTGGTCATCACCGTCAATGTCCAATACACCCCGGTGATCCAGCTGAAATACCGGCCCTCGCGCTCCATCAGCACGTGGAACAACACGCTGTAGACGATGACCAGGGCGAACAGCACGGAAATCAGCCGCAGCAAGGTCTTGAAGTTGGACAAGCTGCTGCGGTTGCCCATGAAGGCGGCGATGACGGCGACCAGTGATTTCATCGGTGTGCCGCAGCGTAACGGAAATCCACCGGAGCGCGACCTCGTTCTCCCGGCTTCGGGTGGGGATCGCTGATGGTGCAAATCCAATTTTCCCTAACATTACGCGGTGTGCGCACGCTCATGCCGGAAAAGCTAGATTTCCACTCGCTTGGTGGCTAGGAACTGGAAAGGCCGGGTCTGTTCGTCACGACCGGTCGTAGGCGTTCACTCCAACTCCTTCTCCAGACTCTCCCGCTCCTTCGCGGAAAGCTCCGCGGCATCGAATGCCGCCCGCGCCCCACGCAGGTCCGAGCCGCGCCAGGATTTCAGGGTTTGGCGGAGCTCGTTGAGACGGTCGTTGTCATCGCTGATGGACGCGGCCCAGGAAAAGGCGGTGTTAGGGTCGGTGTTGCGGACCTGGTTGACGAGCGGTTGGATCGCGGCGTCGCGCGAGCTGCCGGCCGGCAAGGTGCCGAGCCATTCGGCGGTGGCGACGGCGTCGTATTGGCTCCAGGATCGGGAAACCGCCTTGAGGCCTTCGTCGCGGGATTGTCCGTCGGGCAGGGCGGACGCCCATTGGGAGGCAGAGGCGGGATCGTCATCAGCCCATTGACCGGCGAGGCGGCCGGCGGACGAGGCGAGGTTCTTCCCCATGCCGTCGGGTGGGGAGGCGATGAGCGCGGCGAGTTGCGTGCTGGCGGTGGCTGGCTGGTC
>JBGSOI010000210.1:0-6832 GCA_041739215.1 Akkermansiaceae bacterium
GGCGCGGGACGGGCTGGCGCTGGGCGAAGGCGCGGGTTTCGTAGTCGTGGAATCCGCAGCGTCAGCGAAGGCCCGCGGCGCGCGGGTGATCGCGGAAATCCTCGGCTACGGCGCGGCCACCGATGTCCACCATCTCACGCAGCCGCACCCGATGGGCGATGCCGCGTTGGTGACCATGCAGGCTGCCTGCGAGATGGCGGGGTTGGCTCCCGAGCAAATCGACTACATCAATTCCCACGGCACCGGCACTCCGCTCAACGACATCGCGGAGGGCAACGCCATCCAACGCTGGGCAGGCGGTTCCGTCGGTAAAATCAAAGTCAGCTCGACGAAATCCGCGATCGGCCACCTGCTAGGCGGCGCCGGCGCGGTGGAGTCCGTGATTTCGCTGATCGCGCTGGAAGGGCAGTGGTTGCCAGCCAGCCTGAACGTGCGCGAGGCGGACCCGGTGTGCACGTTTGATTTGGTTAGATCCCCGCGCGAGGCTTCCGTGATCCGCGTACTAACCAACTCGTTCGGCTTCGGCGGGGCGAATGCCACGCTCATCTTCGGCAAGGAGGGACTCGCATGAGAATGCCAATCGCCATCACCGGCAAAGGGGCCGTTTCCCCTGCGGGCTGGGGCGTGGCGGCCCTGATGCGCGGACTTCTGTCAGGAGATTCGATCGCGCCCTCCACTCTGGAAAGGATGTCTGGTGAAACGCAGATCACCTCGCCCGTCCTGCGCGTCCCGGCGGACGGGGCGACGACTCCCAAGTTCGCGCGACTGCGCCGGACCAGCCCGATTTCGAAATTCGCCGCCGCCGCCGTGGCGGAGGCGTTAGGGGAAGCCAGGCTGGCAGACATCGCGGCGGGAAAATTGCGCGTCGGGGTGATTTTCACGCTGACCAATGGCTGCGTGAACTACTCGAACCGCTTTTTTGGCGAGGCCCTGACCGACCCCGCGCTGGCGAGTCCGATCCTGTTTCCCGAAACCGTCTTCAACGCGCCTTCGAGCCACCTCTCCGCAATGATCGGCAGCGCCGCGCCTAACGACACGCTGGTCGCCGACAGCACCGGTTTCTTCAGCGGCATCGACCTCGCTGCGGAATGGCTGGAGCGCGGCGACGTGGACGGCTGCGTGGTCGTTTCCGCCGAGGAGGTCGATTGGCTGAGCGCGGAGGGACTGCGTCATTACTCACGGGACTATCTGCCATCGGAAGGAGCGGGGGCGATCTATCTGGAAGCGGCGGCAGGCCCGGCGAAATTGCTCCGCCTGCCGGATCCGGTTTCATTTTCCGCGCACAGCCGAATGCATGCCGCCCGCAAAATCCGTGAACGGCTGGACGCGACCGACGACGGGCAGACGCTGCTGATCGACGGCCGCGCCGGCATTCCTCGCAGCGATCTGCCGGAGACCGCCGCCTGGGCGGACTGGCACGGTCCGCGTTGGTCACCGCGCGCGGTGATGGGCGAAGGGATGGGCGTGTCCGCCGCTCTTCAGGTCGTCGCCGGGGTGGCGGCGCTGGCTGGGGGAGATTTCCAACAGGTGGTCATCACCGCCACAGGCGGAAACCAGCAGGCCGCGGGAATGTTGATAGGTCGTTAACTGCCCGGCGGGACGCGCGACATCGTTTTGTAGTCGCCGTTCTCACAACCACGGACAAAGCCTTCCGCGTAGCTTTTCAGCTTGTCCCAAGTCTGGCGGATTCTCACGGCTTCCTCCTTGGAGACCGAGTGGTCTTCGGCGGCGTCCGAGATCTCGTTGAGCAGATCGGAAAACTGCCCGATGATTTCCTGAGTGGCGGGCAGCACGTGATCGATCTGATGTCCTGCCACGTCCGGGTCCCTCACGAAATGACCATTCTGCTGGCGGCACAGCCACTCGACGATGCCCGTATCGCCGCTGAGATCGATGATCTGAAGCAAGCGATCCAAGGGATTGCGGCTGCCGGAACCGAAGTCGGTTGGCTTCTCCGCCCATTTGTAAACGAGCGATAGTGACACCCCCAACTCGGCGGCGACAGCTTTCGGGGTGGTTTTGCGCAATGCCCGTTTTAACACCTCATGACTCTCCATGGCGGGAACTTGACAAGATCCGGAGCGCTTGGAAAGCCTGCAAATCACCCGGCTATTTCCGGGGCAGGTGGCTTGGGTTCGTTGATCACCTGCGTCTTCGCCCACTCGTCGCCGAGGCGGTGGCCGCGATCCGGTTTGTCCTCGCGGGTGAGAAGGATGAACAACTCCACCAGCCCGAACAACGGAATGATCAGCACGCCGTTGCGGATCAGCGCCGCCTCCCAGTTGCCGACGAGCGATTTGCCGTCGAGCGTCACGGCCCGGATTTTCATCGCCTTCTTGCCGACACTCTGGCCTCCGAGAAACGGCAGCGAATCGCGGGTCACCACGTAGGCGATTCCGATGAGCCAGGCGACCTTCTCCGGCAAAATGAAAACCAACCCAATGGTGATTCCCATGGCGACCAGAAGATCGATCACCGCCGCCGTGATGCGGGTGTTGAAGAGCGCGATGCGAGTGGCCGGGGTCTCGACTTCATCCTCGGTCAGCACCCCGCCGAGCTTCACCCGGGCAGCCGCATTTCCGCCGGCCGCAGGCGATGGATTGGGCGACGATTTGGGCAGCACCTCCAACGGCGACGTGGGCGGCGGTGGTGGCCGCTTGAAAACGGGCGGCGGAATGACTGGCTTGGCCGGACCGGTGGGTTTGCTCCCAGATTCGTTGTTTGGCTCCTCATCCATGGCGCGTGTCACTTCGTTATCAGGCTTCGCAAAAAGGTCGAGATGGATCGCACGTCTGGGTCGTTAGGTTTCACTGTTTCCACCAATCCCCCTCGCGCTCCCACGGCTCTGCGGGATTCGGGTTCTCCCCGCCCGCGGGCGCTTGCTTCTCGCGTTTTTCCGCCTCCGCGATTTCCTCCAGCAGCTCATCCACCTGGCGGTCCCGGCGGGCGGCGGCCCGGCGCATGCACAGCACCATCACGCCGAGCACGCCCAGGCTGATCGCCATCATCACGAGCATCGTGATCACGAATCCGTCCGCGGCTGATAGATGTTCGGGTTCCATGGCTCGTTTCAGGAATGCCATACCCTCGCAACGAATCCCCGCGAGAGCACGGACTTTTTTGTCCCGGGCTTGTCAATTCACGCGATATGGAGTTGCTTCCCCGGTCATGACTGTTTTCGACAAACTGGAGCGCCGCTGGGGCTGGCTGGCCTTTCCCCATTTCCTCCGGTATTACGCCATGTTTCACGTGCTCGTCTTCGTCCTCCAGCTCTTCCGGCCGGACCTCGGGCAGATGCTTGATTTCGATCGCGACAAGATTTTCTCCGGGGAAATCTGGCGCATCGCCACCATGTTCTTCGCCAATTCCGAGTTCGGCAACCCGCGCAGTTTCATGGCCATCATCTTCCTGTTCTTTGCCGTGAATTTCGTCTTCATGGTCGGCGACAGCATCGAAGCCTCGTGGGGTTCCTTCAAATCCTCGCTCTTCTACTACACCGGCATCCTCTTGGTGCTCATCGCGAATTTCGCTTACTCCGCCCTCATCCCCGGGATGACCACCATCCCGCTGAGCGGCACCATGCTCTATGCCTCCGCCTTTCTCGCCTTCACCACCATCTTGCCGAGGACCGAGATCCTGTTGTTCTTAATCCTTCCCGTGCAGGTGCGCTTCCTTGGGATGTTAATGGCCTTCGGCATTTTCATGGCGGTCATTTCCCGGCCGCTGTTGCTGCCGTTCTACCTCCTCGCCCTCACCAACTACTTCATCTGGGCCGGCATCCCCACCTTGCGCGGCACCGTCCGCGTCATCGAGGCGGGCAAGCGCAAAAAAGCCTTCAACGCCGGCAAAATCCCCGCCTCCGAGGCCTTCCACGCCTGCGCCGTCTGCGGAAAAACCGACGTCAGCGATCCCGTCCTCGAATTCCGCGTCGGCAGCGACGGCCGCGAATTCTGCGCCGACCACCTCCCGGATGTCCGCTGACAGCTACCGCCTGCTCGCCGATGGGGTGCTCATCACCCACCTCGCCTTCATTGCCTTCGTCGGCGGCGGCCTGCTGCTCATCCTATGCGGTGGCGTCCGTGGCTGGAAATGGATTCGCAATCCCTGGTTCCGCACCGCCCACCTCGCCGCCATCGGCGTGGTCGTCATTCAAGCCTGGTTCGGCATCATCTGTCCGCTCACCACCTTGGAGATGCACCTCCGCGACCAAGCCGGGGATGCGACTTACAACGGCACCTTCGTCGCCCACTGGCTGCGGCGGCTCGTCTTTTTCGACGCCCCGCTCTGGGGCTTCGCCGTCGGTTACAGCCTGTTCGGGCTCGCCGTCATCGGCAGTTGGTGGAAATTCCGCCCGGATCCCTTTCGCAAAAATAAGCTGAAGGCCTGGAAAAATCCTTAACCACGGATTTACACGGATGGAGACTCACCAGTCAGGTGACTTGGACCAACACCCCGCCGCCTTCCGCCAGCCCATCCGGAAATCCTCTGGCCAGATCGGCTAGATTACGCAAGCCTGCTCCACAACAAACGATCTCTAAAACGGATCCTTATATCACCCTCCAAATGACTCCCCATTTCCCCACCCGCCTCGCGATTCTTTTGATGACGTCCGCCCTGCTAACGGGATTGCGGGCCCAGACCGGCATCTTCGCGAGTTCGCCGTCTTTTACCTCGCCCACGGTCGGAGTCACCTCATTCGACGGCACCACTCAGCAGGCATTTGTGCAAGGCGCATCAAATGAGGGCGGGCTGCTGACCACGGATGGCAACCACCTCTACCGGGTCGGGTATCTGGGTATCTGGCGGACTCATCTCATTTCCCGGGTGACCGAACGACTCGCCACTTTCCAACCGGGACAGCTCAACATAGCGGGCCTGACCACGGACGGACACCGCCTCTTCATCGTGGACGACAATTCAAATCGGATCCTCGAATACACCCTCAATGGCTCCTTCAAACGAATCGTCGCGACAGCGACCAGTTATGTCACCGGCTTGATCACCGACGGCGAATATCTCTATTGGTCCGACGAGGAGGACGGCCTGTTCAGGAGGAAAATCGACGGGACTCAGACCACCAAGCTACTGGATACCTTTCAGGCATTCGGTCTATCAGCCAACTCGACCCATCTCTACTGGGCGGACGGCTCCATCCGCCGCTGCGATCTCAACGGCGGCAATCCCCAAGTCCTTGTGGACCTCAGGGAAGTGTTCGGTGATACCTTGCCGGGAGGTGACTCGCCCAACTACTTCACAAAAGGACTCACCGTTACCGATACACATGTTTACTGGGCGGTGCTCGGAACTTACCGCGGCATCTATCGCTGTGGACTGGATGGCTCGAACCCGATCCGGCTGACGAACATCGACTACAGCGGTGAGTCCTCCTTGCTCGCCTATCCGAACGCACTCTTTCCCGAGCCGATGGCACCCGTCCGGCCGACGCTCGATTTCGTCACCGCGTCCCACACCGCCACCTTGACCTGGCCCTCCATTCCCGCCCGGCGCTATCAGCTTCTGAAGTCCGAGGATCTCGCCAATTTCACGCCTTCCGTTGATCTGATCACCAGCAGTTCCACCGCGAGTTCAATGACGTTCGCAAGTCCGGCTCCCCGGGCCTTTTTCCTCATCAGGAAGCTCCCCGGCCAAGTCCCGCCCTGAGCCGAATCGAGGAGCACCTCGGCCCCGGCTCCCGGCCCCGAATCTCGCCTTCACCCCGGCGATCTCGATCAACTCTGGCTCGTCGTCATCATCGCCAAAGGCGGCCTACAAGCCGCTCTTCGAAACCCAGCTTCTGTGAGAGATCTGCGAGCCAATCATTCCCGGCGACCCGCTTCGGCCAGGTTTGAAGATTCCGGTGCTTTTGGGCGTGGGCGCGTTGCGCGATGTCCGCGCGCCATGAATGCCATCGCAGCTACCAGCATGACGATCAGACTCACTGCGATCAACGCCACACCTTGCCACCTCGCCTCCGGGTGCAGCGGACCGAGTAAATCGACTCCGCCAAGGAAGGTGATGGCGCTCACTGCAACAGTCAGCAAAAAGAGTCCGTCCGAATATCTTTGGGTCTTGATGACCCAAATGATGAGACCAATTACAAACAGAGGTGCGATCAAGTGAAGCATGGGTTCTGAGGTGTTTGTGTTTCGGGCCTAACGTGTAGCTCATCCACGGCGGGAGGAGAAGCCCGAATTCAAACTGGAGCGCTTCCCGCCGTTGGATGGAGCGGATTGTTAGGCGTTCTCGGTTCTCGCATGTTTTGCTTGTGGAGGAAGTATCTGGTGTGTCCCGCAGGGTAATCGTCCAGATGGCCGAAAACTTTATAACCGAGCTTCTGATAAAAGGGAAGCGCCTGAAAATCGAATGTGTCGCAGTGCGCGTGGAGGCAACCCCGGACAATAGCCTCGTGCTCCGCTGTCCGCATAAGGCTGCTGCCAACGCCGCTGCGCCGAACAGCATCTGCCACCCAAAGTTGTTTGACGAAGAGCCAGTTCCAGTGGGTATAGCCAATGAGGCCGCCGACGAGTTCATTGCCACGACGAGAGATCACCACCAAATCGCGGTAAGACTCCGGCACAGCCTCGCCGTCGTTGTAGCGGACCAGTGCCCGCACAATCTGTTCCCGGTCATCGCTGGAGCAGTTCTCTTCCACGTTGGTTTGAATCACGGTCACTCTTCGATTTTCTTGCCTAACGTTAGATGTGCGCCCACCGGCGCGGTTGAAATGATGTTGAGATGAAATTGAAAAGCTTATGGCCGGTTGGTGCGTCACGACTTGTTAGCCTCTTCATTGTTTGCCTCTTCATTGTGGCGTCCCTCTCAAACTCGGCGT
>JBGSOI010000232.1:0-2328 GCA_041739215.1 Akkermansiaceae bacterium
CCTTTCTGATGGCCGAGAATTTCGAGGGCGCGGTTGGCGATGACCTCGTTGGCGTTCATGTTGGTCGAGGTGCCGGCCCCGCCCTGGATCATATCGATGGTGAAATGTTCGTGCCATTTCCCGGCGATGATCTCGTCGCAGGCCGCGATGATGGCGACTGCCTTGACCGGATCAAGAACGCCGAGCTGCTGGTTGGCCAACGCGGCGGCCTTCTTCACGTAGGCGAGGCTGCGGACGAAGTGGCCGAAGTGGTGCAGCGGGATTCCCGAGATGGGGAAATTCTCCATGCCGCGCAGCGTTTGCACCCCGTAGTAGGCGGTGTCCGGCAGCTCGCGCTCGCCTAACGAATCATGCTCCTTGCGCCAGGTGCCGACGATCGGGGAACGACCCGAGACCAGGTGTTCGTTAGACGCGGCGAGGCGACCGCTGAGACGCCGGGCGATGTGGCCCACCATCCGATAGAACACCTCTGGCTTCTCGGCCCGCAGGGATTCGAACACCGCCCGCGGGATCTGCCAGACGCGGACATCCGTCATCGCAACGGCGGAGGCGGAATGCGGCAGGTCGTCCAACAGAACTCCCTCGCTGAACGCGCTGCCACGCCGGAGCGTGGCGAGGCGGGTGGTGCTGCCGTGATTGCCACGGACGATTTCGACCTCGCCTTCCTCGACGATGCCCATCCACAGGCGCGGGGCGGACTCATGGAAAAGCCAGGCACCGGCCGGATAGGAATGTGAGGCACCGCGCCCGATGATGGCGGCCAGTTCGTCCTCGGCGATGGACATGGTAGCGGCGAGACGGGCAATTCGCTCTTTGGAAAAAGTCAGGTTCTCGGATTGGGGAATATCGGTACTCATGGCGTTTCCCGCATGCTAACGCGAAAGGATGGGAGGACAAGGCTGACTCTCCGGCATGAAAAACCCACCGCGGACAAACCGCGGTGGGTCTTGAAAATCGCGGATAACTCCGGCTTTTAGTGGCGGTATTTCCGCTTGAAGTGCAGGTCCGCGGAGGCCTTGGCGATGATGCCCTGCAGGTGGGCGAGTTCTTCCATGTTGAGATTGTGATCGATGGTGGCGATCTTCTCCTGGGCGCGCTTGATCGCGGCTTCGGCATGATCCTCGTCGATCTCCGACTCGCCGAGGGCGCTGTCGGTGAGGACGATGACCTTGGTCTGGGTGATCTCGGCGAAACCGGAACCGATGGCCATCGTCTCGACTTTTCCGTTATGGAGATAGCGGAGCTCGCCGGGCTTGAGCGCGGTGACGAGACCGGCGTGCTGCGGCAGGATGCCCATCTCACCGTCCGCTCCCGGCAGATAGACGTTTTCCACGGTGTCCGAGAAGATCTTCTTCTCAGGGGTGACGATATCGAGTTGGAGAGGCATAAAGTTTTCAGTTTCTAGTTTTCAGTTTTCAGGTCCAGCTCCGGAATCTCTTCCTGAAAACTGAACACTGAAAACTAGCAAACTCTGGATCAATCACGCGGCACGGACTCGATGTTGCCCTTCATGTAGAAGTTACCTTCCGGCACGTCGTCGAGCTTGCCATCGAGAATTTGGGCGAAGCCTTTCACGGTGTCGGCGATGGAAACCAGGACACCGGGAACGTTGGTGAAAACTTCCGCAACGTGGAATGGCTGGGTGAGAAAACGCTGGATTTTCCGGGCGCGGAAGACGCTCATCTTGTCGTCGTCGGAAAGCTCGTCCATGCCGAGAATGGCGATGATGTCCTGAAGGTCTTTGTAGCGCTGAAGCACCATCTGGACACCGCGGGCGACGCGGTAGTGTTCCTCACCGATGATTTCCGGAGCGAGCGCTTTCGAAGTGGAAGCGAGCGGGTCAACAGCCGGGAAGAGCGCTTGCTCGGCGAGCGAACGCTCAAGCACGACGGTCGCATCAAGGTGAGCGAAGGTGTTGGCGGGAGCAGGGTCGGTCAAGTCGTCCGCAGGCACGTAAACGGCCTGGATCGAAGTGATGGAACCTTTGTTAGTCGAGGTGATCCGCTCCTGGAGACCGGCCATTTCCTCGGAGAGGGTCGGCTGGTAACCCACGGCGGACGGCGTCCGGCCGAGCAGCGCGGACACTTCGGAACCGGCTTGGGAGAAACGGAAGATGTTGTCGACGAAGAGGAGCACGTCCTGGTTGTCCTCGTCGCGGAAATGCTCGGCCATCGTCAGGGCGGAGAGCGCGACGCGGAGACGGGCACCCGGAGGCTCGTTCATCTGGCCGTAGCAAAGGGCGACCTTCGAGCCTTCGATGAGGACCGGGTTCCCTTGCTCGTTGAGCTTCGGATGGCCTTTTTCGTCACGCTCGGTGGCGATAACACC
>JBGSOI010000257.1:0-6448 GCA_041739215.1 Akkermansiaceae bacterium
GAAGCGGGTGACAAGCCATGCCTTGCGGCATTCTTTCGCGACCCATCTATTGGAAAACGGAACGGATTTGCGGACCCTTCTTCGCTACGCTACGCCGGGGCAAGCGATCCAGGATCTGCTGGGGCACGAGGACATCACCACCACGGAGATCTACCTGCATGTGGCGATGGGTGGGAATGGATTGGGAGTGGAGAGTCCGCTGGACTGCATGGCGGTGGAAACGGGATGAAACGGGGAGAGTGGTTTGACAAAACCTGTCGAAGGCTCTGACAAATGTTTGGAAAAAGGGGTCCGATAGCTTGGACGAGCACCCGGAAAGCTCCGCAGGGGAAGCTGGATGAGAATCAAAGTCGCCAGTTAGAAGGCCCCGATCCGGAAATATCTGGTGGTGAAAATCCAAAAAGAATGCCGCAGGATCTATCCGAACTTGAGAAAAATGAGAAAAATCGAGTCCCAAAAACGGCCATAACTCACTCGGCAAAAAATCCCCCTTGTCAAAAACAGGGGGTCTAACGGTCGGCCGGAAACACTCCCCGGACACAGGCGGAATCCAGCAGTTATAAGGATTTGGCCTGCTAGAGCGGCGTGCCCGATCCCTTTCGCCCGGTGACCTTCAGCACGAGCTCGCGCAACATCGTCCTGGCCGATCTGGTGCCGGGCAAGCTGTTCGCGGTCCGCGACCGCAACTTGGGCGGCGCGACGATGGGCTCGGCCTGGAGCGACCTGATCGTGCAGCGCGCGGCGTGATCCACCCGCAAGTGATCCAAAAAAAGCGGCAGGGACACGACCTCCGGGCGGTCCGCGCGAATGGCGGGCAAATGGGAGGACCCTGGAGAGATCTGAAGGTGTCTCAGGGGCGGTTTCATTTGCGGCGTATTCGCTGGACCGCCCGGAGGTCGGTCCCTGCCGGAAGACGGTCAGCGCAAATGGGAGGACCCTGGAGGGGATCGGCAGGCGTTTCAGGGGCGGGTTCATTTGCGGCGCATTCGCAAGACCGCCACGGAGGACGGTCCCTGCCGGAAGACGGTCAGCGGGAATGCGAAGAACCTGGCGCCCACCCTTCTACCCCGCATCGGCTCCTTGGACGGGACGTCAGCGTTCGGTGAGCAGGCGCAGGAAATCGACGGGCTGGTCGAACAGGAAATCCGGCTCCGAGGCGGCCAGCGATTCGCGGGAGTTGAACCCCCAGGTGACGGCGGCGATGGGGATGCCGGCTTTCTGGGAGGCTTTCACGTCGCGCAATTCATCGCCGATGTACAACAGCTCGCCGGGCCGCAGGGAGAAGGTCTTGAGGATGGCCTTGAGGTGCTTGGCCTTGCCGGTGAGCTTGGAGGTGGAGGAAATGAAATCGAACTGGTCGCGCAGGCCGTGGGTGCGCAGGAACAGATCGACGTTGGCGGTGGCGTTGGAAGTTAGAATCCCGAAGCTGTCAACGTGGCGGCGGAGCTCGATGAGGACCTCGCGCATGCCGTCGATCATCTTGAGCTCGGTGATGTTGCCGCGCATCATGCCGGTGCCGCGGGCGATGATGGCGGGCACGCGGCGTTTCGGGATTTTCAGGTGATCCAGCAAGGCGCTGAGCGAGAGGTGGCGGAGGTGGTCCAGCTCGTGCTCGGCGACCTCGCGGATGCCATAGTCGGGAGCGATCCGGTTGAAGATCCGGCGCGTCTCGCCCAGAGTGTCGGCGATGGTGCCGTCGAAGTCGAATACCAGGATTTTATAGATCATCGGTGAACCCCTTGAAATCATAGGGCGAGGTTTTAGACCAGCGGTAAATTCGGATGGATGTCACCGTCCAGGGGCGAGCTTTCGCCGGCGAGGTGACGGAGCAAGGCGGCGAAGGCGATCATCGCGGCATTGTCGGTGCAAAACGCCGGCGAGGCCACGGCGAGCTCCAGGCCCTCGCGGTCACAGGCCTGTTGGAAAGCGTTGCGCAGCGCCAGGTTGAGGCTGACTCCGCCTGATAGGGCGATCTTCCGGCGACCCGCCTGTTGCGCGGCGCGCAGGGTTTTTCTAACCAGGATCTCGATGACCGCCTGTTGGAACGAGGCGGCGAGATCCGCCACCGGGAGTTCGCCGGTTTCCTTCTGAAGCGTGTAGAGCACGGCGGTCTTCAAGCCGGAGAACGAAAAATCCAGATGCGGCTCGTGCACCATCGAGCGCGGGAAATCGTAGGCTGCCGGATCGCCGTCGCGGGCGGCTTTCTCAATCTCCGGCCCGCCGGGATAGGGCAGGCCTAACATTTTTCCGACCTTGTCGTAGGCTTCGCCCGCCGCATCGTCGCGGGTGCCGCCCAGTTTTCGATAGAGGCCGGGGCCTGCGACATCGAGCAACAACGTGTGCCCGCCGGAAACGATCAACGCGACATGCGGCGGGACCGAAGTCTGGTCGAGAAATGGCGAGAGCAGATGGCCTTCGAGGTGGTTGATCCCGAGAAACGGCCGCCGGGCCGCGCAGGCCATGCCCTTGGCCGCCGTGCTGCCGATCAACAGCGAGGACGCCAGCCCCGGGCCGGTGGTGGCGGCGAACGCATCGATTTCCGGCATCGTGACCCCGGCATCCGCGAGAGCCTTTTCCACCAGGCCGCGCAGATGCAGCGAATGATTGCGCGATGCCAGCTCGGGAACGACGCCGCCGTGCTCGCGGTGGAGCGCGATCTGTGAGGAAATCTCGGACGCCAGCACCACAGTCGGCTCGCCCACCGAGCCACGGACGATCGCGACTGCGGTTTCATCGCAGGAAGATTCGATCGCCAGGAGGAGTGCCACGCGCGGGTTCTTAGCGGATGCCGTCGCGAAAGCCCGAGAAAAATGTGCCCGGCGGCGATGTTTTCCCGGTTGCAGGATGCGGCGGGTGCCTCA
The DNA here is from genome assembly GCA_041739215.1 of Akkermansiaceae bacterium. GTDB lineage: Bacteria > Verrucomicrobiota > Verrucomicrobiia > Verrucomicrobiales > Akkermansiaceae > Luteolibacter. The sequence goes on from JBGSOI010000257.1 coordinate 2,862, forward strand.
TGGTCGGCGCACCTCGAACCATTTGCATGAACATCCTGAATGAATTCCGCTGGAGGCCGGAGATTGGCGATCCGAGTTTCATGGGCTGGTTCACCGTCGCGGCCTACGCCATGGGCGCGATCCTCGCGGCGCGCCAATGGTCCCGGGGGAGGGATAAAATCTGGCTGGCGGTGGCGCTCGGGATGGCGCTGCTCTGCGTGAACAAGCAACTCGATTTGCAGTCGCTATTCACCGACATCGGGCGGGTCGCCTCGCGCCACATGGGTTGGTATAAGCAGCGCCATATTTTCCAGAAGTGGTTCGTGCTGGGTGTCCTCGCCGGAGCCGGCATCTCCGGCATCTTTTTCATCTGGCGCTTCAACGCGTTCTGGGTGCGCCACAAGTTGCTAACAACCGGAGTGTTTTTCCTGCTCACTTTCATCGTGGTCCGGGCGATTTCATTCCACCACTTCGATCGCTTTCTCAAGGTCAGCCTGGGCGGAGTGAGAATGAACTGGGCCCTGGAACTGGGCGGCATTTTCCTGATCAGCCTCGCTGCCGTTAGAGAACAAACGCGCGATCCGGAATCCGGCTGACGGGGAATTTCAGCAACTTCATCGGTGCGATGCTTTCCATCCAAAACATTCGCGGGCGACCGCAAAAAGAATCCGCCGGCGGGACGGACCCGGCGGCGGATGGATGGAGACAGGCGAAATGAATTTGACCAAGGGCCTGCCGGTCAGGGCTGCGCCATTATTATAAGGCCTGCTAGCGCAGGCTTTGGATTCGCGGTCCGTTAGAATATCAATGCTCGCGGCAGAACTGCTCGAAGCGGGTCAGTCCTTCATTGAGGATGTCGAGCGTGGTGCAGTAGCTGAGGCGGATGCCTTCGTCGTAGCCGAAGGCAATTCCGGGGACGGCGGCGACCTTGTAACGGGAGAGAAGCTTGTCGCAGAGGTTCATCGATTTCAGGCCGGTGTTGCCGGTGTAAACGAAGAAGTAGAACGCGCCCTGTGGCTCGACGACGCGGATGTTGTTGATCGCCTTGAGACGGGCGAACATGAACTGGCGCTTGACGTCGTATTCGCCGCGGAGGTCTTCGATGAACGTTTGGTCACCTTCCAAGGCGGCGAGCGCGCCGTATTGGGAGAAGCTGTTGGCGTTCGAAGTGGTGTGGTTCTGGATCTTTTCAATCGCGTCGGCGAGGGGCTTCGGCGCGGCGGTGTAGCCGAGGCGCCAGCCGGTCATCGAGTAGGCTTTCGAGAAGCCGTTGACGGTGACGGTGAGGTCGTAGAGTTCCTGGCTGAGTGAGGCGATGGAGACATGCTTCGATTCGCCGTAAACGAGCTTTTCGTAGATCTCGTCGGAAAGGATGACGATGTCTTCGGTGAGTGCGATTTCACCGAGGGCGAGGAGTTCCTCCTTGGTGTAAACGGCACCGGTCGGGTTGCCCGGGGAGTTGATGATGACCATCTTGGTCGCCGGGGTCATGGCTTCCTCGAATTGCTCGGGAGTCATTTTCCAGCCAGTCGATTCCTTGGTATCGACGATGACGGGGACGCCGCCGGCAAGCCGGACCATTTCCGGATAGGAAACCCAGAATGGCGAAGGGATGATGACTTCGTCGCCTTCCTCAATGATGGCGAGGATGGCATTGTAGCAGGCCATTTTGGCACCGCCGGTGACGCAGATCTGGTTGGGCGCGTAGTCGAGGTTGTTATCGACCTTGAACTTGTTCGAGAGCGCGCTGCGCAGCTCGGGGATGCCGCCGGCCGGGGTGTATTTGGTTTTGCCGGCTTGAAGGGCCTCGATGGCCGCGTCCTTGATGAACTGCGGGGTGTCCACTTCCGGTTCGCCACCGGCGAGCGCGTAAACTTCCTCACCTTTGGCGATCATCGCTTTGGCCTGTGCGGTGACGGCGAGCGTGAGTGAAGGAGAGACCTTGGCAATACGGGATGAAATGCTTTCCATGGGAGCTGGCGGGTAAGATTTGTTTCCGCCAAACCGGGCGGAGCAACAGATTTTGCGCAGCCCCGTGGATGAGCGGACGGCTTTTGTGGGGCTTCGGCCATGGGGTGGCAAGCGAAATGGTGCGGCAATTCTAACCTAAATTGCCGCCGATCCGCGATACAACCCCGCACCCGGTGGCGTAGTCAGCGGCCGGATTTGCCATGCTCAAGCTTGCCCTCCTCCTCTGCCCGTGCGCCGCGTTTGCCATGGAACCATGCCGCGTTGAGATCATCGACAAGGAAAACGGCTGGCCCGTTCCGCTGGTGGAGTTGCGCACGACCCACGAATCCCGCCACATCAGCGACAATCTGGGGCTGATCGCCATCGATGACCCCGATTTGCTCGGGCGCGAGATCTGGTTTCACGTGAAGGGTCACGGCTACGGCTTGCCCAAAGATGGTTTCGGCTACGAAGGCGTCCGCGCGACCCTCAAGGCGGGAGGGAAATTCCGCATCGAGGTCGAGCGCCGGAACATCGCCAAGCGCCTCGGCCGGCTCACGGGTGCCGGAATTTTCGCGGAGGGCGAGAAACTGGGCATCCCTCCCCTGCTGCCGGAGTCCGGTGCCTTCGGCTGCGATTCCGTCCTCACCGCGAGGCACGGCGGAAAGATTTTCTTCCTCTGGGGTGACACAACGCTTCCCGGCTACCCACTCGGCATTTTCCAATCCACCGCCGCCACCACGCCGCTCAATCCATTGCAAAAATTCGAGCCGCCACTGGCCATGCCATTCACCCATTTCCGCGATGACAAGGGCAACCCCCGCGCTGTCGCCGAAATTCCAGGCGACGGTCCCACCTGGCTAACCGGCATGGTTTCATTTCCTAACAACCACCTCGTCGCCACCTGCTCGAAGATCAAGGGTCACCTCACGGAAGCCGAGGTCGGCCTCTGCGTCTGGGACTCCGCCACGCAGAAATTCCTCCCGGAAAAGGTCCTCTGGAAACCCGCCGACGGCCCGCAACCGCTGCTGCTCAAAGGCCACCCGGTCCGGTGGCAGGATCCCGCCGGAAAAAACTGGCTGCTCTTTGGCGATCCCTTTCCCTCCGCCCGCTGCCCCGATGATTTCGATTCGTGGAGAAACCCCGCCACTTGGGAAAAAGTCGCCGCTGCCGCCGCCCCGCGATCCGCGGCTGACGGCTCGGAGGTCCAGCCGCACCGCGGCTCCATCGCGTGGAACGCGTTCCGCAAGAAGTGGCTCGCGATCTTCACCCAGAACTTCGGCAAGCCCTCCGCCTTCGGCGAAATCTGGTATGCCGAAGCCGATTCTCCGCTCGGTCCGTGGAGCGACACGGTGAAAGTCCTCAGCCACGACAATTACACGTTCTACAACCCGCGCATCCAGCCGGATCTAACACCGGAAAATGCTCCGTTCATTCTCTTCGAAGGCACCTACACCGCCGAGTTCGCCGACCACGCCCGACCGACTCCGCGCCACAACTACAACCAGATCCTCTATCGGCTCGACCTCGACGACGTCCGCCTCAAGGGCAAATGATCCTGGCCGCCGCGCGCCCGGCCGCCTCGCCCGTCGCGAAGCAGGTCCCCATCACCCGGATCGACTCCTGCGCGTCGTGATCCGTGGAAATGCAGCGCCCGG
>JBGSOI010000258.1:0-24141 GCA_041739215.1 Akkermansiaceae bacterium
CCCGAACTCGCCGCCAGCAACCGCGCCCTGCGCGACAAGGCACGCGCCGCGTTCCAACGCGAATACATTGCCGCCGACGGCCGCGTCGCGGACGACGTGCAGACGTCTTATCTCTTGGCTCTCGGTTTCGATCTCTGCACGCCGGAACAACGCCCGCAGCTCGTCAACCACCTGCTGCGCACCTTTGCCGAGAAGGACAACCACCTCGGCACTGGTTTCCTCGGCACGCCGCTGATCACTCCAGTCCTAACCGAAGCTGGCCACGCCGACCTCGCCTACACCGTTTTGCAGAAAACCACCTTCCCCGGCTGGCTCTTCAGCGTGAAAAACGGCGCGACCACCATCTGGGAACGCTGGGACAGTTGGACTCCCGAAAACGGCTTCAACAAGGACGGCATGAACTCCTTCAACCACTACGCCTATGGCTGCGTGGTGAGCTGGTTCTACGACACCATCGCCGGCCTGCAACCGCTGCCGGAGGCACCCGGGTGGAAACGCTTTCGCATCGCGCCGCAACCCGGCGGCGGACTCACCCATGCGTCGGCGAAGGTGCGCACGCCCTTCGGCCACGCCGCCTCCTCTTGGAAAATCGAAAGCGGCAAGCTCCTTCTGACCGTCACCATTCCGGCGAACTCCAGAGCGGAGGTCATACTCCCAGCCGACAGCAGCGATGGAATCCTGTTCGACGGCAAGCCCTTCGCCGGAGAAAAGTCATTGGACGGTCGCCCTACAGTCGACCTTCCCAGCGGTCGCTACGAATTCGTGATTCCGGATGGCAAATAGAAATCCAAGGGATTCTCCGCTGCAGGATCCGGGGTTTACGTCCCGGCGTAAGCCTGCTATCTCAATCCCATGACTCAGCCGGAAGACTTGGTGGGAGACGAGTGGGCGGAATGGTATCGCCTCACTCCCCTCCAACGTTGGGCTGAATCCGAAAAGCTCTGGCAAATCTATTTCACTAGGAGGAAGCCTTGATCCCGAACCCGATACTCAAAGTCCTTTCTTCGATCCGCGAGCACCGCGTCCGGTGCCTGCTGATGGGAGGCCAGGCGTGCGTGTTCTAAGGCGCAGCCGAGTTTAGCCGGGACACCGATCTTGCCATCCTCGCGGACGATCAGAACCTATCACGTCTCAGGGCGGCACTCGACGCCCTCCTGAGTCTCCCCGATCTCGTCCTTGCCAAGAAGACCCAGCGTGACAAGGACTGGCCCATGATCCGCCGGCTGGTGGAAGCTCATTATTTTGAAAATCTTGCTGCCTCAAACTCCGATCAGATCGAATTCTGGTTTCGCGAACTCCGCACCCCCGGCTTGCTGATGGATGGTGCCCAAGCCTGGCCGGAAGCCGCAAAACAATTTGCGGACTTGATGCCGCAGGTCAGAACCCGCAGTCTCGGCCAATTGACCTCAGCAACCTGACCTATCCGCTGATCGAATCGAGGTTGTTATCCAGATTCCGGTAGTTCTTGGCCTCATTGGGGTTCGTGCCGTTCAGAAATTCCTCGACATTGGTGTATCCGTCCTCGTCGGCATCGGTGGCACTGTCGTCGGGGTCGTTCGGATTCAGACCGTTGCTCTTTTCCCATTCGTCGGGCATGTCGTCGCTGTCGGTGTCCGCCGGCACGGCCTCCGGCGAGAATGTCAGCTCCGGATAGCCGCCGACCTCCTTGGGGTCGTTGATGATGCCGGTTTCGTTGAGTGTCTTGCCGGAGCGCACCATTTCGGTGACCCGTTTGTCCACGGCATCGCGTTTCGGCAATGTCGCGCCGCCCTTTGCAAGCACGGCTTCAAACGCCTCCGCCGCCGTCTGCTGATTCACCGGCCAGCCTTCGAACGGCGAGTTGACGCGGGCAAGTTCGACCGTACCCTTCATGCCTTTCCAGTTGTCTGCGGTCACGTCTGGAGCCTCATCGACGAAGTTGCCGGCCACGTACCATTTTCCGGGACGCTGGGGCATGGGTTGATACCAGGCGGATGCTAACAGCGCCTTGCCGGGAGAAAACTGATTGCGCTCTTCCATTCGCGCCATGGTCGTGCGCATGTCGGGCTTGGTGGCCGGGCCGGGCTTGTAATAGTTGTTGATCACGTTGACGAGCGAGGTTTCGTCGCCTCCATCCATGGAGCGGTGGCCCCAGTTGAAAACGACGTTGTTGCGGTAGTCGAATTCGCCGGACATGCCGATGGAGGGATTTCGCCCGGTGTTGCAGGCGAAAAGGTTGTGGTGGAATGTGGAATCCTGTCCGCCCCAAGTGCCGCCGAATTCGTGGCCCGGCCCGAGGGCTTCGCTCGAAATGACCCACTGGATGGTGATGTTCATGGTGGACATTTTTTCCCGCTCACCGTTAGGGAGCATTTTCATGTGGCGATAGAGCGAGATGTTCTCGTCCCGTCCCCAGCTCACCGAGCAATGGTCCACGATGACCTGGCCTTCCGGATGACCGCCGATGTTGTCCGAACCCTGGCCACCTGGGAGACCTCGGCGCACGCGCAAATGCCGGAGGACGACGTTGCGCGAGTTGACGTTGATCGAGTCGTGGGCGATGCAGATGCCGTCGCCTGGCGCGGACTGGCCGGCGATCGTGATGTCGGGATGTTCGATATCCAGCCCGCTTTTCAGATAGATAGTGCCGGCGACGCGGAAAACCACAATGCGCGGACCTTCTAGCTCGATCGCCGCGCGAAGCGTGCCCGGCCCGCTGTCTTCGAGACTGGTGACCGCGATCACCTTGCCGCCACGGCCGCCCGTGGCGAACATTCCCCCGCCCCACGCGCCGGGAAACGCGGGAACGGCCTTCGGAAGCCACGGTGGCAAGGGCGGTGTCTGACCCGGGGTTTGCGCCACCGCGTCACACGCGCCCAACGCTATCAGGGGAATCGCGGCCCATCGTCTCATCACGGAATTTCCAACTACATTCATGGTTTTCTGGTGTTTGGGACAATCTATCCAAAAATCGAATTCACCGCGACACCCGTCCCGTCGAGGGTGGCGTAGAACGGGCGCTGCTCGACATCGAAGGCGGTCTTCGGGCTGATGCCCATGGCGGTGAAGATCGTGGCGTGGAGATCGGGAATGGTGACCGGCTCCGTGATGGCGACCAGCGGGCGTTCGTCCGCGGTGGCTCCGTGGAGGTGGCCTTTTTTCACGCCGCCGCCGAACATCAGGATGCTGGAGCCTTGGGTGAAATGGCGGTGCAGGCCGTAGTGGGTCGGGCTTTCCAGGGTGTCGCCTTTGACCGTCACTTGATCCTTCGCTTTCGAGCCCGGACCACCTTCCATCATCGCATCGCGCGAGAACTCGCTGGCGACGATGACCAAGGTCCGGTCTAGCAGACCCTTCGCTTCGAGATCCTTGATCAGGCGGGCAATCGGCATGTCGATTTCCTTCTTCATCGTTTCCGCGATGGCATGGCCGTCCTTGTGAGTGTCCCATTGAAAAAACGGCACGTATTCGGTGGTGACCTCGACGAACCGCGCCCCGTTCTCCACCAGACGGCGGGCGAGCAGGCAGCCTTGGCCGAAGCGCCCGGTGTTGTAGGCATCGTAGCTTTCCTTGGGTTCCAAGGAGATGTCGAACGCATCGCGCTCCTTGGAGGAAAGCAGGCGGTGGGCGTTGTCGAGTGACCGCAGCATCGACTCCTGCTGGTGATCGGATAGATATTCGCGGTGCGGCGATTGGGCGAGGAGCTTTCCTAGCAGCGCACGCCGGCTTTGGAAGCGTTCGGGCGTCATCCCGGCCGGCGGACGCACCGCGGCGGCGGCCTGGTCCGGATAGGGAAGATTCATCGGGCCGAACTCGGAGCCGAAAAATCCGCCGGTGGTGAAGGCTTTGAGCTCCTCGCTTTCGCCGACGCCTTCGAGGCGTTGTCCGATGTTGATGAAGGCGGGCATCACCGGATTTTTCGGACCGAGGACCTTCGCCATCCAGGCACCGATGTGCGGTGCGGCGACCGTTTGAGGAGGCACATAGCCGGTATGCCAATGGTATTGATGGCGGGAATGCAGGATGGATCCGAGCTCCGGTTGCACGGCGGATCGGATGAGGGTGCCGCGGTCCATGACCGAGCCGATGTTCTCGAGTCCCTGGCAGAAATTGATGTGATCCACCGCCGTGCGGATCGATGGAAAGGTGCTGAGGACTTTTGACATCGGCGCGCCTACTTCGTAAGGCTGATAGCGCTTGGGATCGAAGGTTTCCGGAGCTGCCATGCCGCCCGCCATCCAGAGGAGGATGCAACTGTCGGCCGTCGCGGCGGGGTGTTTCACTTCGTCTGCCAGCAACCGTGGAGCGCGCGCCATCCAGGCGGCGGCGGTGCTGGCGGAGAGGGCTTTGAGAAATTCGCGTCGGTGGTTCATGGCGGTTAGCGGATGAGTTGGAACTCGGGCAGCACGAAGATGCTCCACAGCAGGTCCTGCACGGCGGACACCTTCGGATTTTCCGTCAGAGACTCCGAGATGATGCGCTTTTCCTCGCCGGTTGGCAGGCGCGAGAGGGCTTGCAGATAGAGATCGTCGATCAGGGCGGATGGGTTGCCGGCGTGGCGGGAGATCATGTGTTGGGCGCCCTGTTCCAACAGTTTCGATAGGGCATCGGCGTTGTTGAGATCCATGGCTTCCAGCGTGGTGAGGTCGTTAGGGCGGGAGCTGACGATCTGTTCGCGGTTCGGGCGGCCGAGAGCTCGAAGCAGCAGGTCACTTTTCATCAAAGCGGCTCTCACCTGAACCTGGGATTCCCCTTCCAAGGAAGGATTGAAATGCGGTTTCTCCGGAGTGGTGCCGGTGATCCGCCAGACGGCATCGACAAACTGCTCGGCCGTCATCCGCTTGGCGCGGGGACCGGCGTATTTCCACTTGGATTCGTCGTCGCTAACAAGTGCCTGAGCTTTCGACTGATAGGCGTGGGAATCACAGATGTGGATGATGACTTTTTTCAGATCGTAGTCCTGATCGACCAGATAGGTCGCGAGGTAGTCGAGCAGGTCCTCGTTCCACGGCTCCGAGCTCATGGAGTCAACCGGATGCACGATGCCGCGGCCCATCAGGCGGTGCCAGAGGCGGTTGACGATGGTCCGGCTGAAGCGGCCGTTCTCGGGCTTGGTGGTGAGTTCGGCGACCTGCTTCAGGCGTTCCTCAGGTGGCAGCGAGGCGTCGATTTTCCCTAGCTCGGGATAGAGCCAGTAGGGTTCGGCGATTTTTCCGGTCGGCTTGTCGCAGCGGGCGATCTCGATTTTCTCCAAGGAGAAGGCAGCGGCCAATCCGTAGGAGTCCGTTAGCTTCCAGTTGTCGGTGAACGAGTCGTGGCAGGAGGCGCACTTGAGATTGATGCCGAGAAAAACCTGACCCACGGACTGCGCGTATTGGATGGGAACTTTCTGGCCCGCGCTGACGTCGCCACGCCACTTGATGCCGTTGGCGAAACCGGCGCTTTCAGGAGCGGGTGGAGCGATCAACTCCGTAGCGAACTGATCGTAGGGCTTGTTTTCCAAAAGCGAGCGGTAGAGCCAGTTGCTGATTTGTTTGCGGCCGCCGTCGATGTAGCCCGTGCCGGCGTAGTCGTTGCGCAGGAGGTCGTTCCAGAAACTCAACCAGTGGGTGGCGTAGGCCTGATTGTCTTCTAGCAGGGAACTGACGAGATTCGCACGCTTTTTTGGATCCGTGTCCGTGAGAAAGGCGTTCAAGGTTGGACTTGTCGGCAGCGTGCCGACGATGTCGAGATGGACCCGCCGGGCAAACGCGGCATCGTCGATTTCGGCGGGCCGCGGCGTCTTTTGTTTTGCGAGATGGGCGTCGAGGATGCGGTCGAGCGGGTGATCCCGGCCACCCTTCGCAAGCGGCAACTTCGGCTGACGCGGCTTGAGCGGCGGTTCGTAGGTTTGCTTTTTAAAGGTGAAGCCCGGTTCCCAGGAAGCACCGTCATCGATCCATTTCGCGATGAGCGCAACTTCCTTCTGGTCCAGGCCATCGCCCTTGGGCGGCATGCGCTCGTCCTCGTCGTCCGAGGTGATCAGGTGCATCATCAGGCTTTTGCCGCTGTTTCCGGGTTCCAGCACGAAGCCGTCGTCATTTTCTTTCATCAGGTCGTCGCGGGTGTTCATCGAGAGTCCGCCCTTGTGCTTCGTGCCCATGTGGCATTCCGCGCAGTGGGTTTTCAGGACCGGGGCGATCTCATGAACGAAATCGACGGCTTGCAACGGCAGCACCCAGGCGGGGCCTACGAGAAAGATCAGGAGCAGGCGATGGAGGAACATTGTAGAAATGCTTGAAGACACGACAGGATTTCGAGCCAGATCGGGGTTCACTCCCGTTACCGCCATTGAACGCGATTGGCGAATATATCTTGCAATATTCGTGTAAAACTGTCGAAACGAGCCTGCCGATCAGACGAACCCAATGAACGGAAAATCCCTTCGATGAGCATCATTGATTCCGCGATCGTCCTCGTCTATCTCGCCGTTGTTTTCGGCATCGGGGTCTATTTTTCCCGCAACCAGAAGACGACGGAGGACTTCTTCCTGGCGGGAAAAAGCGTCCCCGGGTGGGTGGTCGTGTTCGCGATCGTCGGCACGATGATCGGCAGCACCAGCTTCATCGGTCATCCCGGCAACGTCTATGCGCGCGACATGTGGAACCTGCCGTCGTTCTTCCTGCTGCCGGTGGTGATGCTGTTCATCATGCGGTTCGTGGTCGTGTTCTATCGACGGACCATCAGGATGAGCATCTATGATTATCTGGAAACGCGGTTCAGCTACGCGGCGCGGGCGTATGGCGCGGCGGCCTTCATCATCAGCCGGGTCGCGGATATGAGCGCGACGCTCTATTTCCTGGCGCTGCCGGTTTCGTATCTCAGCGGCGTCAGCGTCTGGTGGGTGATCCTGATCGTGGGGCTGGTGACGCTGGTGATGACGGTGGCGGGCGGAATCGCCGCCGTGGTGTATGCGGATGTGCTGCAAGGTGTCCTGCTGATAGGCGGCGTGCTCACCTGCCTTGGCATCGCGCTGTTCCGGCCTGAAGGCGGACCCGGCGCGGTGCTGAACACGGCGTGGGAAGGCGGGAAATTCGGCCTGGGGAATCTCTCGTTCAGCCTGACTCATGAGAACATCTGGTTTTTCCTCGTCGGCGGCGGCATCTGGGCGGTGCAACGCTACGCTCTCGACCAGCACATCGTCCAAAAATACCTCGTGGCCAAGACCGACCGGCAGGCGCAGATCAGCGCCCTGTTCGGGGCCATCGCCTGCATCCCGATCTGGTGCATGTTCTTTCTGCTAGGCGCGTGTCTGTGGGCGTTCTTCCAATTGACCGGGACCGTCATGCCTGCCGACGTCGAGGCGGTGAAGGACAACATCGTCCCGTATTTCATCAGAACACAGTTGCCAGTCGGCATCATCGGATTGGTCGTGGCGGCGTTGCTGGCGGCGGCAATGTCGAGTCTCGACTCCGATCTGAACAGCATGGCCACGGTAATCATCGACGATTTCTACGCGAGATTCCGTCCTGAGACCTCCGACGTCCAGCGACTATTCGCCGGGCGCCTGACGGTCGCAATCCTGGGGGGGCTCGCCATCGTTTTTTCGCAGCTTTGGATCGGCATCGGCACGGCGATGGAATTCGCCGTGCAGTTGTTTTCAATCGCCACCGCCGGAATGTTAGGCTTGTTCGCCTTGGGGGCGTTGACCAACCGCGCGAATGCCAAGGGAGCCTTCGTCGGCATCATCGCCTGCGTGATTTTCACCGCTTGGGCGACACTTACCTCGGTCAAGCTTCCCGCCTTCAACCACGTGTTGCTCGACCTCGGCCCGCTGAATTTCCCGTGGCATCCGTTCCTAATCGGCGTGATCAACCACATCGTGCTGTTCGCCGTGGGTTGGACCGCAAGCTGCTGGTTTGAAAGGGCTCAGCCACGCAGCGGCATGGCCGCCACCGATACTGTCGCACCATGAACCCGGTCACCCTCTTTCAACCACCGCGCATCGTTTTCGGCAACGGCTGTGCGACCCAAGCGGCTGAATTTCTTGCACAAATCGGTGCAAGGTGCGTGCTGCTAGTCACGAGTAATTCCGTCCGTCCGCAGGTGGATTTTCTGGTCTCCGCATTGAAAAATGCCGGTGTCGAAGTGGTCGAAGCCGCATTCATTCCACCGGAACCGACGGTGAAATTTTTCGAAACCTCGTTAGAAGAAACCCGCGCGGCAAAAGTTGACGCAGTCCTGGCCGTGGGCGGCGGCAGTGTGATCGACGTGGCCAAACTCCTCGCCGCGTTGATGAATGGGACCCAACAAATCACCGAGGTTTTCGGCATCAACCTTCTGGCATCGCGCGGCCTGCCCATCGTCTGCCTGCCGACAACAGCCGGGACCGGAGCCGAAGTTTCCCCGAACGCGATCCTGCTCGATGAGGCCACCGACCTGAAAAAAGGCGTCGTCAGCCCGCATCTGGTCGCGGATGCCGCGTTCGTGGATCCACTTCTAACACTATCGGTGCCGCCCGATGTGACGGCGGCGACCGGCCTGGACGCGCTCACCCACTGCATCGAGGCCTATGCGAACAAGTTCGCACACCCCATCGTGGACAACTACGCGCTCCAGGGCGTGAAATTGATCTCACACAGCCTGCTGACCGCCGTCCGAGACGGAAACAACCTCGAAGCCCGCGCTGCGATGGCGTTGGGCAGTTTGTATGGCGGCCTCTGCCTTGGCCCGGTAAACACGGCCGCCGTGCACGCGCTGGCATATCCGCTAGGCGGGAAGTTCCGCATCGCGCACGGCGTTTCCAATGCACTCCTGCTGCCGCACGTCATGCGCTTCAATTTCTCCGCTGCACCGGAACGCCACGCGGAACTGGCCGTTGCGCTGGGCGTGGCACGCCGGGAATCGGATCTGGCAACCGCCGAGACCGGAGTCGGGTTTCTCTCACAACTCTCGCGCGATTGCGGCGTTCCACAAAGGCTTTCAGACCTCAACATCCCGCGCGACGAAATTCCCGCGATGGCGAAATCGGCGATGCAGGTGCAGCGTCTTTTGAAAAACAACCTGCGCATCGTCACGGAAGCCGACGCGGTCGACATCTACGAGGCAGCATTTTAAATCATGAATCCCAAAACCAAACTTGGTGGTGCGGTCGTTCCGCTGGTGACTCCCGCAACCGGAGACAGCCGGATAGATTATCCTGCACTGGACCGGCTCATCGAATCCCAGATCGCCGGCGGCGTTGAAGGCGTGCTCATTCTCGGCACCACCGGTGAAGGGCCGTGCGTGCCACAGACCCTGCGGCGTCCGTTGGTCGAGCACGCCGCGAAAACCGCGCTCGGACGCATTCTGATTTATGCGAACGTCGCTGAGAACTCCCTTACCGACGCCATTGCCAGCATGAGCGACTTTTTCGCCGCCGGTGCCGATGTGGTTGCAGCGTTGCCGCCGTTCTACTATGCGCCCCGGCCCGCTGAATTGACCGCGTGGTATCGAGCCATACTCGACGCAGCTCCTGGCCCGGTGGTCATTTATAACATTCCGCTCACCACGCATGTCTCGATCCCCTTGGACGTCATCGGCGAACTGATAGATCACCCGCGGGTGGTCGGCATCAAGGATTCGGAAAACGATCCGGCACGCCATGAGGAATTGCTGAAACGCTTCGGCAGACGGGATGATTTTTCCATCTTCATCGGCGTCGGCATATTGATGGCACAGGGTTTGAAACAGGGAGCGGATGGCATCGTCCCCAGCTCCGGAAACCTGATCCCCAAGGATTGCCAGCAGCAGGTCGAAGCGGCGCGGCGGCAGGATTGGCCGGCCGTGGATGCCGGCGCGGTGCGGCAGGCCGCTGTCACGGCGGTCTATCAGAAGAACCGCACGCTCGCGCAGTCGTTGGCCGCGTTGAAAGGCCTGCTGCATCATCGCGGCATCTGTGAACCCCATGTATTCCCGCCGTTGCTTCCGCTATCAGCCGCCGAGCTGGAGTCTTTGCGAGTCGAGATGGACAAAGCGGATTTGCCCTGACAACCCGCAGCCCGGAATTCCATTCATGAAAAGAATCAAACCCATCCTCGGCCTGACCATGGGCGATCCCGCCGGGATCGGCCCGGAAATCTGCCTGCGTGCACTGCAAGCACCGGCCGTTTTGAAGATGTGCACGCCGGTTCTATTCGGCGATGCCGGTGTGCTGCAACGCGCGACCAAGGAATTTCCAAGCTCTAACATTCGAGTGGTTTCATTGACCGGGTGGAAGACACTCAGCGCGGTGAATGAACCTCTGATCGTGAGCTGCGACGCGATTGACGCCAACAAAATCAAACCGGGAAAAGTCTCCGCCGCTTGTGGTCGCGCCGGATACATTTACATCGAAAAGGCGATCGAAGCGGCTGTGGCCGGCAAGATCGAAGGTGTCGTCACCGCGCCGATCCACAAGGAATCGCTGAATCTATCCGGCGTGAAATTCCCGGGCCACACCGAGATATTCACAGCTCTAACGAAAGCGCCGCGCAGTTGCATGATGCTGTATTCCGACAAGATCACGGTGAGCATGGCCACCACGCACATCGGTTATTTCGAGGTCCCAAAGAAGCTCTCTGTCGAGCGCGTGCTGAACGTGATCGAACTAACGGCGCAGACGATGCGGCTGATGTTGCAACGCGAACCCGTCATCGGGGTCTGCGGCCTGAATCCCCACGCGGGCGAACACGGGTTGTTCGGCCAGAACGAGGAGGAGAAATTCGTCGAACCCGCGGTGATACAGGCACGGAGAAAGAAGCTCAACGTGACCGGCCCACTGGTTCCAGACGCGGTTTTCACAACCGCTCAGCGTAAGAAATATGACGCCATCGTCACGCTCTATCATGACCAGGGCCACATCCCTTTCAAGATGCTTGCGTTCGACACCGGCGTGAACATCACGCTCGGCCTGCCGATCATCCGCACCTCGGTGGACCACGGCACCGCGTTCGACATCGCCTGGCAGGGCAAGGCGGATGCCACCAGCCTGTATTCCGCCATCCAAGTGGCGGTGGATCTCGCCATCGGCAAGCGGAAAGGCTTCGACATATGATCGGCGTGATCGCGGACGATCTAACCGGCGCCGCGGAGATCGGAGCGATCGGCTGGCGTCACGGACTGTGGGCGGAAATCCTGTGCGGCGGAGAACCCAGTGGACAAGCAGACTTGGTGTGCGTGGACACGGATTCGCGCTCGTGCGAACCCGGGATCGCAGCACAACGCGCCGCCGCCGCCGCCCGAATGCTTCAATCGGCCGGTGCCCGCTGGATCTACAAAAAGGTGGATTCCGTCCTGCGCGGCAATGTAACTCCGGAGGTGGAAGCAATCATGAAGCAACTCGGGCTCAGCCGTGCGCTGTTGGTGCCGGAGAATCCATCGCTGGGTCGCACCATCGTGGACGGGCAATATTTGATCAGCGGCCAGCAGATCCACCTCACGGAGTTCGCCAACGATCCGGAACATCCGCGAATGTCAGCTCAAGCATTGCAGTTGCTAGACCCTCCATCACATTTCACCTTGGGGCTATCAGACGGCGAAATGGAAGTTCCGGAAAACACGATTCTAGTCGTTCAGGCGGACTCGGCGGAGCGGGTAGGATCATGGGTGGCTGCATGCGACGCCTCCTGCCTGCCGGCCGGCGGCTCGGAATTTTTCGCTGCGTTGCTGGGAGCTGAACCTCATGCAACCTCGGGCGGGCCCGTTGATTTCAGTCTCGGACGACAACTCTTCATCTGCGGCACGGCCAGCAAGTCGGTTCAGGCATTGGTAGAATCTTCCCGCGAGGCCAAAGTGCCGGTCTTCGACTTGCCGCCGGAACTAGCTTCCGGCGCCGAACTATCCAACGAGACACGAGAACTCATTTCAAAGCAGACAGCAGAAGCATTCGAGACCAATCGTCGCGTGGTCTTGCAGGTGGGGCTGCCCACCGTAAGGGATGCGGCAGTGGCGCGACGACTGGCTCATCATCTCGTGGACATCGCTGAAATCGTGCTGCTCCGGAGGCCGGTGACCAGCGTATTCGCCGAAGGAGGGGCCACCGCCGCCGATCTGGTGCGGCGGATGAAGTGGCAACGTCTGGAAGTTCGCTACGAGTGGGCGCCGGGTGTGGCCACACTCGCGGTGGCCGACGCGAACACGCGCTGGCTTACCATCAAGCCGGGGTCTTATTCATGGCCGGATGGATGGTTTTCAGGTTGATGAATCTTTGAGGTGAGCAATTGGATTGAAGCCCTGCACGAGTTCCTATTGCT
Source organism: Akkermansiaceae bacterium (assembly GCA_041739215.1). GTDB lineage: Bacteria > Verrucomicrobiota > Verrucomicrobiia > Verrucomicrobiales > Akkermansiaceae > Luteolibacter. Next base: position 12,231 of record JBGSOI010000258.1, read on the forward strand.
AGGATCGGCGATTTTCGTCTCGCAGGGCGGACAGGACGCCATTGAATTGCCGTGGGTCACGGACAATTCCGCCAACAGCGGCTGGCCCTACCGCATCGTCATTGCGGGCCTAGACAGCGGCTCATCGGAAAGACTTCCTCCGGGTGGACAAACAACCCTGATCCACGGAGGTTTGATTTCCTGAAAATGAGACCTTGATTGCCGGGGCAAATCATGAAGCCTCTTGGGATATCATGAGCCATTTCATTGGAATAACTCGCTTGCTGCTTTTTTGGCTGAGAATTCCTTGTGAAACCCAACCCTCTTGGAATCACCTTGCGAGAAATTTCCCGGAAGCATCTTGAATACCGATGAAAACCCTAACTGTCACTTTGCTTTCGCTTGGTCTCGTCAACCTCCTTCCCGCGGAGGTTATCGGAACCGAGAGTTTCACCTACCCCAACTCCGCAGTGGATCTGAAAAACGGCGGCACGGGTTTCGACCTGAACCAGAACAACACGCGCACCGGCGTCCCATCCGACTGGAACAAGGTGGCCGGCAATCCGCAGATCGTCGGCAATGCCCTCGTTACCAGCAATTCTTCGGCCAGACGGGAATTCAACGGCAGCACCGAAACGACCGGGGCGAGGTCGACCGGGAGGGTTTTCTTCAAGTTCAGGATGACCCGCGCCAATGGCAACGGGGATTGGGGTGGTGTCAGCTCCTATGGGTTCGCCGCGGCCGGCGGGGCGCAGGAGAGGGTGTTTTTCGGCGTCCCGGGAGCGGGTGGAGGTACCGACATGGCCGGCATCGACACACAGAACACCCCGCCGGCGGACCTTCCGGAAGGAAGCACCAAGCTCAGCTCCATGAGCCTGGCCGATGGCGTGACCCACACTCTGATCGGGGTCATCGATTTCGACAACTATCTGCTAGGTCTTTTTGTCAATCCGGATGCTGCCGATTTCTGGAATCCCGCGAATGGCTCCAACTCCGCGGATGCCACCTTGCAGTATCTTTCCAACAACTCCTCATCGGCGGCCCGGCCCGGATCGGGGGCTTCGGTCACCTGGGATGATCTCGTGCTGGCCACCACGGCAGCCGATGTGGGACTGCTGGAGAATTCCGACAATGCACCCAACATCATCGGGATAGAAAACTTCGACTACGCCGATGGTCCCGTCAGCGGCATGAGCGGCGGGACACACTGGGATTTCGACAACTCCACCGAGAATGACGCCTTCTTCGGTCACACCGGAACGGTATCGGATTGGGACGTCTTCAGCGGTGCCCCGCAGTTTGTAGGAGGTATTCTCACCACGCAGGACAGCAGTGCGAAACGGGAGTACAACGGCCCGCTGGAGGGTATCCAGGATGGCAGCGACGAACGCTTCGGCTCCGTCAGCGATGACGCGCGATTCAACCGGCGCGTCGTCTATTACCGGTTCGAAATGACGCGCAGGGCCGGAGCCACCTGGGGAGGAGCAAGTTCCTATGACTTCGGCACGGAGCGCTATCTGTTCGGCGTGCCGGGAGCTGCCAATCCGGCATCCGGGCAACTGGAGTTCGCCATCCACGACCTCAACACGAACAATCATTCCTACTCCGGAATCCAACCGATTGCCGGCCAAAACTACACCTTGGTGGCCAAGCTCGATTACGACACCAACATCGCCGCCCTATACCTCAACCCGAACCTCTCTCTATCTGAAGCATCCAACCCGCCAGTCGCCACTTACGCGCATACCAGCGACAACTGGTCGAGCGCCATCCGCTTTGGCTCCGGCGGTACCGGCAAGGTTGAGTGGGACAATCTACGTGTCGCCACTACCTGGGACGGACTCACGGACGAACCGCCCGTCGCCAATGACGACTTTCTAACCATGCATCACCTCGCCAAGGCACGAATCCTCGTGACGGCCAACGACACCGGATCGATTCAACCGGGATCGCTCACGCTGCTCAGCCCTCCCGCGTCGGGCACCGCCACGGTTTCCCCGGACGGAGCCATTCTTTACGAGCACACCACCGGCCAGCCGTTGACCGACTCGTTTACCTATCAGGTAGAGAATCCCTCCGGAACCCTGGCCGTCACCGCCGTCGTCACCATCAACTTCACCGCCACCGCCCGCTTTGATTCCAACTTCGTGACCCTGCCGCCCTCACCTCCCGCGTCCGCCACCGGGATCACGGACGCTTTCCCCGGCCTCACCTTTGATTCGCCCCACGGGTTCTGTTCCATTCCCGGTGACAACAGGAAAATCCTGGTCACCGAGGGCGACGGCCGGGTTTTCATGATCCCTGACATCACGGCGAATCCCGCGACCAAATCACTTGTCTTGGACGTAACTAACAGGACTAACCACGACAACAACGAGAAAGCCTTCAAGGGAATCGCGGCACACCCTGACTGGTCGGGCAACGGCTACATCTACGTCACCTATAACTCTACTTCTGGCACCGCGAGGCTTTCCCGCTTCACCTGCCAGACCACCGCTCCCTTCACCGCCAACCCGGCGTCCGAGCAGATCCTCATCGATCAGGCCGACCCCGGAGATTTCCATAACATCGGGACCTGCGAGTTTGGCTCCGACGGCTATTTTTACGTCGGTTTCGGTGACGGCGGAACGCAGTCGGACGGTTACAGCAACTCCCAGTACATCGACAAGAACCTCTGGTCCGGCATCCTTCGCCTCGACGTTGATCGCAAGCCCGCCAACCTGATCCCGAATTCTGATAGCGACATCCCCCGCATCGGCGGCGGCGCCTCCGGCGAGGCCAATTTCCGCATTCCGGCCGACAACCCGTTCATCGGAGCCACCTCCTTCAATGGCATTCCCGTGAATCCTGCGGAAGTGCGCACCGAGTTCTTCGTGATCGGCCTGCGCAACCCATGGCAATTCTCCACGGAGGACCTCGATCAGAACGGCACCGTTGATGAAATCTGGGTTGCTGATGTCGGCCGCAGTGACCGCGAGGAGGTCGGCGTCTATCAAGCCGGTGACAACGGCGGCTGGTCGTGGAAGGAGGGAAATTACTCCCCCGGCGGAATCACCGGCGATCGCAACGGTGCCATCGAAGCGAACGCCGGGCTCACCGCGCCGATCTGGGAATACACCCACGGCGGCGGCACCTTCCAGGGAAACTCCGTTACCGGAGGTTTCATCTACCGGGGAAGCGCCCTGCCATCTCTAGCAGGCAAGTATGTGTTTGCCGATTTCATTTCCGGTCACATCTGGAGCCTTGAGAGGACGACTCCGACACCCACGATCGAAAGGATCGACGGTGAGGCCGCCATCGTCAGCATGTTGACCGATCCATCCTCGGGCGAAATCCTCCTCCTTGACCGTGGCAACACCGGGACCAACCAGGGCTTCGGCAGCATCAAACGCCTCGCCGTCGTAACGGATGACACCGGCTACCCGCAAACCCTCTCGCAGTCCAACTTCTTCGCCGATCTCGCCCAACTCACACCCAATCCCGGCGGCGTGAGCTACACTCCCAATCTCCGCTTCTGGTCCGACCATGCCGAGAAATCGCGATGGTTCCTCATCAAGGACGCGGTGTCTTCGGTTGGCTATTCCCGCGACAGCCCGTGGGATTTTCCCGAAGGCATGATCTGGGTGAAGCACTTCGACTATCCGACCGAATGGGAATCGTTCTCCAGAACCATCGACGGAGTTTCCGTCCCCGACCGCAGGCCGGTGACCGGTTCGCCCCGCAAGCGGCTGGAGACCCGATTCCTCGTCCGGACTGCCGCCGGCTCTTACGGACTTTCCTATCGCTGGAACAACCTCAATGCCGGCATCCAGACCGATGCGGCTCTTGCCAGCAGGAACGGGGAGAGCTTTGACATCCCTATCAGCGTGGACGGCGCGCCGGCCGTCGCTCCCTGGCAGATCCCGTCGCGCAACAGTTGCACCATCTGCCACACGCCCGAGGCCGGTCACGCGCTCTCCTTCAACACCCGCCAGCTCAATGCCCCGGGCACCATCGCAGGCGCTTCCGGAAATCTGCTCAGCCTGCTTTCCAACACCACCTATCTAACCGGATTTGCGGGAAGTCCCGCGTCGCTGCCCCGCCACCTTCGGCCGGATGAAACCACGTATTCGCTCGAAGCCCGGGTGCGCTCATACCTCGACGTGAACTGTTCCTACTGCCACCAGGCCGGCGGCACCGGTGGAGGAAACTGGGATGGCAGAAGCCACCTCACCCTCGCCCACACCGGTCTGGTCAACGGCGTGCCTGTCGATGCACCGCTCCACCCCGGCGATCTTCTCGTCCTGCCCGGCGACGTGAGCAAATCCATCCTCTACAACCGGACCGCCGCGGCTAACGGTTACTCGCGCATGCCACCGCTCGCCACCAGCGAGACCGACCTCGAGGGAACCCAGCTTCTCTCCGACTGGATCGCCGGAGAGGTGCAATCCCAAGCCACCTATCAGGATTGGCGCGTCGCCCGTTTCGGCAGCGGGACTACTTCCCAAGGTGCTCCCGGATACGATGCCGACGGCGATGGCAAAGACAACCATCTCGAATGGCTGACCAACACCGACCCGAAGGACTCCGCCAGCTTCTGGCAGCCGGTTATCCGCCAGAACGGTAGCAACATCGTCCATGATTTCAGCGGCCTCGGCAACCGCTCCGCCACCATCCTGCGGTCAGACGATCTCCATAACTGGACTCCCTGGCAGGTCCCTGGCAACGATGGCGTTCCGCTTGCTCCTGACACCCTTCACTCGCGGAGTGGTCCGAAGCTGCCTGGGTCCGAATTCTTCCGCTTCGAAATCCAGGAACGTTAGGATCAGGTCTGATCCTCCAGGGTCTGGTTCCCGAACTCGTTTTTCAAGCGGTAAGCCGCCAACTGCCGGCGCCCTACATCGACCATCGGCAAAATTCCCGAATGCGTATCGATGTGCGTCTTCAATGGTTTCCATGGCATGGATGGTTGGATCCGCAATAGGCGCAGGCCAAATCCCACCCCACTTTTCCAGCAAGCCGAATGCACTGACGAGCAATTCATGCCTCAGCACCTGCGCTTGGCATCATTCCCCATTCTTCCCTTTCTCGAGCCGCAAAACCGAATCAAGCACGCTTGGAACGATAAGCCGTAACCCGGCATTTATTTCAATACGAACTGCAAGTTAACCCACACGCGCCTTATTGACGCTCATTCCGAAAATGAATAGTTCAGGATATCACCTGATAAAACCCATGATGAAATCAAAAGACCTCCCCACCTCGACAATCCTTTTTGGATTGGCAGTCATCCCTTTTCAGCTCAACCACGCCGCTATCCTCGTGAACGATACCTGGCAGGACGGCGACCGCACCACTCAGGAAGCCGGCACGGACGCGGACCTCGACGGAGACATCGAGTCCGCTTGGTTCGGCACCGTTGGCACTCTGGCCGCCAGCCCCGGTAAACTTACCGGCACGGTTGGCGCGGGTTCATCCTCGTGGACGACCTATCTTACCGCAGAGGGCAGTGAGGCCACTCTCGTGAATCCGGGCGATACCCTCACCGTCAGTTGGACCTTCACCCTCACGGGAACCAACGCGACCAATGCCAGCCAGAGCTTTCGTCTCGCATTGGTGAATACCCCGGGTGCTTCAAGGCTGGCCGCCGATGGCAATCCCAGCTCCTCCACCTACGGCGGATACGGCATGTTCATGAACATGGGGCAAACCCTTGGTCATGCCAACCCCTTCCAACTGATGGAACGCACCGATCCCCTGACCTCCTCTGCGCTGTTGAGCGCCAGCGGCAGTTGGACTGGTCTGGACGATCAGGAAAGTACCGGCACCCCCGGCTACGCGGACGCCACTTCCTACACGTTCTTGATGAGCCTCTCCCTCACAGCGCTTTCGGAGCTGTCCATCAACGCCACCATGTCCGGCGGATCTCTGGGCGGTGACGGAGTGTTGCAAGCTTCCTACCTCGACCCAACACCCAACTCGCTCAGCTTCGATACCTTCTCATTGCGGCCGTCCAGTGCTGCGGGATCGGCCACCAATATCGACACCACCGCCTTTTATGCATCGCTGACCATCCCCGAGCCATCCACTTTCACAGCGTTGGGCGGCTTGGTACTTTTCGCCCTGATCCGCCGACGTCGCTCGTAATCCGAGCTGCAACCAGACTCTCCAAGGGTGCGACCTCACTCAGGTCGCACCCTTTTTCATGCGGCTTTGTGGCACACTCCATTCATTGTCCACCCGTCGATTGGATTCTCGCACGTCCAGAGCACGAGCCGAGGTTACCGCAAGTAGTTTCAGTTGCCGTCACATTTAGCGCGAAAAGGCCTTGATTCAGGCGTAGGGTTCGCCGAAAAGACGGACAGGAAATTCCCGTATCGAGCCGGATATATTTGATGAACCCATTTGACCCCAAGTTATTTTTGTCCGCAGTGCTGGCGCTGGTGCCAGCCACTGCCAGGTCGGCCGCGAAGGTCGAATACAACCGGGACGTACGGCCGATCCTCTCGGACAAGTGCTTTCAGTGTCACGGACCGGATCCAGCCAAGCGCGAGGCAGACTTGCGGCTCGACGTTCACGATGTCGCTGTGAAAGCCGGGGCGATCGTCCCGGGCAATCCCGCCGCGAGTGAGGCGATCACCCGTATTCACGAGACCGACCCCGACGAAGTCATGCCACCGCCGCAATCTCCAAGGCAATTGACGGACGCGGACCGCGGAATCCTAAGCAAATGGATCGAACAGGGCGCGGAATACCAACCGCATTGGTCATTCACCCCGTTGCCGGAATCGACAGCCGTGCCTGCCATCAAGCAACAAGGCTGGGCCAAGAACGAAATCGACCGATTCGTCGCGGCACGGCACGAAGCAGAGTCACTCCAAGCCGCCCCCGCAGCGACTCCCGAACGCTGGCTGCGCCGTACCGCCTTCGACCTAACCGGCTTGCCGCCCTCCCGCGTGGATCTCGATGCGTTTCTCGCTGACAAATCACCCGACGCAAATGAAATAGCAGTAAATCGCTTGCTGGCATCGCCGCGCTACGGCGAGAAAATGGCGGTCGATTGGCTGGATGTCGCGCGCTATGCCGATTCATTCGGCTATCAGTCCGACATCGAGACCCACGCCTGGCCCTACCGTGACTGGGTGATCGACACATTCAACAAGAACCTGCCATGGGACCAGTTCATCACCTGGCAGATCGCCGGCGATTTGCTGCCGGATCCCACCCGCGAGCAGCTCATCGCCACCGCGTTCAACCGCATCCACCGCAAGACACAGGAGGGCGGCAGCGTGGAGGCGGAATTCCGGCAGGAGGGCATTTCCGATCGAGTCCATACCTTCGGCACGGCCTTTCTCGCGCTGACCTTCGAGTGCACCCGTTGCCACGACCACAAGTATGATCCGCTGACCATGCGCGATTACTATTCGATGGGCGCGTTTTTCAATTCAATTGACGAATGGGGACTGCTTCACGGCAAAGGCTCGATCCAGCCGCATCCGGTGCTGCCGCTAACAACCCCGGACCAGGACAAGCAGATCGCGGAGCAGAAGGCCGCCATCACCGCCACCGAACTGGCGCTCGCCGTGAAAATGAAAGAACGCGAACCTTCATTCCAGGCATGGCTGGCATCGCCATCCATCGACATGGCGGACCTCAGCGGGTCCTTCGACCTCGATCATCAGGACAAGGACGAGTTCGTCAACGCAGTCGATCCGGCGCGCCCGGCGAAATCCAAGGATGCTAACAAACTCGTGCCCGGCAGGCGCGGCCAGGCACTTTTATTCACCGGCGATGACCCGCTCTCGTTGGGAAATCATGGTGTTACCAACCAGGAAGATGCCTTCTCCGTGGCCTTCTGGATCAAGCCCGGTGAGCATGCGAAGCGGTCGCTGGTGTTTCACAACAGCTCGGGTGCGGACCCCGGCTACAACGGGTTCGAGCTTCTGCTTGAAGACGGAAAGCTCCGCTGGATGGTCGCCCGCGAGTGGCCGGGGAACTGCATCGCCGTTAGAAGCGATCATCTCCTCCCGCTGAACGAGTGGACTCACGTCGCCGTCAGTTATGATGGTTCGTGCAAGGCTGCGGGGTTGAAAATTTTGCTCAATGGCAATGAGGCTCCGCTGGAGGTGGTGCGCGACCAGCTCACGAGGAACTGCGGCAGTGCCTCGGCCTTCACCTTCGGCGAGCGGTTTCGCGATTCCGGCCTGCGCGGCGGCGCGGTGGACGACATCCGGATCTTCACCCGGCCCGTCACCGCGCTTGAGGTCGCGGCCCTCTATCAGGACAAGCCGCTCGCGGAATTGCTGGCCGCCACTCCGCGCGATGAAACCGGAACGGCGGCACTCCGCAGCTACTATTTTTCCGCCATCGATCCGGAAATCCGCACCGCGACCGCCGATTTGAAAAAACACAGACAAGCACTCACCCAAACGATTGACGGCGTTCCGGAACTTCCGGTGATGCGGGAATTGGCCGAGGCCCGCCCCGCCAAAGTGCTTGCCCGCGGCGACTACCAACATCCCGAGGGTGATCCCCTGCCTCGACTTACCCCCGGCTTCTTGCCGCCCTTCCCCAAAGAACAACCGGTGAACCGCCTCGGGCTGGCGCGCTGGCTCACGGAGCCTAACCATCCACTGACCGCCAGGGTGCAGGTGAACCGCGTGTGGCAGCATTTCTTCGGGCAAGGATTGGTTTCGACTTCGGAAAACTTCGGTTTGCAGGGCGAGACACCGTCCCATCCCGAACTGTTGGACTGGCTGGCCCGCGACTTCGTCGCGCATGGATGGGACATGAAACACCTGTGCCGTCAGATCGTGCTGAGCGCGACCTATGGCCAGGATTCAAAGGTATCGGTCGAACTCCGCCAGAAGGATCCGGCGAATATTCTGCTGGCCCGCGGTCCCGTGAAGCGCCTGTCCGGCGAGGATCTCCGCGACCAGGTGCTGGCTCTATCAGGATTGCTCCAGCCGACGGTGGGTGGTCCGCCCACGAAGCCCTACCTGCCGGAATCCGCTGCCTGGAAGGTGCTCAACAGCTTTCTACCCGATTACCATCGCGACCCCGCACCCGGTATCTATCGGAGGAGTCTCTACACGTTCTGGCGCCGCACCGCGCCGCCGCCGGGGATGCTCGCGTTCGATGTGCCGGGGCGTGATGTCTGCACCGTGCGCCGCCAACAGACGAACACCCCGCTCCAGCCGCTGGTGATGCTCAACGACCCGCAATTCGTGGAAGCCTCGCGCGGCCTCGCCATCCGGATGATGAGGGAAGGCGGCACGGACTTCCCGTCGCGCGTGGGCTGGGTGTTCCGCGAGATTCTGGACCGCGACGCCACCACCGCCGAGTGCCAGCTATTGTTAGAGCTTCTCGATTCCCAGCTCGAAATCTTCCGTGGGGACCCGGAACAGGCGGAAGCTTACCTCAAAGTCGGCGATCTGGCCGCGCCACCGGAAATCCCCTCCATCGATCTCGCCGCCGCAACCGTCGTCGCCAACGCCATTCTCAACCTCGACGAAGCCATCACCCTCCGCTGACCCATGGCCACCGATCTTGATCCCCTGTTCGTCACCCGCCGCCACTTCTTCTCGAAGCTTGGCGCCGGGCTGGGAGGATTCGCGCTCAGCTCGCTTCTATCAGGCAAGTCGGTCGATATCCCCGGTTTCGCGCCCAAGGCGAAACGGGTGATCTATCTGTTCATGAGTGGCGGGCCGTCGCAGCAGGATTTGTTCGACGACAAGCCGCTGCTCCGCCAGCGCAACGGCGAACCGCTGCCGGATTCCATCCGCGCCGGCCAGCGCCTCACCGGCATGAGTGGAAACCAATCGATTCTGCCTCTAGCAGGTTCCCATTTCAAATTCTCGCCGTATGGCAAAAACGGCACGCTACTCAGCGAACTGCTGCCCCACACCGGCGGCATGATTGATGACTTGTGCCTGATCCACTCGATGTTCACGGAAGCGATCAACCATGATCCGGCAATGACGTTTTTCCAAACCGGCTCGCAGATCGCCGGCCGTCCGAGCCTGGGATCGTGGATCCACTACGGCCTCGGCAGCTTGAACGAAAACCTGCCCGCCTTCGTGGTGCTCGTAACTAAAAAAAAGACCGACCAACCGCTCTACTCGCGATTGTGGGGCAGCGGCTTCCTCGACTCCCGCTATCAGGGCGTGCGCTTCTCGTCCGGCAAGGAGGCGGTGTTCTATCTGGCCAATCCCGACGGCATCTGCGGCAGCGGCCGGCGCGCGCTGCTCGACAAGCTCGCCGCGCTGAACCGGATTTCCTATCAGAACGAACTCGATCCGGAAATCGAGTCCCGCATCGCGCAATACGAGATGGCTTACCGCATGCAGACCAGCGTGCCGGAAGCCACCTCTATCGAAGGCGAGCCGCAGTCCGTGCTCGACCTCTACGGCCCGGATGTGAGCCAGCCCGGCACCTTCGCTGCGAATTGCTTGCAGGCCCGCCGCATGGCCGAGCGCGGCGTGCGCTTCATCCAGCTCTATCATCCCGGATGGGACAGCCACAATACCCTGCCCCAGGACCTGCCGAAACTCGCGCGCGAGGTGGACCAGCCGTGCGCGGGCCTCATCCGCGACCTGAAACAGCGCGGTATGTTGGAGGACACACTCGTCATCTGCGGCGGCGAATTCGGCCGCACCAGTTATTCGCAGGGCATTCTGACCAAGGAAACCTACGGCCGCGACCACCACCCGCGCTGCTTCTCGATGTGGATGGCTGGCGGCGGGATCAAGCCCGGCATCGTCCACGGCGCGACCGATGACTTCGGTTACAACATCACCGAGAATCCGGTCCATGTGCATGATCTCCACGCCACCATCCTGCACCTGATGGGCCTCGACCACACTCGCCTCACCTATTTCCACCAAGGCCGTCACTTCCGGCTAACGGACGTGGCGGGAAATGTGGTGAAAGAGATTCTCATTTGACTTTGGTCCCCCATGCAGCGCCCTCCAGACTGAAATTGAAGCTTCCACCCCTTCCCTTCCACCACTACTTTTTCATTGTGAATCCTTCTTCCTGTTGAACCGATCCAAACCCCAAAAACCCAATTGCCATGCGCATCATCATCGCCTCCCTCGCCCTGCTCGTTTCCGCGGGGCTCGCGTCATCCCAGACCGAAAAACTCAGCTTCAGGACCCTCGCGCTCGCCAAAGCGGAATTTCCGGAGTTATGGATTCCCGCAGCGGGCAAATCCATCCCGCTTGCCTTTTCCACTTCCCAGCCTTCCGCAGCTCTCAAGGTTGACAAAACCAGCCCGCTTAAAGTCTTCAAAGGTCCCTTGGACGAAAAAGGCAAGCCGACGGACACAGCCCCCACGCTGGTGGAACTGCCCGCCGCCGTCTCGTCCATCTTGCTGCTCGGCTGGATGGAAGATGGGAATCCGGGCTTCCTCGCCGTTGCGGATCCCTTCGCCACCGCAAAGAACGACGACTGGCTCGTCATCAATCACACCAAAAAGCCATTAACCCTCCAGATCGGTGCGGCCGCCACGCCTGCTCCCATCGAGGCAAACAGCCAGCTAGCAGTCAGATGCACCGCCCCGGTCGGAGCGGGTGCGGCGACGACCGTCGCCGCCAAGCAGGATGATGGCACTATGAAGACGGTTTACTCCAGCTACTTGCCGATCTACGAAGACAAACGCGGCTTGATCCTCGTCGTCCAGAAGGGCGAACGCCTCACCGTGAATTACATTGCCGACCAGATCGCACCGAAGGCTGCGCAAAAGACCGCTCCCAAAAAACGCTGAGAATTTTGCTCATCGTCTCTTAACCCCCAGCCCTTGTATCTGAATCGTAAGCGTTGCCCCAAGCGGCATACTTATGGGTTTGCTACGGCGGTAGCATAGCAGTCATAGTTCCCGGTTCTCTCTCCGCTATGCAATCAGGCCGCGGCGCGCCTGGCTTTTCCGCTGCGGGCTTTGAGCCAGTTGGCG
>JBGSOI010000017.1:0-11130 GCA_041739215.1 Akkermansiaceae bacterium
GCACCGGCATCTTCGAGAATCTTGTTGATCCGGGCGACGTTGGAGAGCTTCTGGCCGATGGCGACGTAGATACAATACAGCGGCTTGTGGTTCTGCAGCTTGCCTTGCTCGGCGGCCTTGTTCTGTTGGGCCTGGGAGATGATGGTGTCCACCGCGATGGTGGTCTTGCCGGTGGCACGGTCACCGATGATCAGCTCGCGCTGGCCGCGGCCGACGGGGATCATCGCGTCGATCGACATGATGCCGGTTTGCACGGGAACACTGACGGACTTCCGCTTGATGATGCCCGGTGCGATTTTTTCCATCGGATAGAAAGCGGCGGCGGCGATGTCGCCCTTGCCGTCGATCGGAGCACCGAGGGCGTTGACGACCCGGCCGAGAACAGCTTCTCCAACAGGAACGGAAAGCAGCTTGCCGGTCGTGCGGCACTCGGCGCCTTCTTTAACCGCGGCGTAATCACCGAGAAGCACGACACCGACTTCGCTCTCTTCCAGGTTGAGCGCCATGCCGGTGACACCGCCACCGAACTCGATCATCTCATTGAGCATGACGTCTGAGAGGCCTTCGACCTTGGCCACGCCGTCTCCGACATTGCGGACGGTGCCGACATTGGTTTTTTCGACGGACGACGTGATGCCGGCGATCTGTTGTTCGAGTTCTTGGAGGATGCTGCTCATGGCAAGTTTTCAGTAATCGGATTGAAAGGTTTCGGCGGGAAAAAGTTAGAATGCGGCGGCGAGGCGTTCGAGGCGGTTGTGGACGGAGCCGTCGAACACGTCGTTGCCGACGCGGATGCGGAGGCCGCCCAGCAGGGCGGGAGTGACCTGATAGCGCATCACCAGGCCGGGGCCGTATTGGTTGGCAAGGCCGGCGGCCACCCGCGCGCGGGTCGCGTCGTCCATTTCCACCGCGCTTTCGACGGTCACCTCGCGGCGCTCGAATTCGAGGCGGGTCAGGCGCTGGAGGGCGGAAAGAATGCCCTTGTAGTCACGGGGCTTGGTATCGACCAGACTGGTGATCACCGTGCGCAATTTCTTCTCGTCGAGACGTCCGTCGGTCTGGCAGAGCCCGAACAGGCGGCGGGCGGCGGCGGCGGCGGTTTTTGAAATCTTCATGACAAGAGAGTCGGAAAAGTTAGATCAGGCTTCGACCCGGGCGAGCGCGTCTTCGTTGATGCGCTTCTGGTCTTCCGCAGTCAGGACCTTGCCGGTGACCTGCGAGGTGGTCGCAGCCACGAGGCGGCCGAACTCGCGCTTGAGCTCGGTGCTGAGACGGTCACGGTCCGCTTTGGCAGCGGCTTCCGCTTTTGCCAGGATTTGTTGGGCGCTGGAAATGGCTTCCTGCGTTTTCTGTTCGGAGAAGGCGGCGGCACCTTGCTTCGCCTCGTTGATCATACGGACAGCTTCGTCGTTGGCCTTGGCGATGGCGGCGGCAGTCGTCGCTTCGGACTCGGCGAGCTGCTTCTCAATGTGCTTGAGCTTTTCCTCACCTTCCGCGATGCGGCTGCGGCGCTGTTCGAGGATGGCCTGCACGGGGCCGAAGGCGAACTTCTTGAGGACGAATACCACCAGGAAAAAATTGACCACCTGCGCGATGAAGAATGGCACGTTCAGCCCGAAGGTTTTCGAGATGGATTCCAAAACGCCGGGATTTTCGGCGGCAACTGCTAGCAAGGTGGTCATGTCGTGAAAGATTTCGTTGGAAAAATGGCCACCCGCGCCGGGTTGAGGGCGCGGGTGGCGATGAAGCTCAGAGGCCCGGAACTGCGAATGCCGAGAGGATGAAGATACCCTCGATAAGCGCTGCAAGGATGATCGAGATCACGAGGATCGGAGTGGCAGCGCCTGGATTGCGGCCGGTGGCTTCAGCCGCTTTCGCGCCGAGGATGCCGATTCCGATTCCGCCACCGAGGCCGGCGAGTCCTAATGCAAATGCTTTTGTGAACATAGTCTGATTTTAGTTTTGATGTTGGGGTTTCCGGCCGCCCCCACGTTCATGACATGGTCAGGCAACTGAAAGTGTTAATGGTGCTCTTCGTCGCCGTGATCACAGATCAGTTTGAGGAAAATGGCGCAGAGCAAGGTGAATACGAGGGCCTGGACGAAGCCAACCAGCAGCTCCATGAAGTAGAACGGAAGGGCCGGCAAAAACGCGAGCCACTTGGGCACCAGAGCCATCAGCGCTTCCAAGGTCTGCTCACCACCATAGATGTTTCCATAAAGCCGGAAAGTGAGCGCCACCGGACGAATCGCGATTGAAATGACCTCGAGCACTCCCACAAACAGGAAGACCGGAATCATCGCCGCGAGCATGACTCCCTTGAAGCTTCCTTTGGGTGCGAAGATGTGCGCCAGGAACCCTTTCACGTTGTTTTCCGTGAGCGCCCAGTAGAGCCAGAGCAGGGCGAAAGTGAAGGCCATCGCGGCCGTCATGTTGATGTCGGCATTCCCTCCGCGGAGGAACGGCAGGAAGCCGTGATGCCCTTGGCTGTCCGTGGTGTTCCAACCCACCGTTCCGACTCCGGGAATCAGGCCGAGGTAGTTGTTCACCAGGATGAAGAAGAATATGGACCCGAAAAACCAGAAGGTGCGCTTCGTCAGATGCGCACCCATCAGGCTCGACAGGAAGTCATAAAGCGACTCGATCGCCCATTCCGCGAAGTTTTGAAAACCCACGGGAACCAGTGACATCTTGCGGGTGGCCGCCCTGCAGAATAGAACGATCAACCCCACCGCGATCCAGACCATGATCATCGAGTTGGTGATCGGCAGGGTGTCGCTGAGTCGCTGCGCGTCGAGTGGTAGCGCGTGGTGCCCACCCTCTGCCGCGGCAAGGGCGGCCAATGGGCTTGAGATCCAGAGAATGGCGGTGGAAAGGAGGAAACGCATGCAGGGAACCCGCTGACGGTGGGCGCGGGGTCTTTAATGGATCGTCACCAATCTTCGCAAGTTCTATTTGTGAAAAATTTCACAAGCTCGGGGGAATCCCCTTACCATCGGGGTGTCGAGGCCGATGATACGGTTGGCAAGCCATCGCGGGAAGGTTTTTGGCAGCCTCCGTTCCTGTTGGTTAGACATGTCGCCGGACTCGCCCCGACGGAGATCCGGAGTTCCGATTCAACGGCTCTGCCCGGCCATCTAACCGGAGCACGCTCCCACTTCATCGGCCGCTGGCAAGCGCCGCCGCGCCCCCCACCTCGACCCGATCTAACAAACCAACACGCTCCACGGTGGACTCCGCCAACCTTCGTTTTCACCTCGTCCGACACGTGAAATGCCCGTCAAGTCAAGCCGTCACTGCAAAAAGATCCCTTTGAATTCAACAGATTTTCTCTTGCCAACCCCCGGGTGCATTCTCACAAACGTCGCTGCCATGAACAAAGCTGAACTGATTGAATCCATCCAAGCCGCCCTCGGAAAAGACGCCACCAAGCGTGCAGCCGACGAAGCCCTCGAAGCCGTTCTCTCTTCCATCGCCAAAGGCGTGAAGAAGGACAAGAAAGTCCAAATCATTGGTTTCGGCACTTTCGAAGTGAAAAAGCGGGCCGCTCGCCAAGGCCGCAACCCGAAGACCGGGGAAGCCATGAAAATCGCCGCCTCCAAGTCGGTCGGTTTCAAACCTTCTTCCGTTCTTAAAGGCAGCCTGTGATCTGATCGGGAGGTCCCGACCTCCTGATTCCCAGCAACTAAAAAACCAAAAAAACCCCGGCCACTTGGCCGGGGTTTTCTTTTTGAAGGCCGGCGGTTTTCCCAATCGAAATTCCGGCTTCTGTGGACATCCTCCCATTCATCCACTAAGCCGTGCCCGGCCACGCCAGCCTCAAGCGCCATGAAACCAAGAATCACTCTAGCGGAAACGCTGCTGCCCGACGGCAACATCCTCGCCCTCCAGGAGCACGACGGCCGCAAATTTCTGCTCGTCCACGGCCAGCAGATCTGCGGCCCCGCGACGCGCGCCGCCGAGGAGGAACTCGCCCGGCTCGCCTGCGCCCCGTTCCGCCCGGCCCGCCAGCCGCAGATCTGGTTTTCCGGCCTCGGGCTCGGCCACACTCTCGCTGCGGTGACCAAGGAACTCCCGCAAAAGCGAGCCAACTTCATCGTCGCCGAACCGCTCGCCGCCATTCCAGATTGGCACCGCGCCCATCTTCCCGAGAGTCCGTTCCTAACCGATGCGCGGGTTTCGTTGGAAACCGATTGCGGCCCCTCCGGACTCATCCGCCACGCCGGCCTGCTCCATGCCATTCTCGTCCACCTCGACGCCTCGCCCACCGGCCCGCGCAACCGCACCTGGGTCGATGAGCGTCGCTGGGTGTCCGCTGCTTTTGAAGCGCTGCAACCCGGCGGACTGCTCGCCATCGCCGGCTCGCGTCACGTCGCCAGCCTCACCCGCCGCCTCCAAGGCTCTGGCTTCGAAGTCGCGGAATTCACCGTCCCATCCTCGCCCAACGCGAAACGCCCGCGCTTCCTGCCGATCTGGCTCGCGCGGAAAGGCAAAGCGGTGGATTGATCTTTCCAATCCCGCGTGCTTGATTGCGTCGCACCCATGGCCCGCCTCACACCCTTGCATCTCATTCCAGCCTTGATCGCAGCCGCTTCCCACGCCGGTGAAGTCACCATCGAGCAACGACCCTTTTCCATCGAAAAGTCGTTCACCGCCGCCGCCCTGCCGGGTGGCGATTGCGTGCTGCTCAAGCTCGATCCCAAGGCTTGGGCGGAATTCAAAATCGACCGGATCGCCGACCATGGCACCAAGGTCGCCAAAGGCGACGTCCTCGTGCGCTACGATTCCGAGGACATCGACAAGAAACTCGAAGACGCCCGGCGCGCGCTCGAATCCGGCACGCTCTCGCTGGCGCAGGCCGAACTCGATTCCAAGGTCCTCCAGGAGACCGCGCCTAACAAGCTGGAAGCGGTTCGCCGCGCTGCGGAAATCGCGAAGGAGGAGAACACTTATTTCACCGAGACCCGCCGCAAGGCCAGTGAGGAAACCGCCGCCATGGCCCTCAAGCGCAGCGAGCAAATCCTCGCCAACCAACGCGAGGAACTCAAACAGCTCTCCAAGATGTATGAGGCGGACGACATCACCGAGGACACCGAGGAAATCATCCTCGTGCGCCAGCAGGACGCCGTCGCCTCCGCCGAGTTCGCCCTCCGCATGGAGATCCTCGACCACAAGCGCACCCTCGGGGTCACGCTTCCCCGCGAGGCGAAAGCCCTGGCCGACAACGAGCGTGACACGTCTATCAGCCTGAAGAAAGCCGAGATCGAGATCCCTCGCTCCATCGAACTGAACAAGCTCGCCCTCGAATCCCTCAGATCCGCCAACCTCCGCGCGAAAAGCGATCTCGCCGAACTCGAGGCCGACCGCAGCCAGTTCGAATTCAAGGCCCCGGCCGACGGCACTTTCTATCACGGCCCCATCGAAAATGGCCGATGGACCGCTGGCGACATCGTCAAAACCCTTGTCCCCCAGGGCCGCCCGCCGGTCAACAAGGCTTACGCGACTTTCGTCCCGGCGACCGCGAAACTCGGTCTCGTTTGCTTCCTCGACGACGCCACCGCCCGCTCGCTCACGCCCGAGCTTACAGGCGTCGCCACCCTCGCCGGCCGCGAGGATGTGGAAATCCCCGTCAAGCTCGTCAAACTCGCCGCCGCGCCGGCTCCGGACGGCACCTACCGCACCGATCTATCCGTCACCTGGCCCAAGGACCTGACGCCTGCCGCTGGTGCCACCGCCCAGGTCCGCCTGATTTCCTATCAGCAGCCGGCCGCCATCGTCATTCCCAACAAGGCTCTCGACTTCGACGCCGGCGGCTGGACCGTGGAAGTCAAACTCGCCGATGGCAAAACCGAGCGCCGCCCGGTCAAACGCGGGCGCGTTTCCCAGGAGGAAACCGAAATCCTGTCCGGCCTGGAGGTCGGCCAAGTCATCGTCGTCCCGTGACCGCTGCCGTGTTCATTTCCCAGACGGACCGCGGAATTTATTCCGCCTGTCTCGCGGCCGGCTTGATCCTCCTCGTTTCCCCGTTCGCCAACGCTCAGGAAAAACCGGAGAAACCACCCGAAGTCACCACTGCGACCATTGACGCCTCGATCCGCCGCGGGGTCGATTTCCTGCTCACCCATCAAAATCCTAACGGCTCTTGGGGCAGCGCCCGCCGCACCAAGGCTCTCAACATCTACGCTCCCCTGCCCGGTGCCCACCAAGCCTACCTCGCCGGTGCATCCAGCCTCGCTCTGGCAGGCCTGATCGACGCCGCCGACCCGCGGCCCGAGGCGACGGCCGCGATTGCCAAATCCGCCGCGTGGACCGCAGCGGAACTTCCAAAGCTCCGCCGCGCCGACCAAACGACCACCTACAACGTGTGGGGCCACGCTTACGGGCTCCGCGCGATGACCCGTGTCTATCAGCGCGAACCGGAGCCGGCGAAAAAGGCGGAATGGGTCCGCCTCGCCCAGCAGCAGGTCGATCTCGTCAACCGCTACGAAGACGTCAACGGCGGTTGGGGCTACCTGGATCTTTTCGACGAAATCACCACCCGGAAACCCTCCGGCATCCCCACCGCGTTCACCACCGCCACCGTACTCCTCGCCATGGACCAGGCCCGCACCTCCATGGGGGTGAAGCTCGACGAGAAACTCGTCAAGCACTCCATCGCCAGCATCAACTATCAGCGCGCGCCGGATTTTTCCTACGCCTATTCCTTCGACCACCGGATGCGCCCGCGGGTGGACATCAACCGTCCTGCAGGGTCGCTCGCCCGTTCCCAGGCCTGCAACGCCGCGCTCCGCGTCTTTGGGGAGAAGGCCGTCACCGACGAGGTTCTAACCACCTGGGCCGATCGCTTCCTCGCCCGAGAAGGGTTCCTCGGCAACGTCCGCAAGCGCCCGGTGCCGCATGAAGGCCAGTTCCGGATCGCCGGGTATTTCTACTACTATGGCATCTACTATTTCACCGAATCCGTGAGGCTGCTTCCGAAGGAAAAACACGCGGAATATGCCAAGCGCCTCGCCGCGCTGCTGCTGGAAAGGCAGGAAAAAGACGGCTCGTGGTGGGACTATCCACTTTACGACTACCATCAGGCCTACGGCACCGGCTATTCGCTCATGGCCTTGGCGTGGTGCCGTGAAGTGCTTGCCAACTGACACCATGCCCCTTTCCCGCGAGACTCTGGAAAAGCGCGCGGTGAAGACCGGCGTGAAGGCTTCCATCAAGCGGAATCATGTCGTCACCGAGCAGGAGTTGCTGGCGTTGCGCGTGCAGACCATGCCTGGCTGGTTGCGGATCGCGCTTGTCCTGCTAGGTATCGCCCTCGTCGCGGCCGGCTGGTTCGGCTGGCCGTCCGATTCCAATGCCATCCAGGGAATTGAAGCCGTTTCCGGCATTTTCGCCATTCTCTTCGGCGCCATCGGCATCCGCCGTACCCTCGACCGTGTATTAGATTCCTTGGATGCCACCGACGCTGTCGGCTCCATCCTCGAATTGATCGGCGATGCGCTGTCCTGCATCGATTTCTAACTTATGACCACGCTTCCCGCCCCATTTTCTCCAACTGCGATCCTCTCCTTCGATTTCGACGGAACCCTGCATGATCCCGCGGAAAACCCGCCGGTGCCACGGGCGTTTTTCGAACTCATCCGAAAACTCCGGGAGGAACAGGGCGTGGTCTGGGGGATCAACACCGGGCGCTCGATGGCCCAGATGACCGAGGGGTTCATCGAGAGCCGGTTCCCGTTTCTACCGGATTGGGTGGTCGCCCGCGAGCGTGAGATCTATCACCCTAACGCCTTCGGTCGCTGGCTGCCACATGCTCCGTGGAACACGCGTTGTGAAAAGGAAATCCACACCCTGTTCAAGCATACCGGCAAATTGCTGGCTCATTTGCGGAAGGAAATCGAGACCCACACCGGTGCCAGGTGGCAGGAGATGCATGGCGAGATCGCCGGCATCATCGCGCAGTCGGAAGAGGAAATGGAATGGATCCTCGATCACATCGAGCCGCTCGTCGCCGCCGAGCCGCACCTCGCCTGGCAGCGCAATTCGATCTACCTGCGTTTTGGCCACCGGGATTTCCAGAAGGGCAGCAGCCTGAGCGAAGTCGCCGCCCAATACGGGCTAGCCGCCACCCGCTGCTTCGCGATTGGCGACGGTCACAACGACTTTGAAATGCTCGATCCCGCCCACGCCGGGATGACGGCTTGCCCCTCCAACGCCGTGGCCGCCATCAAGGGCAAGGTCGCGGCCACCGGCGGATTGATCACGAAAGCCGGCCATGGCCACGGTTCCATCGAGGCGCTGATTCACTATTTCAGCGCCCCCACATGAAAAAAGAATAGATCACTTAATTATTTACATTTCCGTAATAAATTATCAGCCTTTGGCAACCTCGCGCGTGCGTGCACAGCAGATTGGGTTCCGGGGGGAAACCACCTGCCAGATTGCCGCCACCCCAGCGTGAGGGGATATGCATAAGGCGCGGATCTCGGAAACGGATCCGCGCCTTTTCCTTTACGGGCGGAAATCTAACAAAAGATCCGACCCAGCGCGGGCGGCGTCATGTCAGCCGCGGCGTAAAACAGCCGGCGGAGGGTTTCCAACAGCCGACGGGCCGCGAGACTGTCGCGGCAAAGCGCGCGGATTACGTAAACTCCACCGGAAAGAGGTCCATGGCCGAGGTAGACATCGTCGCTGCCGAGCGCGTCCATCGCGGTGGCAGGCCAGTTCGCCGCCATCGCTCCGGCGGCATAAACGGATAGATAGTGGGCGGCTGGAAACTTGGCCCTAAGCGCTTCGAGACTATCGTCGTCGGGTCGCAAATCATGGCGCTCGCGCGCGATGAGCTTTTCCCCGAGCACCAGATCCAGCTCCCAGCGGAGTTGCCTGTAGGCGAAGATTTCCCCCATTGCCACCCGGCCGGGCGCGATCCAATCGAAGAACAACAAACTGGCCGCCGGATGCAGGTCGATTCTCGTCCGCTGCTGATAGCGCGCCCCGGCGTGCGGGATGAACGGCTCCGGGATCCATTCGAGTGAGGCATTTTCATCTACCCGGAAATGCTGGCAGCTCACGGCCGCCGCGCCCGATCGTGTCCGATAGACCCGCGAGGCGGACGGTGTGCTGAGCACCAGCTTCGCCCCGGCGGCGACGTGGATGTTAGAGTCCAAGCGATCTCCATCGAAAAAGCCGGCGGTGGGATTGACGATGCTCAGGACGAGTTGGCCCTGGTCAACGTGGGATTTGCTGAGATGGATGGGCGAGCGGAAGCTCTGGCGGGAGATGTAAGGGACACCGTCGGGACGGACCTCGCAGCGGAGGTCGAGGTGGCCGGTTAGGGAGGTGGCGGACACCGGGAGCGCGAAATTTATTCCGCCCGAAGCGATGGGTTCGGGCGGAATAAATTGCCTGGGGGCCGGCCAGAGTGGGCCTCGCCATATTTCGCATTGCCTGCTATCGCAGGCTCTGGATTCCGCGCTCCAATTGGTGCCCGCGCTTGAAAACGGCCAATCTTCCGGCTTCAGGCAAAGTCCGGCTTTCACCGGATTGCTCCGGATGTATGCCCTGGCATTCTCAAGATGACTCCAATCCCGAATCAACCGGTCATGATAGTCCAACATCCAAAGCGAGCCCGTTTGATTTTCCATCCGGTTGATCTCAATGGCCGTTGGCGCTTTCCAATGCTTGATGATTTTTCCTAACGACATGTCATCCAGCATCCGGATGAGCACATGCACATGGTTGGGCATGATGCACCAATCGATGAGTTTGTAATTGGACCCATGCCCCTTGATCAGAGCGTCCTGAACCACCTTGGCGTGCTCTGCTTTTGAAAGCAGGCACGAGCCATGACCGGCGTCCTCATAATGCGAGATCCGCTGCTGCAGCTCGGCTTGCGCTTTCTGTGAGATCTCAGAATCCGGGCTGTTGATCTCCGCACTTAGTTCTTCACGCCACTCCTTGACCACCTTGTTCGGCAACGAATCCGCCAGCCGGAATGTGATCCCCTGCACCGAGCCCGCGAAGTCCCAGTGTGGCAGATAACCGCGGGAGTGAATGCCTTTGTGCATAGGAGGGCCGCGAGATTTATCTCGCCTGTTGGGTTATCAGATTGAATGCATCCGGGCGAAATAAATTTCGCGGTCCGTCAGAGAAACAAATACTCATGTTTCAACCACGCTAGCAGATCGTCCTTGCCCTTCTCCGACTTGAGATCGGCGAAGAGAAACGGGCGGGTCCCCCGCTGCATTCTGGCGTCGCGGGCCATGACTTCGAGGTCGGCACCAACGTAGGGGGCGAGGTCGGTCTTGTTGATCAATAACAGATCGCTGGTGCGGATGGCGGGGCCGCCTTTGCGCGGGATCTTGTCGCCCTCCGCGACGTCGATCACGTAGATGTAGGCATCGACGAGCTCGGGTGAGAACGTGGCGGATAGATTGTCTCCGCCGCTTTCGATGAGGATGAGCTTCAGATCCGGGTGGCGGTTCTCCAAGTCGATGACGGCGGCCATGTTCATGCTGGTGTCGTCGCGGATCGCGGTGTGCGGGCAGCCGCCGGTTTCCACGCCGATGACCCGGTCGGCGGGCAGCACGCCTTCGCGGAGCAGGAACTCGGCATCCTCGCGGGTGTAGATATCGTTGGTGATGACCGCCAGGGAGAACTCATCCTTCAGCCATTGGCTGAGGCGGAGCACGCACATGGTTTTGCCGGAACCAACCGGACCGCCGACACCGAGGCGGAACGGACGGTTGTTGGAGTCAGGAAATGAAGAGACGTTGGTTGGCGCGGGCATGGCGGAGTGAGGCGATTTCGAGAAGCGGATTGAACCAGCCATCGGCCGGCCGGGAAAGTGATTCGTCGATTTTCTCTCCAAGCAGCACCAGCGTGCGGCGGGCAATCTGTTGGCAGGAGGTCTGGCCGATGCGGAGGAGTTTCATCGAAGAGGCGGTGAGGCCGGCGATGGACTGGAAGGCGAATGCGCGGGCCGCGTGGTTCAACGGCACACCGGCCAACTCCAGCGCGGTCACCACAAGGTGGTGGCAGCGTGGCGAGTGGTCGCGCAATTGATGGACCAGCGGCGTCGGGTCGAGCTGCGCGAGGAGATCGAGCCGCTGCGAGCCGATCCGGCGGGAGGCG
>JBGSOI010000047.1:0-11507 GCA_041739215.1 Akkermansiaceae bacterium
CCCTTGCGAACGAGCTGATTGATGGTCGGCATGATTTCCTTGCGGTGGTTCTGATTTTCCCATGGGGACAAACCGGAGCGACGACAAGGCGACCTTGTAGTAGCTTTTTTCCGGAGCTGGACCCGATAAATTTTCCCTGTAGTTGAGCTGCTTCGATTAAAACGTCAGCAGCCCTCGTTGTGGGGGGGCGAACATAGGAGCCGAACCCGACCTGACAAGCCCTATTTTGCAAATTTTTCTAATATTTTCGCTGATGCCGCGAAATCAGAAAAACCGCTGATCCGGCCGTTCACTCCTCGCCAAAACAGAACAGATGCTTGTCGCTGCGAACGATCAAGCGGCCGGTGGCGTAGACCGGAGAAGCGATCACGCCCTCCTCCAGCGCATGGCTTTTGACTTCCGTCAGGCCTTCCGCTCCGACGCGTCCGCTGAACAACATGCCGTCTTCCCTCGCGCAGTAGATGTGGTCGCCTACAAGAATCGGCGACGAATAAAAGACTTGGGGTGCTTTCGGAAGAGTCGATTCCCAGAGGTGTTTGCCGGTTTTTGCGTCCAGGCAGGTGAGCCGGCCGCGTTGCTGACCTCCGTCCTTGAGAACATAAATTTTACCCTCGTGGAGGACGGGGGTGGAGGCATCGGACCCGCGCTGGTCGTCGCGCCATGCCCAATGGGTATCCGAGACATTGCCGCTGCCGTCCAGGCGGATCGCTGCCAGCCCATCACCACGATTGAAAGGAACCACGGCGAGTCCGTCGCCGACGACCGCCGAGGCGATCACCCGTTGCATACCAGCCCGCTTCGGATTGAAGCCGCCGCACTCCCACACGAGTTTGCCTGTTATGGCGTCGTGGCCAGTCAGATGATCCCCACCCCAACTGATGATTTGCTCCTTGCCATTCACCTTGACCACGTGCGGCGTGGTATAGGCGTCTCCGGACTCCTTGCCGGTTTGGTATTTCCTGGGTGTTTTCCATACCTCCTTGCCGGTCTTGCTATCCAGCGACACCAGATAGGATTCGCCTTCGGTCTGCATCACTGCGACCACCACATTTCCTGCGGCGAATATGGGCGAGGTCCCCTGATCCCACCACAGCGTGTCCTTGCCGTAGCGCTCCTGGAGATTGATCTGCCATTGCGGTTTTCCATCAAGATCCAGGCAAGCGACGGTTCCCGACTTGAAATAGACGACGACCACCTCGCCGTCGGTGACCGGCGAGGAATTCGCGGAACTTCCAACACGTTGGCCGCGCCCGGATGTGAGCGTGCCAAAGGTTTTCCGCCACAGTTCCTTGCCCTTGGTATCGAAGGCGAGCAACCCGTCCTGATCACCGATCGGACTGGTGACGTAGATCTTGTCATTCCACAAGATCGGGGTCGAACAGCCTCGGCCCGGAAGTTCGGCCTTCCAGAGCAAATTCCCCGCCAGATCGAGTGGTGGCTGCTTGCCGGTCGCCACCCCGTTGCTGTCGGCACCCCGCCATGCGGGCCAGTTCCCGGCGGCAAGAACACCCGTAAACAACAAGCTGGTCGCGAAAATTTGCGCTTTCATCAGGACCCCATACGAAACATGGTTCCGACAACTGTCGGAAATCCACGCGTTATTTCACCTCAAGACAAACCGCCTCGCCCTTGTTGGAGCGGGCGAAAATCCGCCCGTGAGCGAACGCCACTGGTGCCCAACAGGTCGATGAAAGCGCTTTCACGCGGCCATGCTCGGTCCATCCGGCCTTGGCTGGCTCGCCGCAAATGATGTCGCCGGTTTCCGCGAGGATCACCATTTGGTCGCCGACCATCAGGGAACTTCCGCGCGTTCCGGGCATTTTCTCACGCCAGTGGGCTTTGCCGGATTTCATGTCCATGCGGATGAGTTCGGCGTCGATGTTTTTATCGCCGAACACGCCGAGGACGTCGCCGCCTTGGAGGATGCTGTTCTGGAAAATCATGCGGGTGTCCTCATTCTTGTGGAGCACTTCCGGTTTGCTACCGGAGACATCAATAACCACGTAGCCCATGCCGTAGCCGGAGGCGAGGAACATCATGCCGTCGTGGTATTGGGGATTGCTGGCATTGATGTCATACGATGTCCGCCAGCCGAAATCGAAGACGGGCTTGCCTTTGCCATCATAGGTCACCAATTCGCGACCATGAAACGCGGCGACGACCTCGCGGCCCTTGTAGTTGAAGAACACCGGCGCCGCGTAGCCCGGCTTGGTGCTGTCGCCCGATTTCCAACTCACCTTGCCGGTGGCCTTTTCCAGCGCGAACAATCCGCCGTCGGGGGCGCAGGGCAGGCAGTAAAGCAGGTCCCCCTTGACGACGGGAGACGCGGAGTAGCCCCAGTCCGGAGCCTTGCCTTTGAAATCCGACTGGAAATGTTTGTGCCATTTCGGTTTGCCGTCGGCCAAGGACAAGCAGAAGAGATTTCCGGTCCGGCTGAGGGTGTAAACCGAGTCCCCATCGATGGTGGGCGTGGCGTTCGGGCCGCCGTCGTAGAGTTTCGGGTCGAGTTTTTCCGGGTATTTATGGGTCCAGATTTCCTTGCCAGTCGCGGCATCGAGGCACCAGACGATGTCGGTGTCGTCCTTGTTGCCCATGACCACGACCTTGTCGCCGGCGATCGCGAAGCTGGTGCAGCCTTTGCCAAGATCCTTGCGCCAAAGTTCCTTGGGTTTGTTAGCCGCCCAGTCGGTCCGGATTTTCCCCTCCACTTTTCCCGCTCCGTCAGGACCGAGGTAACGAGGCCAATCCTGGGCAAGGGCGAGGCTGGGAAGCAGCGAGAGAAGGAACAGGGGTAGTTTCATGATTTGCGGATCTTAAATCGATTCGGGTCGCGGGCAAGGGATCAGAATCATTTTGCGCGAATCGCCAGCAATTTCTCCTGAGTCCGCAGATAAGTAAGATCGCCTTGGAAAATTGGTGTGCTGCGATACGGATCCACCTTGGTGCGGGAAATTTCCACGAAGGTGCGGCCGGGTTTTACAAAAGCGGCACCACCGTTCTCCTCGCCCACGAAGATCGCGTTGCCGGCTAACGTCAGGCTCGGATAAGCGGTGCCGGAAAAGCCCTTGATCTTTTCCGAGTAGATCTGATCACCAGTCGCGGCATCGAGCGCCTGCATCTGATACTCGCGGGAAATCAGATAGACGATCCCCTCGTGGACCAGCGGCGACGAGTAGTAACGGTTCTTGCTGATCTGCGTGTGCCAGAGTTTTTTCAGGCCGTCTTTTTCCAGCATCTCGGCGGTTTTCGGAATTTCAAAAGCATTGGCCTCGCCCTGCTCCCCTTCGCTGCCGTGAGCGGTGAAAATGCGGTTGCCGATGACCGATGGGGTGTTGAAGAAGCACCAGGGTTTGGCAAGTCCCTTCAAGTCCTCGGAAGGCAGCTTCTTGCCGTCGCTCGCGCGGATCAGCTCCCCGCGGGCGGTGAAGAGGTAGTGCTTGCCGTCGAGCTTGAAATTCGCCGGGCAATTGAAGGCGA
Organism: Akkermansiaceae bacterium; assembly: GCA_041739215.1. GTDB lineage: Bacteria > Verrucomicrobiota > Verrucomicrobiia > Verrucomicrobiales > Akkermansiaceae > Luteolibacter. The sequence goes on from JBGSOI010000047.1 coordinate 3,478, forward strand.
CACCCGTTGATGGAGTTCTCCAGAGTTCCTTGCCGGTGGCCGGATCGAGCGCGACATGATCCTTGAAACGAATGATCAGCTTGCCATCGACCAGCGTCGGCGAACTCGCGCCGCCCCAGTCGTGATCGGGGCTGTCGGTGCGCTTGTGCCAGACGCGTTTGCCTTCGAGATCGTAGCAAACGACCACCCCGGTGCCGAAGCAGGCCCAGACGTGCTTGCCGTCGGAAACGGGCGTGTAGGACGAATATCCGTTGGTGTCGTGGGCGGGGGGCTTTTTCATCGATTCCGCCTGCGGGCCGGCTTCCTTCCTCAGGTCGGCGATCTGTTTCTTCAACTCATCGACACGGGTGCGCAGCGCTTCGTCATCGCGATTTCGCCGCATCCGCCGTTCCTCGCGATACAGGTCGCGCTCTAACGGAGCGACTTTTTCCTCGATCTCCCTGGCCTTCGCCATCGCGGCTTCCATTTCCTTCGACTGCCCGGGCTTCATTTCCATCAGGTCCGCGTATTCGTTGGATTTCTGCCAGAGAATCTTGCCGGTGGCGGCATCCGCACACACCAGGGTGGCGGGCTCCGCGGTGAGGAACAATTTGCCGCCGACGAGGATCGGGCAGCCGTTGCCGCGTGCGGAGAGCGGGGTTTCCCATTTCACCCGGGACGCGTCGGCCCAATCCGTCGCGACCTGCGCCGCGGGGTAGAGTCCGTTGCCGTCATTGCGCCAGGACCTAACATCGATCGCCAGAACATCGGAGATCAGGACAAGAGGGAGGAAAAATAGTGATGCCTTCATGGATTTAATTGTAAGAAAAAGGGTTGGAAATCATTACGCCAATGTCGGTGAACTGTTGAAAACGACAGAAGTTGCCCGGAACTTACTTTGTCATCCGGAGTTTTCTCAGTTCGGCTCGATCCACCCACCCCCAAAATTGACACATTTCGCCAAATGATCCCACCCATGCGCACTGCTTCCGTCGCCCTCGCCTTGAGCTCCACCCTTCATGCACAAGAACCCTTCTTACTCTCGCCGACCATCGTGGAAGCCGAACGGATCGATGCCGCACCGTCGGCCGTCAGTGTGATTTCCAGCCAATCGCTCGATCTTTTCCAAGCGCAGTCCTTTTCCGATCTCTCGGGGATCGTTCCCGGTTTCAACGTGGTTTCCGCGGATTCGCGAGGCTACGGCCAAGTCGTCGTGATGCGGGGATCGGCCAATACACTTTTTTTCGGTCCGCCCGCGCTCGGGCTCACCATCGATGACGTCCCGCTGGGCGACGCCTTCACCTATCCGTCCGAGCTGTTGGAACTGTCCGAAGTGAGGGTTTACCGTGGTCCGCAAGGCCCGAACTTCGGCCGCAACGGTCCCGCCGGGATGGTGGAAATGTTCACGCCCCGGCCAAGCGACAAGATTTCCACCAGTGTCACTGGCGAATACGGTTCCTACGATCACATCGGACTGGGCCTGAACACCTCCGGCCCGCTCGGTGGAGAATTTTCCTACACGCTCCAGCTGTTTCACGACCAGCGCGACGGCTACATTCGCAACACCTTCCTGAACGACGAAACCGACGACCGCGAAGCCACCGGCGGTTTGGTGAATCTGTTCTGGAACCCCGCCGACGATTTCGAGCTCCGACTTCGTTTCTACGGCGAGCACGTCAATGACGGCTCCCAACGCCTCAGCTCGCTTTTCAGCCCGGACATGTTCGAGGATTCCTCGGATTTTCGCGGCTCCACCGACCTGGAACGCTACCAGTGGTCGCTCCACTCGCGGAAGGATCTCAACTGGGGTAGAATCGAAACCATCAGCAGCTATCAGACTTGGGATCTCGATCCCTCGACGGTCGATCTCGACCTCACCGACGGGACCACCCCCTGGGTCGGATTCAACGGATCCCCGATTGCTGGAGCAGGAGCCAACGCCCGCTCCTACATCAACCAGTCACAGGATCTCATTTCCAACGAGATCCGCTTTTCATCCCTCGAAGAATCGAAGCTGCGCTGGAAGGCCGGGCTGTTCCAGATGTCGACCGAAAATCAAGGGACCGCACGCCGGACGACCGACGCCTTTTTAGGAGGCGGATTTGTTCAGCCGATCCTGGATGAAACGACCGACTTCGACATTGATCAACTCAACCTCGCCACGTTCGGAAACGTGACTTGGCAAGCCACCGACCGCCTCGCCATCGAGGGTGGCCTGCGGCTCGACTATTACGAGTCGGAAATCGACCGCGTCCAAACCGACTTCATTCCGGGCGACGACATTGTCCGGGACGATCAGGACGAGTGGTTGGTCTCGCCCGTCGTGGGCTTGACCTACGGCATCACTCCGTCGCTCGATGCCTTTGTCCGTTCCGGTTTAGGCAACAAACCGGGCGGATTTTCCGCCTACAGCGACGATCCCGACCTCGCCCGATTCGACAGCGAGCAAAACTGGTCGAATGAAATCGGCGTCCAATACGATTGCGCCGCCTACGGCCTCCGGATCGGCCTGCGCGGTTTCTGGGATCAAATCGATGACTACCAGTTCAATCAGTCGGTCCCGGGTTCATCGGATTTCATCGAACTGAACGCCGACGAAGTCACCTCCCGCGGCGTGGAACTCGATGTGGCATGGGCACCGGTGGAGCAGGTCACCGTCAGAGGCAGCGTCGGTTATGTCGATGCCGAGTTCGATTCCTACGACGATCCGTTCACCGCCGGGGTTTCGTACGATGGCAACAAAGTGCCTTTCGTCCCTGAATACACCGGCAGCCTTGGCATCCGCTACGATTTCGAAAACGGCTTCTACGCCCAGACCTCCGGCCGGGTATCCGGTGCCACGGAATTCGATGCGGCAAACACCAGCACGTTTTCCCAAGATGCCTACATCGTCTGGGACGCCGAGATCGGCTACGCCACCGATCGCTTCAGCGTGGCGCTTTTCGGACGAAATCTCCTTGATGAAGAGTATTACACCTTTATCAATCCTCAGATTTTTGCCGGCTCGCCCGGAAATCCACAGATTTTCGGCGTCCGCGCCCGCGTTACATTCTAAATCCAATCCACCATGCGCCCGCTGCTCCTTTCCATTTTATTGACCGCCCCCTTGTTTGCCGACGTCACCGGCTGGCTGAACTGGCGCGGTCCGCTCCACACCGGGGCTTCGCTGGAATCCGGCCTGCCGGAGAAATGCGAACCCGGCACCGAACTCTGGACCTATGACATCCGGGGAGCCGGCACTCCGGTCATTGCGGATGGCAAGCTGTACGCGTTCGGCTTCTACGGCGACGTCGGCGAGGATGTCCGCGAGGCTTTGCTTTGTCTGGATGCCGTCACCGGAAAGAAACTGTGGGAAGTGCGCTACACCGACTACCTCAGCGACGTGGTTTACAGCCGTTACGGCATCGGCGCTCCGACGGTCGATCCGGCCACCGGAAACGTCTATCTCCAGCTCAGCAACGGCCACAGTTTTGCCTATTCCGGCGACGGAAAACTGCTTTGGGAGCACTCGCTGATGGAGGATTTCGGCCGGCTCACCTTCCCTAACGGCCGCACCGGCGCACCCGCGATTTACGAGCATCTCGCCATTTTCCACTGCGTCACCGCCAACTGGGGCACCGACGGACCAGCCGCCGACCGCTTTTACGCGTTCGACAAACTTACCGGCGAACTCGTCTGGTCATCCACCCCCGGAATCGTTCCGGTGGACAGCTCGTTCGCGCTTCCCGTTTTCGGGACACTCGGCGGACGCGACGTTTTCTATGCTGGCACCGGCTGCGGCCACGTGGTCTGCATCGATGCGAATACCGGCAAACCTCTTTGGCGCTTCCGCCTGTCCCAAGGTGGCGTCAACGCCCAAGTCCTGTTGCTCGGCGACAACAAGCTCGTGGCCGTCCACGGCACCGAAAACACCGACGCCTCCACCGCCGGCCGAATGGTTTGCCTGAAAATGCCGACCGAATACCCTGCGGAACTCATCACCCTCGGGAAAGAAGCCGAGCTCTGGCGCAACGACGAAATCACCGCTTTCACCTCCTCCCCCACCCTCGCAGACGGGAAAATCTACTCCACGGTCGCCACCGGCTCCCTGCTCTGCGTCGATGCCGCCTCCGGCAAAACCCTTTGGTCCGAAAAGCTCGCCCCAGACCAGATCCACGCCTCGCCCACCTTCGCCGACGGCAAACTCTACGTTCCGATGTTCGATGGAACTTTCCACATTCTCAAGCCCGGTGCGGACAAGGCCGAGCGGCTTTTTGAAACCAAATTCGAGAACAACCTCCTCGGCGCGCCCGCCATCTGGGCCGGCAAGATGTATCTTTTCTCCAAGGACAAACTCCACTGCTTCGGCTCGAAGGAAGGCACTTATAAAGGCGTCGATCCCGCTCCGAAACCCGCGCCCGGCGAGATTGTGAGCCTTCAGGTCGTCCCCGCCGAGTTTGCCCTGAAGGCTGGCGAATCCGTCGATTTCAAGGTTTTCGGCCTCGATGCCATGGGCCGCCGCGTGAAGGAAGTGAAGGCGGAATCATGGGCGACTTTCATCCCGCCGACCGCCCGCGTGCAATCGACCGTCGATGCCAAGTTCGAAGGTTCCACCCTTAAAGCCGGTCCCGAAGCGAAACTCTCGGCCGGTGCCTTCAAGGTCACCGCCAACGGTCTCACCGGCATCACCCGGGGCCGGATCGTTGCGGGTTACGGTTACAATGCTGATTTCGAAGCCATCGAGCTTTCGATGAAGAACGAGTTTGATCCGACGGAAGCCGTGAATTTCCCGCCGCTCCCTTGGCTTGGCGCGCGACTCAAATGGCATGTGCTCGAAGAGGACGGCTCCAAAGTCCTCGGCAACCGCCTCGACAACGTCCTGTTCCAACGGACCATGAACTTCTTCGGCGCTTCCGACATGAATGACTACACCCTCGAAGGCGACGTCATGACCGACGGCACCCGCCGCATCATGTCCACCGTTGGCTTTGTCAATCAGCGCTACTTGGTCGCTCTCGTCGGCAACGCGCAGATTCTGGAAGTTTCCAGCAATCACGACCGCCTCAAGCAGTCCGTCAAATTCCCGGTCAAGCCGAACACCTGGTATCGCCTCAAGACCCAGGTCAAAGCCAAGCCCGACGGCAGCGGCACCGTTTTCGCCAAGGCCTGGCCGCGCGGCACCGACGAACCCGCCGAGTGGACCATCGAGACCCCGGTGAAACACCTTCATCCCAAAGGTTCGCCCGCCGTTTTCGCCTTCTCGCCGCAGTCCCAGAAGCGCGTTTACATCGACAACATCAAGCTTTCCAAAAATCCGTGAAGGGCCTGCCCATTTCCAACCCACTCTTCAATTCCATGAGACTTCCCATTCTTCTTCTAGCCCTCGCGCCCACGCTCCAAGCCAAGGATTGGCCGATGTGGGGCGGCACTCCTTCCCGCAACATGGTCGCCGAGGCCAAGGGCATTCCCACCGAGATCGTCCCCGGTGAAATCGATCCCGAAAAGGAAACTGTCGATTTATCGAAGGCAAAAAGCATCCTGTGGACCGCCAAGCTCGGTTCCCAGACCTACGGCAATCCGGTCGTCGGCAACGGCAAGATCCTCGTCGGCACCAACAACGAATCACCGCGCGATCCCGAACAAAAAGGCGACCGCGGCAACCTGATGTGCTTCGACGAGAAAACCGGCGAATTCCAATGGCAGTTGATCATCCCGAAACTCGGCGCTGGCAAGGTCAGCGACTGGGAATTTGTCGGACTCTGTTCCTCGCCCGCCATCGTCGGCGACAAGGCCTACGTTGTCACCAACCGTGGCGAACTCGTCTGTCTCGACCTCAAGGGAATGGCCAACGGCAACGATGGACCCTTCAAGGATGAAGTGAAATACATGTCCGCGGATCCGGCGAAACCCGTCGTCGTTGACGAGAAACATGCCGACATCCTCTGGGTGTTCGACATGCGCGAGGAGCTCGGGATTTTCCCCCACAATGTTTCGTCCTGCTCTCCGCTGGTCGTCAATGGGATCGTTTACACCGCGACATCCAACGGCATGGATTGGTCGCACACAAACATCCCCGCACCGCTCGCGCCGTCACTCGTCGCCGTGGATGCCACGACTGGAAAACTCGTGGGTGAGGACATGTCAGGCGTCGCCGAGAGGGTCCTCCACGCGTCCTGGTCGTCGCCTGCGTTCGGCAAAGTCGGTGACAAGGAGATCCTCTTTTGGGGCGGTGGTGATGGATTTGCCTACGGCTTCGAGCCCAAGCCCGTCCGCAATGAGGACGAGGACGTGAACGTCCTCAAGGAACTCTGGCGCTACGATTGCAACCCGGAGGAATACCGCAAGAAGGACGGCGAACCGGTTAAATACGCCACTTTCCGCGGCCCCAGCGAAGTCATCGGCACCACCGTGATCGCCGACGGACTCGTCTATGCCGCCATCGGCCAGGATCCCGAACACGGCGACGGAGTCGGCATGCTCAGTTGCCTTGATCCCGCCACCGGCAAACCGAAATGGACCTACAAGGATATCGGTCGCTCGATTTCCACTCCCAGCGTCATCGACGGCCTGATCTTCATCGCGGAATACGATGGCGATCTCCACTGCCTCGACGCCAAGACCGGAAAACCCCACTGGGTCCACGAAACCCAATCCCGTATCTGGGGCTCCACCGTGGTCGCCGACGGCAAGGTTTTCCTCCCCACGGAAGACGGCGATCTCCACATCCTCGCCGCCACCAAGGATAAGAAGGAGCTGGGAAAAGCCAATTTCGGCGCTCCCATCTACAGCACTCCGGTCGTCGCGAATAACGTGCTCTACATCGCCACGATGACGCACCTTTACGCGATCGGCACCAAGTGACATGAAACGGCCGGTCGTCATTTCCATCCTGGCCTTCGTGGTCCTGTTCATTCTCCACCACGATTTTTGGAACTGGGGAAACACGACTCTGGTCTTCGGTTTCATCCCCGTCGGCCTCGCCTATCACGTCGGTTATTCCATCGCCGCCGGATTGCTGTGGTATCTCGTTTGCCGCTTTGCCTGGCCCCATTCCGTTGAAAAATGGGCGGACGAGCCCAACGACTGATCGCCGCCCATGACGCCCCTGTTCATCATCATCGGCTACCTCTGTCTTCTCATCGGCCTCGGCCTGATCAGCAACCGCTTCTCCAAAGGCACCGCCGCCGATTTCTTCGTCGTCAACCGCTCGGTCGGATCGTTCCTGCTGCTGATGTCGATTTTCGGCACCACCATGACCGGCTTCGCTCTCGTCGGATCCACTGGAAAGGCGTTCACCTCCGGCATCGGGACCTACGGGCTCATGGCGTCTTGGTCCGGCCTCATCCATTCCGCGGTTTTCTTTCTCGTTGGTATCCGGCTGTGGGCGGTCGGGAAACGCCATGGCTACGTCACCCAGTGCGAATATTTCCGCAACCGCTTCGACTCGCCCGCCGTCGGCTACCTGCTGTTTCCCATCCTGATCCTGCTGCTTATTCCTTATTTGTTGGTGGGCGTCATTTCCGCCGGGAAATTCATCCAGGCCACCACCAAGGGCATGTTTCCCGAGCATTTCGCCCTCACGCTGCCCAATGGGAACCCCCACCCGCTCACCGGCGGCATCCCGCCGGAACTCGGCGGCCTCGCCATCTGCGCCATCGTCCTTTTCTACGTTTTCTTCGGCGGTCTCCGCGGCGCGGTCTGGGCGAATACCTTCCAAACCCTCGTTTTCATGATCACCGGCGTCATCGCCTTCTGGATGATTTCCGACAAACTCGGCGGACTCGCAGCCGCCAGCCAGGCCGTGCTCGACAGCGATTTCGCCAAGCCCCGCGCCGCTCGCGAGGGGATGATGGGCCACGGCCAGTTCTTCAGCTATTGGATGATCCCCCTTTCCGTCGGGATGTTCCCGCATCTGTTCCAGCATTGGCTCACCGCGAAAAGCGCCAAGTCCTTCAAGCTCACCGTCGTCGCCCACCCGATTTTCATCATGATCGTCTGGCTGCCCTGCATCCTCATCGGCGTCTGGGCGGCGGCCCACATCGGCCCGCTCGGCCCCGGCCAATCACCCAACT
>JBGSOI010000089.1:0-9608 GCA_041739215.1 Akkermansiaceae bacterium
CTCTCCGCCGGCACATTAACGCCGGAAGAGAAAACAAACATCGAACGCGAACTCCAACGACACAAAACAATGGCTGCAAAAAAAACAGCAAAGAAAGCAGCGGTCAAGACCGCCAAGAAAGCCGTGAAGAAAGTTGCCAAGAAAGCCCCGGCTAAAAAAGCCCCGGCCAAAAAGGCTGCTAAAAAAGCGGCAACCAAAGCCCCCGCCAAAAAGGCTCCTGCGAAAAAGGCAGCCAAGAAAGCGGTGAAGAAGGTCGCCAAGAGCGCCAAGAAAGCCGCCAAGAAAGCGGCGAAGAAGACGGTCGCCAAGAAGGCCCCTGCGAAGAAGGCTGCTGCCAAGAAGGCCGCTCCTGCGAAGAAGGCCCCTGCGAAGAAAGCCGCCAAGAAGGCAGCCAAGAACGCGAAGAAGAAGTAATCCCAAACCCCCGGTTCAGGAACCGGGCGCGAGGCTTGCGAGCCGGGCGCCACGATCGTTCCCGATTCGGGGCCGATCTACGGCGGGAGATCTCCGGATCTCCCGCCCTGGATTGGTTGAAAAACATCCCGTGGCCGCCCTTGGTTAGAGCTGGCCTTGCTCGGGAGAGGAATCCGGAGGCACTTGCCGGGACTCGCGCAACTCCACCGTCCGGATGAGGCCGACGTAGGCGAGCGTGCCGAGCAGATAGAGGACCGCAGTCATCAGGAACACCTGCCAGTATGGGTAGTGATGAGCGCGGAGGATTTCAAAGACCCGCGCCGCCAGCCACCACGCGCCGCTCCAGATCGCGCCGTTGCACGCGCTCATCAGTTCGCGGTTGCGCTCGCCCACGTAGGACATCGAGAGCTCGCTGGTGGAAGGCCCGGCCATGTTCATCAGCGGTTGGCGGAAAATGAAACACACCAGCGCCACCGGCAGCGCCCAGCCGGTGTGCTGCCAGAGTTCGGTTAGGCCCATGACCGCGAGCATGACGACCGCGGCCGATTGCACGCCGAGGATCGCCCCGCGCCAACCGAGCCGGCGGCGGACTTCCGGGACGATCAGGCCCATGAAAAAGACCAGCACATAACTGACAGAACCGAAGGCCGAGTAGGTCGCGGAATCGAGGTGAAAGACGTTGCTGAAAAACAAATTCAGGAACTGGATGCTCAGCCCTGCCCCCGTCGCGATGCAAAGCGTGGGAACTATCGCCCGCAGCATCAGCGGCAGATCCTCGCGGTGGACATGCAGCCAGTGTCGCGACGATTTCTCCGCGGGCACTGGATCGGGAAGGCGGGAGTAAAGGAACGGCGCGCCCAGTCCGAAGAGTGTTAGAACAAACAGGGTGAAGTGCTCGTCGAACACCAGGCGGATGGCTCCGAGGTCGAGATGACCGATGCCTTGCAGGATGCTGGACATCACGCCGCCGCAGATGCTCGCGGCACCCCAGGTGGCGAAGAGCAGGCTCAGCGCTTCGCTCGATTGTTTCGGCGGGGCGAGTCGCAGCATCATCGGCAGGCTGGCGACGTTGAGGATGAGGCCCGCGAAGCCCATCGCGATGAAACTAACCGATGCTGCCGACATCGCGCCTAGCCGCACGGTTTCCAGCGAGGCCAATGCGGTCAGGGGAAACAACACCGCGCCGATGACCAGCGGTTTGCGCAGCGGTTTGCCCCGCAGCCAGAGTCCTGCGGGAAGGGCGAGGAAGAACGTGGCGAGAAACCGGTGCGAGGTGAGGGCAGCGATCGCGGGATCGCCCAGGCCGCGGGATTTCAAAAACAGGTTGAGCAGAAGAAACTGCGCGGAGTTAATCAAATTGATTAGAAACAGGCCCGCGGCGAATTGCAGGACGCACTTTGGCAGGGTCCGGTATCTATCCAACCATGCGGGGAGCTGTGGCACGGCCCATGATTTCGCGATGAGCCGGCCGGGCGCAAGTCCGGGGATGCGTGCGATCCTACCATTTCACCTTCACGCCGAAGATCCCGCCCACGCCGGCTTCGTTCTGGCCGGACCCATGGATGCGGTAGTCCTCGTCAGTTAGGTTCTGGATGCCGCAGGTCAGGTCGAAGTGATCGTTCACGCGCCAACCCGCGCGCAGCGAGGCGACGAGGTAGCCGGGAGTGCCGCCGGTGGGAATGCGCTGGTTATCGGCCGCCTGGTCGATCGCGGTGATCCGGTCTTCCTTGGTCGCACCAAGCAGCCGCCCTTCGACCCAGAATTTTCCGGAGGCATCATCCCAGCGGAGCGCGACGGAACCGGAAAACGGAAGTTGGCGGGTGTTCGGCTTGTCCACCTCCGGGCCGCCGATGACGACCGGTGACTGCGTCCGCCCATCCTGCCAGGCGGCGAATCCTGATAGCGTCCACTGCGGATGGAAGCGCCACGCCCCTTCCACCTCGAAGCCGTAGATGTAGCCGTCGCCCGCGTTGGTGACGATGGAGGTCCCCAGGGTGTTATCGGTGAAGGCGGAAACTATCAGATCGTCCGCATCGGTGTAGAAGGCCGCGAGGTTAAACGAGGTGGTTGCCGTTTGATGGCGGGTGCCGAGTTCGTAGGTGAGGAAATTCTCGGGATCCACGTCGGGGTCGCCCGCGACGGGAGCGCCGGATTTGGCCAACAGATTGCCGGTGAGGTCATCGAGATTCGGTGCGCGGAACGCTTGCGAGATTCCGCCATAGGCGCTCCAGCAACTGTTGAACGAATAGATCCCGCGGACGGAGCCGACCGTGTCATCCCAGTGTTTCGATTCATCCTCGCCGCCTGAGAATCTCCCGAGATGAGCGTCCGCATACGTGTAACGGGCTCCGGCGGTGAGTTCGAATTGCTCGACCGGCTTCCAGGCATACTGGGCATATGCCCCGAACAGGTCGTAGTCGGAATCGTCGGCCACCGGCAGGCTTTCCGTGCGGGGCCCACCTAGCAGATCCGATTGGAAGCCGGAGGAGTCGACCTCGTCATGATAGAAATCCACGCCATAGACCAGCGATCCCGGACCCACCGGTGATTCCAGAACCAGGTCGATGCCCGTCGTATTGACGTTTACCGCGCTTTGGCGACGCACTCCGGAATCGGTGACCGGCTTGTCCGGGAAGCGATTCTGGAGTTCGGATTCATCCGCGCTCTGATAGGAAACGGTCGCGCTCCAGCGTTTGATCGCGGCGTTTGCCTGCGGGTTCACGCCGGCGTAGCGGAGGTAGGTCAGCGAGCGCTCCTGATCGTAGGTGTCCGCCGTCCATTTCCCGGGAGCGGCGACGTGACTGCCGTCGATCCAGCCCGGATTGTCCAAGGTTCGGTGCCAGCGGGAAATATCGTCCTGATTCACGTAACTCGTCGCGAAGGTCAGCGTGGAATCGGCGGTCACCGCCCAGTCGAAGCGCAGGTCGTAATTCTGCTCGGTGTAGCCGGTGTTCTCCATCAGCCCGATGTCCGATGACTCGATGTCGCCATAGTCCTTCGCTGAAATGCCTAACATGACGCCGAATTTCCCGCCGATGCCGGTCTCGGCCTCGATGCGGCCGATGTTGCTGCCGTCGCCATTGGTCCGGTATTCGTAAAACGCCGAGCCGCCGACGTAGGCCTGGCCGGCGGTTTCATTCCTGAACCGGGATTGTTTGGTGAAAGTGTTGACCGTGCCGCCGATCGCGTCGGACCCGTAGAGCACGGAGCCCTGGCTTTTGATCACTTCGATGTGATCGATGTTGAGCACATCGACGGTGTTCCAATACTGAACCGGCCCGCTGCGAAAGGTGGAATTGTTGACGCGCACGCCATCCACTAGCAGGAGATTCTGCCGCCCGGTGAAGCCACGGATGAAGGGCGAGCCATGGCCGTGGGTGGTCTTTTGAATCAGGATGCCCGGGACGTATTGCAGCGCGTCGGGCAGCGTCCGGGGCGCTTGCTCGCTCAGGAAGGTCGGGTCCAGGTAGTGGGTCGTGTAGGGTGCGGTGCTTTTGGGCTGCTCGGAGCGCGAGGCGGTGACGAACAGCGGGTCGAGGAAGTCCTGGGCAACCAATGGCGAAGCCCCGGCGAGGAGCAGGATCGAGGTTTTTCGAAGCATGTGTGTGGGGGAACGATCCGGTGGTGGATTTCTTAGGCGAAAATTCCGTGATGCATCCAGTCCGCTGTCCTGGGTTGGGAGACGGGTGCGCGCCCAAGGAAGAAACGTAGTCGCACTTGGCTTCCCGCCGCAGTCCATATTTCGTCTCGCGCCGTCTTGTCATTCGCCCTGCCAGCAGTCAGACTCCTGTCATGACCAGCGAATTGACTCCCGAGTACATCGCCATGCTCCGCCGTCTGAGTGGGCGGCAGAAACTTCGCACCGCATTCGCGATGTACTGGAGCGCCCGTTCCCTCAAAGCGGCAGGCCTCCGCAGCCAGTTTCCCGACTGGAGCGAGGACCAGGTGCAGCGCAAAGTTAAAGAAATTTTCCTCCATGCCACCACCTGAGCCGTTTCTCATCTTCACCCGAAAATTGGAGGAACTCGGCATCCGTTACATGGTCAGCGGGAGCGTGGCTGCCATTTTCTATGGCGAACCGCGGATGACGAATGACGTGGACATCGTGGTCCATATGAATGCCAGCGACGCCGGGAAACTGGAACCCGCGTTTCCTGCCGATGAATTTTACTGTCCCCCACGCGAGATTTTGGAGATCGAGATCGCCCGCCGACAGAGAGGACATTTCAATCTCATCCACCACGAAACCGGCTTCAAGGCCGACATATATCCAGCCTGCGACGCCCTTCACCGCTGGGGACTTGCCCACTGCCGCCATGTTCGGCTGGAGGAAGACCGGCTCGTTCTCGCGCCGCCCGAATATGTGATCGTCAGAAAACTCCAGTTTTTCCGTGAAGGGGGTTCCGAGAAGCATCTTCGCGACATCGGCCGCATGATCGCGGCGCTCGGAGAAAACTGGGACGTCGAGGATTTGCTGTCGTTCGTTCGGGAATATCGGCTGGAGGAAGAATGGAGCCGTGTTCCCGCATGAGGCATGGCGCAGGGAAACCGCCGCCACCCACCGATCTGCGATGGACGTTTCGTCCGGGATAGGGCACATCCGCGCCGCTGCATGTCCGCTCTCCTCTCCGCCAACGAAATTCGCCTGACCTACGGTTATCAAACGCTGCTGGACGGGGTCACCCTTGCCATCGCCGCCGGGGAGAAAGCCGGCATGGTCGGCCGCAACGGTTGTGGCAAGACCTCGCTGTTGAAAATTCTAACCGGTGAGCAGATGGCGGATTCCGGGGAAATTTCCCTGCGCCGGGCCTTGCGCGTCGGGTATTTGCCGCAGGAGTTCGAACTCGATTCCGAGCTGACCGTGCAGGAAAACATCGCCTCGGGCGCGGCCGACATCGTCGAGGCGATCCGCCGTTACGAGAACGGCGAGGGCAGCGATGCGGAGCTCAACGACCTGCTCCATCTCATCGACCACGCCGACGGCTGGAACCTCGATTCGCGGATCAAGGCGGCGTCCACCGCGCTGGGCACGCCGCCGTTGGACGCAATGGTCGGCCCGCTATCAGGTGGGGAAAAACGGCGGGTCGCGCTGTGCCGCGCACTAGCCTGCCAGCCGGATTTGTTGCTACTCGACGAGCCGACGAACCATCTGGACGCCGAGTCGATCCGCTGGTTGGAAGATTACCTGAAGGGCTTTCCCGGAGCTGTTATCTTCGTGACGCACGACCGCTATTTCCTCGACGTCATCGCCACACGGATCATCGAGATCGACCAGGGCCGCGCGTTTTCGCATCCGGGGAACTACACGGCGTTCCTTGAGTCGAAGGCGATCCGCCAGCAGATCGCCAGCCAGACCGAGCGGAGGCGGCAGCGGTTCCTGCGCGAGGAGTTGGAATGGGTTAGATCCGGAGTGAAGGCGCGCGGGACCAAGCAACGCACCCGGCTCGACAAGTTTTACGAAATCGAAGGCATGGAAGCGCCGCCCGAGGAGCGGGAAATGGATCTGCTCATCCCGCCGCCGCCGGACTTGGGCAACATCGTCGTCGAGCTGGAAGGCGCGGGCGTGAACGTGGGTTCCGAGAAATCCCCACGCTGGTTGTTCCGGAATCTAACACTCAGCCTGCGTCCCGGTCAATGCACCGGCATCGTCGGGCGCAACGGCGTGGGCAAAACCACACTCCTCAAACTCTGCCTCGGCCAGATCGAGCCGACGGAAGGCACCGCCGTGACGGGCAAGCGGGTGAAGGTGAACTACATCGACCAGACACGGATGGTCCTAGATGGCACCGGCTCCCTGCTCGACGAAATTTCCGACGGCAACGAGAAGCTGATGTTCGGCAACCAGCCGCTCGGCGCGCGGAACTATCTGCGGCGGTTCCTGTTCGACGACAAACGGATCAACGAGCGCGTCGATCTTCTATCAGGAGGCGAGCGGGCGCGGCTGATGCTGGCCAAGGTCTTGAAGAACGGCGGCAACGTCATCGTGCTCGACGAACCAACGAACGACCTCGACCTGCCTTCGCTGCGAATGCTGGAGGAAGCGCTCGCGGTGTTCGACGGCTCGGTGATCGTGGTTTCCCACGACCGTTATTTCCTTGATAGAATCTGTGACCAGATCATCGCCTTCGAGGACAACGGCATCGCGGTGCAGGCGGGAAATTATTCCTACTATCTGGAAAAGCGCCAGGCACGGGAAGCGGCCGAACGGATCCAGGCGCAGGCCGCCGCGCGCGAGGCGGCGGCCCGCCAGAAAGCGGCCAGCGCCGCACCGGCCGCGAAGAAAGGCCGCAAGCTGACGTTCAACGAAAAGAACGAGCTGGAAGGAATGGAGACGGCGATTCTCGCGATCGAGCAGGAGGCGGAAGGGCTTGAAGCGCTGCTGCATGATCCGGATTTCCAGGCGAAACGCTTCGCGGAGATTCCGGAGATGGTGGAGAAGTTAGATGCGGCGAAGGCGAAGGTCGCGAAGCTCTACACGCGCTGGGAGGAGCTTGAAGCGATCCGCGAGGCCGCGGGCGCCTGAGAAGAACCTGAACAAGGCCGGAGGCAGGGATTGAGTTGCCTCCGGCCATGCTGATGGCGCTTCGCGGTTGAAAGGATCTCGCTATCGCTCGACCTGCATTCCGGGCGGTTCGGCGAATGGCTTGCGAATGAGCGACCATGGAACGACTTTTCGGCTTCTGATGGGGAGATTCATTCGCCTCTCATTCGCTGGACCGTTGCGGAGAACGGTCCCCACCATTTTCCAGACAGCATCTGAATCTCACGGTGACTTCGTGATCCGCAGCCGGAGAAACAAGCCGGCCGGCGGATTTATCAATCGGAGGGTGATTTCCTCGGCATCCGCACCGAGACTCACCGCGGAAACGATCTGATAGTCCACTCCGGCTACGGCGGGCTGAAAGGAATCCAGCGTGGTGGACTTCTCCATCGCGTATGACAAGTCCGTGGTGAGTTTGGAGCGGGTGAACACGAGATCTGCCTGGCCGCTGGTGAAGTGGAACACCGGTAGTTTCGAAGCATCGGACACTTTCGGGTTCATGCCGAAGAAGTATTCCTCCTGGTTGGTCACGCCATCGGAATCCGGGTCATCGGCGGGATTGGTGAGCGTGTCGCCGCTTCCGAAAACCAGCGATTTCCAGGACTCGTAGGTGAGATGCGGGAAAGGAATGTCGATGACCTTCCAGCCGATGTCCTTCATCTGGGTGAGCGTTAGATCGAGCTGGCGGTCGAGATTGGAATTGATGACCGGTTCCATCAACAGGTTGGGAGCGGAGGCCGTGGTCCAATGGGAAACCGAGGAACCGGAGGCAAAAGTGAGCGGAGCATGGAGGCGGAGCTGGTTTCCGTAGGCACCGGCGAATTGGTTAGATATGGGTGCGAAGGAGAGCGGCACGCCGGGTGAAGCGGCGAGGAGGGCGTCTCCGTCCTGTTTGCTGATGAAGACAGTGGGAATGGAAATGGTCACCGGGACTCCATCGACGATGCCATCTCCGCCGGGAATGATGAGTCCGGTTTCCACGTTGTTAGCGATCACCACGGCGACGGCTCCCGCCTGTTGGGCTTTGTAAACCTTGTCGTCGAAATTGCAGATTCCCCGGCGGACAAAGGCGATTTTCCCGACAATCTGGGCGGAATTGATGATGGTGCCACAAGCGCCGGTGGGGTCTTCCGGAGGAACCGCGCCGGTGTCGGTGATCGCCAGCTCTCCGCTCAGACCGCTGTTGGAAACGGCAGGTCCGAAAGCAGCGGGTGCGAAGGGGACCAACTGTGCCGACGGTCCTGGAAAAGTCGCGGTGAGCCGGAAGCCGCTGATTCCGGATTGTGCGGCCATTTTCGACGGCAATCCCGCCGTGGTGAAGGGGCCTGTCCACACCAGATAGGGATCATTTATGGCGGAAGTGACCCGCTGGTCCGGAGTGAAGCCGGACCAAGCTCCGGCCAATTGTTTGTCGGAAATGAAAGAGCTGAAGATGTCGATCTGGCCGAAAAACAGATTCCCGTTTGCCCCGTCGATGAAGCTGACAAATCCCAGCCCGTGTCCCAGTTCGTGGAGCAGGACGTCCACAAAGTTAGAGCTTCCTGGAGGAGTGGCGCTGTCCAATCCGTAGTAAAAGGATCCGTTGGAATTCGCGGTGATGGTGATGTCACTGGATCCCGGTTCCAGATCGCTGCCAGCCAAGGCATTGGCCAGTGCTATGGGATACCAGACGTCCGGCTTCGGAACGTTCGTGAAATTCTGCTGCTGGGACACCGGTGCGGCTCCGGCGAGAACGTTGGCAGCCAGCGCGTCGAATTCCACCAGGACGCGGATCGGCACCGCGCTGACCAGATAGCTGCCCCAGATTTCTCCTACCTGTTGGAGAGCGGCCATGCGTTGGGCACCAAGAGTGGTCCCGGTATTTCCGCCGACGGGAGCGACCGGGGTGGGATCGTTGAGACCCACGCCGACCCCGTCTCCGTTGACGAAAATGAATTCCGCACCGCGAAGATCCGCCAGAAGGAGGAATGCTAACAGAATATACCGGATTCTAGCGGACATGAGGGAGGACTTGGGGCGCATCAAGTGACGGGTTTCCGGGCAACGCGGCATTCATTTCAGGATCGCTGGAAAAACAGCGGACCTCCGTCTTGCCGTCAGGCCCGGTGACGGCGGTGCTCATGTGCATGAATCTGCCACGGAGATCGACCGAACGGCGACCGTCGGCATGGGTGATCACTTCAAGGCCACCGGTCTGCCGGCTCATCCGGGCGGCAAGATTGCTCATCGCTTCGGATGTATTTTCAGGTTTGTAAGGGACAGGAGGCATCGCCGGCCGGATCGCGTCATCGGGTGGTTCCACCTTGGGAATCGGACCGAAGCTGTCGTCCTCCTTCGCAACTTCCGCGACAGCCGCCTCCGGCAAGCGGCGTGCGGATTCGTGGGAAACATCGCGCTGCCGCCACAGCGATCCCAAGCCAATGGCAAGCACCAAGATCAAAACCAAAAGCAGCCATGACCGGGAGCGGACCATCAAAGAGGTCTATTCCAACCATCGGAATAGTCAATTTCCACGTAAGCGTAGTCCGGGGCACCATCTGAAACCTCTCGCAGCTGCGTAGCAAAGCAGTCATAGCGTGCCGGCTATGACTGCTACCCACGACCGCATTATCAAATCCGACCACCGGGGCCGCCTCCGCTACACTCCGGAACA
>JBGSOI010000129.1:0-36751 GCA_041739215.1 Akkermansiaceae bacterium
TCGAGTTCGGAGAGCAGTTCGGGGACGACTGAATAAACCTCGCCGTGAATTTCATCGCCCGCATCGTCGAGGACAAGGCCGGGATACCAGTCGATGCGGTACATCCGTCCGGTAATGGTCCCGGCAGCGACGAAGTCCGCACCGGCCATGCGGAAATGGTTGGTCCCGCCACGCCGGAGTGTGCCGTAAACAAAGACCAATTGGGGGATGGGATCCATGCCGGGCGGCGAAGTTATTTTTCGGAGCGGTAGCCGATCTCGTTGTCGAGTGCCTGTTTGAGATCATCGAGGCCCATGTCGTTTTCCGCGGAGATCGGAATGATGTCGATCTTGGGGAAGCGGCTGCGGAAGATTTCCAGATTTTCGGCGGCACCTTCAAGGTCCATTTTGTTGGCGATGATTTTCCACGGAAAGCGGGCAAGTTCGTCATCGTATTCCTTGATTTCGCGGCGGAGGATTTCCAGGTCGGAGATCGGATCGCGACCTTCACTGCCAGCCATATCGATGACGAATAACAGAACGCGGCAGCGGGTGATGTGGCGGAGGAACTCGTGGCCGAGGCCGCGGTTTTCATGGGCACCTTCGATGAGGCCCGGAATGTCGGCGATGGTGCAGCGGCGGTAGCCGGGGAACTCGACGACGCCGACGACCGGCTGGAGCGTGGTGAACGGATAGGAAGCGACCTTGGGCTTGGCGTGGGAGAGCTTGCCGATGAGGGTGGATTTTCCGGCGTTGGGAAAACCTACCAGCCCGGCATCCGCGATGCGGCGGAGCTCCAGATAAAAAACGGAGACCTCGCCGGGCGTGCCAAGGGTGTGCTCGACGGGCGTGCGGTTGGTGGCGGTTTTGAAATTCCAATTGCCCTTGCCGGGGTCACCGCCCTTGCAAAGGACGAATTCCTGGCCGACTTCGGTGAGGTCGGCGATGGGCTCGAGGTCGATGCCCTCGGCGCTGCGTTCGAATTCGACGGCTTCCTGGACGGTGACGGCGTTGCTGCGGAAAACGACGGTGCCGGGAGGGACTTTGCCGATGACATTCTTGCCGCTTTTACCGGTTTTGCGTCCGCCGGCGCCGTTTTTGCCATCCTCGGCGATGAGCTTCGGGTCGTAGTGGTAAGCTCGGAGGTTATCGACCGATGGATCCACCACGAGGATGATGTCGCCACCCGCACCGCCGTCGCCGCCGTCAGGACCGCCGCGGGGGACAAATTTTTCCCGCTTCCATGAGACAACGCCATTTCCGCCGTCGCCGGCTTTTCCGAAAATGCGGATGTGATCGATAAACATGGCGGCAGAGTGCCAGCGGAGTGCCCCGGGTCAACGGCAATGGTAAAACGGGCGATATTTAAAAAGCCCTCGCCGGCGGCTTGGAAGTCCGCTGCGCCGAATCCACGGCATTGATTGGGAACGATTTCCAAAACTTGGCCCGGCATGCAGGCGAACCAGCTTGGCCAAGGGCGATCCGCCTTAGCGGGAAACCGCGTCCTGTTTGGCCTTGGCTTGCTCCTCGACGAGTTCTTGCTTCAGTTTCTGCAACAACTGCCGGTCCGCCAGAAACTCCCGTTTGCCCTCCTCGAAAATCCGGGTGGCCCGGGCTTTCTTCTCCGCCTCCTCAGGGGTATCGGTCGACGGCGCACCCTCGGCTCCCAGATAGACCGGGCTCCTGGTCTTGGCGAGCGCGGCCAGCGCCTTCTGCCGATCCGCAAGTTGTAGCTCAAGTTGCTCGACCTTCTCCTCCAACGGCGTGTCACGGTGCTTCTCAACCTCTCCCGTCCGGTGGCGCGAACTCTGGCGAACCTCACTGGGCGTGCCATCCTCCACTTTGGCTTTTGGCACGTCGTCAGCCAACCCCAGCCACAAAACCACCCCGCCGGCTAACACCGCGAGAAAATGCCATCGAAATTTCGCGATCATCTTGGCAGGCTATGGCCGCGGAGATCAATGGCAATCGCAAAACAAGCTCCGAAGCCAAGCGACCCGTGCAACCGGGCGGGCCGAGTCCATGAGGGGAAATCATCCGGCAAGAATAGCGTTGGCCGCCCGATTGCGCTAAGCAAGGCGGCATCATGCAAGTGCTCCACGTCAATCGCTCGCTTCCCACGACGGTCGAAATCAACGGCAAGTCCGTCCCGACCGGAATTTACAAGCAACCGGTAAGCGGTCCCGTCGCCGTTCATCAACTGGGGCTGGAAGGCGACGGCCAGGCCGACCTGACAGTCCACGGCGGCGAGCACCAGGCGGTCTATGCCTATCCAGTGGAGCACTACGCGGCCTGGGAGGCTGAATTGGGAGCAGGACCATTTCCCCCAGGCACTTTCGGCGAGAACCTGACTACGGCGGGATTGCTGGAGGGAGATGTCTGCATCGGGGACATCCACCGGATCGGCATCCTGGTGCTGCAAGTCACCAGCGCGCGGATTCCCTGCTTCAAGCTGGGTCACAAACTCGGCCGTCCGGACATCCTGAAGCGCTTTCTTCAAAGCCGCCGCAGCGGCTTCTATTACAAGGTGTGTGAACCCGGTCCCGTTGAAGCGGGAGCCGAACTGGAAGTCATCGGCCGTGATCCCCGCCGGGTCAGCGTGAGCGACTTGTTAGGAATCCACCGGCTGGGCGAAGGGAATCCGGAATCGCTCCGCAGAGCCCTCGAGATTGACGCATTGTCGCCGCTAGTACGCCGCGACCTCGAGGCGCAGCTGTCGAAGTAACTCGTGCGGGTCAGGGCACCGCTTCGTAAAGCTCCGCTTCGACGATGCTAACAGTCTTCTTCCCGAGCTTGTCCGCGCCGGTGGATGCGTTTTCCTTTTTGTCGCCGAGTTCCACGATGTTGAAGGCGTCCTCGGTCGCGCCCTCGTCGTAGAGGGCGATTTTGAAACTGCTGCCTTTCACCGGTTTCAGCGGGAGGGTGACGTAGCCGAGGCCCTTCGGAGTCAGCCCGGTGAAGACCTCCCTGCCATCGACGGTGATGCGGATGGAATAGCTGCGCTGACGCCAGCCGGTGAGCTTGAGGGTTGCCTCGGTTAGAACCGCGGGTCGGGCGAGTTCATATTGGATCCAGCCGTTGGCGAGCGTGTTGTCGTTGGCCCACGCGGTCGTCTCGTCGTCGTCGAAACTGGCGGCGACCTTGTCGGTATTCGAGCCTGCGGTGGCGCTTTTGATCGGCACGGCAATTCGGGTGACTTGGAACGAGGGGGTCGCGGGAGTCGGGCCGCGGCCGAGGTTGGACGGGAGGCCGTCGGCGGGGTGCGCTTCCGCTGGCGGTGCTTTGGATTCGATGTCAACCGCCACGGTGGTTAGACCGGCGGATTTCGCGGTTACGGTGATCTTCCCGGGAGTGGTCGTGGAGCGGACTAGCACCCGGTTGACCCCGCACTCGACGGGCAGGCTGCGGGCGAGGATGAAATTCCCCGGCCCTTGGGCAATTCCGCCGCGCCACTCGGCAGGGCCGGTTAGTTCGAAATCAATCATGTTCAGTGCGGTCGGGCAGCGACGGCCTTTGGCATCGACGACTTCCACCTCGACCAGCGCGAGATCGGCGGCGTCCGCCTTGAGACCTAACGGGCTGACCATCGGTTTCAAGCGCAGGGCCACCGGCTCGCCGGCGGTTTGGAGCTCGGCCTCGCAGATTTTCTTGCCGGCGGTGTCGAAACCGTTCGCGCGAAGCGTGCCGGGCTGCCAGGCGATGTTTTCAAAGGTAAACAGGAAGCGGCTGCTTTGCTTGCCGTCGCCTAACGACCTCCCGTTGAGCAACAGCTCCACACGATCCGCGCTGGAGATGACGGTGATGTTCTTCTTCACCTCGGGGGCATAGTTCCAATGGCCGACGATGTGCGCCCGCGGATTCTCCACATCGACCCAACCATCCCACATCACCTGGTGGGCGTAGAAGCCGTCTTTGGGAATGCGCATGGCATCCACCTCGCCGCTGCGCCGATAGTTCTCCGATCCGCGGTGATGGGTGTTGGAATCGGAGAAAACAATGTTGACGCCGCCCGAACTGACACGGGTGCCCGTGCCGGGGCGTTCGCGCCAGTAGTCATACCAGCGAACGACGTTCTCGATCGCGTGGCTGTCCTGATTTCTGTTATAGATGGCGGCATTTTGTCCATTGTGCAGAGGCCCGTCGCCATCCTTGTGGAACGGTGGGGAGAACTCGTCCCAATACTTCCGCAGGCCCTCGTCGCGCGAATATTCCATCGCCCAGAAGGGAATCCGCGCGCTCTTGTTGATGTAGAGCATCTCGCCGCCGTATTCGGCGAGCTTGCTGCCGAGCATATTGCGCGAGCCGCTGGCCCTGCCACCGTGCGGGTCATACTTGTCGCGGATGGTGTTGAGCTCGGCCATGTGCTCCTCGCTGATCGGTGCGTTTCCGCCTTCGTAAAACAGAATGCTCGGATTGTTCCTGTTATAAATGATGGCGTCGCGCATGACCTCGCAACGCTGCTCCCAGCGGCGGCCAGTCACGTCCTTTTCGGCATCGCCGGCTGGCATCGCCTGGATGAGGCCGACACGGTCACAGGATTCCACATCCTGCTTCCAAGGCGTGATGTGCATCCAGCGCACGAGGTTGCCACCGCTTTCGACCATCAGGCGGTTGTTGAAATCGCTGAGCCACGGCGGCACCGACATGCCGATGGCGGGCCACTCGTTGGACGTGCGCTGGGCATAGCCGTGCATCTGGATCACCCGGTCGTTCAAGGTGACCATGCCGTTCTTGAATTCCGTCTTGCGGAATCCCGTGCGGGTATCGACGGCATCCACGATCTTCCCATCAACTAACAAGCGGGTGGAAACCGTGTAGAGATAGCCGTAGCCCCAGCTCCAAAAATTCAGGTCCCCCACCCTGGCTTCGGCTTTGGCAGTGACAGAGGCCCCGGGAGCCGCCGTGATTTCCTGGCCCTTGAAGGATTTCACGACCTTGCCGTCCATGTCGGTGATGGTCACTTCGTAGCCGAAAGTCCGCGGTTCAGGGTGCTCGTTGCGCAGTTCCGACTCGGCGTGAATGGTTGCGGCCTTGCCCTTGATGTCGAAATCCTTGCCGTAAACATAGACTCCCGTCGTGCCCAAATTGGAGAACATCGGCAGCGTCTGATAGAGCCGGTCACGGACATGAAGCCGGACGTTCTTGGGAATGCCCCCGTAGTTCGCGTTGAAATTCCTGTCCACCCACTGGTAGCGCTGGTTGGTGCCTTTTTCACGATACTCCCACGAGTTGTCGGTGCGGACGGCAACGATGTTGGAACCGGGCCGGACAACTTCGCTAACATCCAAACCGATGGCCATCACGCCATTTTCATGGAGGCCGACAGACTTCCCGTTTACGAAAAACTCCGCGGCCTGGCGCACGCCTTCAAATTCCAGAAACACCTTTTTCCCGGAGGCATCGGCTGGCAGCGTGAAGGTCTTGCGATACCACGCGATGCCGCCGCTGTGATCCTTGATGTCCTTGCTGAAGGCTTCGTCCTCGTTCCAGGCGCGCGGGAGCGTGATGGATTTCCATTTTGAATCATCGAAATCCGGTTTCGCCGCATCCGCCGGATCACCGACCTCAAGTCGCCAGCCGGAATTGAAGTTCAAGGTCGCGCGATCCTGACTCCATGCGGAGAAAGCGGAGAGCAGCGAGATGGCCACGAAGACGATGGAGCGATGCATGAGATAGCTTATACGGTGCCAGCGGATGGAGTAATTCATCATCCGGTCAACACGTTGGGGTTACGGCGTGACGACGACGCGGTAGAAGCCGGTCGGTGCGCCGGGGTCTATCGGGGCGATGAAGTTGAGCACGGTGCCGGTGGCGCCGTGCTGCGCGGAACCGGTGTTCTGCCAGTTACCAGCGGAGAGGCTGTCCCTCGTTTGCAACTGATAGCTGTGACCGGGATACGACTGGATGGTGACGGTGACGTTGCCGCCGGAGACGGCGATCGATTGTGCCCGGACTCCGCTGGAGTCCAGCACAATGCCATTGTTGACAAAGTTCGCGGGCAGCGCGGGCGGGCCGTTGATCAGGTCGAGGATGCCGTTGTTGGTGAAGCTACCGGTCGAAGACAGCGCGGGTGTACCGTAGAGGCGGATGGTTCCGTTGTTCACG
Organism: Akkermansiaceae bacterium; assembly: GCA_041739215.1. Classification (GTDB taxonomy): domain Bacteria; phylum Verrucomicrobiota; class Verrucomicrobiia; order Verrucomicrobiales; family Akkermansiaceae; genus Luteolibacter. Next base: position 6,084 of record JBGSOI010000129.1, read on the forward strand.
ACCGGTCCAGCGACAGTTAAATTGCCGCCGGACATTTCAAGCGTGGCCGCGGCAGCGACGGTCAGGGAGTTGGTGCCGGTGACTGAGCCGGTGATTCTCAAAATCCCGTCAACAACGTTAGTGGGTCCGCTGTAAGTGGTGGTGCCGGCAAGCGTCCAGGTGCCAGCGCCGACCTTGCGCAGGGCCGTGAGGCTCGGGCTGGTGCCGTTGTTAATGGTGCCGGCAAAGGTCGCGTCGGTGCCACGCGCGCCGACTTCCCAGGTCAGGGTGTTGGCCCCGACGGTGTTGTTGTTGTTATCGAGCCCGATCAAACCGGAACCTGCCGCGCCACCGAGTTCGCCGACGGGCACCGTTGCGGTAAGATTGCCGAAATACCGCATGGAGACGTTGGTCCCGAGATCCAGCGCGGCCGCCGGGTAGCCGGCCAGGTTGTTGACGCGGAACAGATCGACGTCCGCGCCAGTGTTGAGCACGTTGATCCGGCCGGTGAAGGCGGACCAGTTGCCGCCGATGTTGCCGCGAACATAATTGACCACGAGGTTGAGCGTGCCCGCACCAGTGAGCGCCCCCGTTAGATCACCACGCTGGGATACGGCCAAGGTTCCGGTTGCTCCGGCAAGCACCTCCAGCGGGTTGGAGAGCGTGCCATAGCTGGTTCCATTGCTGCCGGTCCAGCCGTTCATTTCCAGCCGTCCGCCATTAAAGGAAATCCCGCCGCTACCGAGGCCGCGCTGCGCGTTGGCGGTCCCGCCGACGATGGCGATGATGCCGCCGGTAAGTGTCGTGACGCCGCTGTGGGTGTTGGCTCCGCTCACGCTCAGTTTGCCGGAACCGGTTTTGATCAAGGTCGTCGCGCCTTCGATGCCGGGCCCGGTGAGCGTGAAGTTTTTCGACGAGTGGTCGAACAGGATATCCGTCGGAGCCACGGAACCGCTCACGGCCACCGTCGTGCCGCTGGCGGTATCGTCGAAGATCACGGAGTTGGAATTCTGGAAAATCGCGGCTGCGCCTTCCGCGGTCCAGTTAGGCGTCACGGCGTCCCAAGCGGAACTCGTGCCACCGGTCCAAGTCAGGGTATTCGGTCCACCCGGTGCGACGATGATTTTGATCACTCCGGGCGTCGTCGTGTCGAAGGTGGCGGTCTGGGTGGAACCGGGCGGCGGAGTCCAAGCGAAGGCCGGGGTTCCGTTATAGGTTCCGCCGTAGCTGGCGACGACGTGGGTGCCGTTAGGGAGGCCGCCGCTGATGATGTCCGCCCCCACCTTGACGGTGCCGTTGAGCGTTAGATTGCCGGCGATTGTGAGGTTGCTGACGGTGCCGCCGTCCACCGCGAAGTCGAGCGTGCCACCGGAGTTGATGGTGACGTTGCGGGTGATCGTGCCGCTGCCGCCGAGCGTGGCTCCGGATTGGACGGTGACGTTGGAGTTGGTGAGCGAACCATCGACGAGCAGCGCACCGGCGGTGACGGTGGTGGTGCCGGAGTAGGAATTCGTGCCGGTTAGACGCCAGAAGCCCGTTCCCACCTTGTTGACGCTGTTACCGGTGATGGAGCCGCCGAAGATGGCGTCCGTATTCTTCGCGCCGATGGTCCACGCGGTTCCCGACATGGTGGAGCCGGAGCCGCCGGTGACCTCGCCGATGGTGGTCGAGCCGGTGAGCGAGTAGGCGTTGACGAGGTTGGCGAAACTGATCCTGGCATTTGCATAGCCCGCGGAATTGTTGATCCGGAAATCGCCGCCATCGCCGTTGGTTACAACGTTGATCTGGCCGGTGAATGCGGACCAGTTCCCGTTGAGCCCGGTGCGGACGTAGGGGATGTGAAAGATGAAGGTGCCGCCGCCAGTTAGAGCGCCGGTGATGACGCAGCGGCCGTCGGCATTGAGCCGGCCGGTGGAGCCGGCGGGGATGTGGAGCGGCCACGAGCAGTTGTTGTTGCTCTGGAGATCGGTCATCGAGAGCGTGCCACCGTCGAGGGTCACCAGGCCGGTACCGACGCCGTCTTCATTCGCCTCGAACGAACCTAGCAGGACGGTGCCAGCCTTGATCACGGTGCCGCCGCTGTAAGTGTTGACGCCCCCGAGGTTGAGAGTCCCGGTGCCGGTTTTGGTGAGTCCACCCGTACCGGCGAGCGTGCCACCCATCACCAGGTTTCCGGAACCGCTAGAAACTTCCAGCGTGCCACCACCGCTGCTGAAAGTGGCTCCGCGGTTGGTGGCGCTGAGGCCGCCGGTGTAGCGGAGAGTGCCGCCATTGAACACAAGATTGGACGAACTGGCGGACGCCGCGCCCAGCGTGCTGGCGACGCCACTGCCACCGACGGTCGCAACTTCAAGAATGCCGCCATTGATTTCCGTCGCGCCGGTGTAGGTGTTCGCGGTCTGCACGGTTAGCTTGCCGGTATTGGCTTTTGTCAGCCCCCCGCTGCCGCCGATCATGCCGGCGCCGGAGAAGGTGTAATTGCTGGTCGAATCGACGCTAACTGACGCGGGGATCAGCTCGTCGACGAGCGTCACCGTGGGGCTCGCCGCACCGGTGGCGTTGAAGGTCACGGTGTCGCCGGTGACAAAAATGTTCGCCGCACCACCAAGCAGCCAGTTTTGGGTAGCGGCAAGATTCCAGATCGCGCCCGTGCCGCTCCATGTGACCGGACCGGGAGCGCGGGTCGCGGCGATGGTCAGAACCACGGCTCCGCCGGAAATGGAGAGCGTGCCCGGTGCGCCGGCGAGACCGGAAAAGGCGAAATTCGCCACCGAACCGGTGAGCGTGCCGCTGTAGGTGATCAGCGGATAGGCACCGGGGCCGAGCGTGCCAGCAAGCCGGTTGATGGTGATGCGCGTGATGCCGTTGAGATTGAGATTGCCGGTGACCGCGATGGTGTCGTTGCTGGCGGCGGGCGAGTTGCCGAGGTCGATGTCGAGAAACGCGTCGGTTAGATCGAGGCGATTGCCGACATTGAGCGTGCCGGCCCCGGTCGTGCCCGGCGCGAGGCGGCCGCGGGCTTTCACGATGAGGCCATTGCCGAAGGTGCCGGTGCCGGTCGCGCGGCCGAGCCCTTCGATGGTGACCTGGCTGGCGGCCAACGTGCCGGTTAGAACGAGGTCACCCTGCTGGAGCGAGGTCGCGCCGGTGAAACCTTGGGTATTCCCGATCGTCAGCGCACCGAGGCCTGCTTTGGTTAGAGTCATGGCCCCGCCGAGCGAACCGGTGCCGCCGAAGGTGTAGCTTTTTCCCACGGCGTTGTGAACGATCACTTCCCCCGGTGCGAGCGTGCCGGAAAGCTCGAGCACGGAACTGGTGTTGCCGGATTGGTCCAGCAGCACGGAATCACCGTCGAGGTAAGTGCTTTGCACGCCGCCGCGCAGCCAGCGGGCGGTCCCGCCGACGGTCCAGGTGTTGCCACCAGCGGCCCCTTGCCACACGAGATCGCCATGCCAGATCGGTGCGCGGGGTGGCGGGGCCATGTCGTGGCCGAGGAAAAACCCGGGATGCGGCGGTTGGTTGTAGCCGGTGTTCTGCCAAGCGACGGCCACCCGGTATTGCGGGTCGTGCAGCAGCGTGTAGAGACGGGAAGTCGCAGGGTTGGTGGTGGTGTAAATCCGCATCGCGGTGTTGTCTGTCGTCCGCAACAGGATTTCCTCGCGCCAGTCGCCGAGGATGTCGGCGCTCAGGTTGGGCGTCGCCTTGGTGCCATTGTTGGATGTCGCGCCGCTCATGGTTAGAACGTTGCTTGCAGAGCCGTTGCTCCAGTTCCACTTGTCCACCCGGTTGCTGTCGAGCAATTCGCGCAACGGGTCGGCATCCCACCAGACCGCAAAATTCACCGACGGTCGCGATGAGTTGGGAATCGGAACGCCCTTCACCGTGAAGACCGAACCACTGTTAGTCGCCCAAGCTTCGTAGCCGGGAAAGCGCGGATCGATGTCGGAGGCCGCACCGCGGCCGACATCGCCAGCGCCGGGGGCACCCCAGAGGATTTCGCCGTCACGCTGCTCGGTCAAGCTGGTGCCGTAGATGCCGTAGCTGCCCGGCGACTCGTGCGGCATGAAAAATTTCAGCCCGGGGCTGTCGGGATCCATTTCCGATAGATGGGTCGCATCGCCATGGCCGAGTCCCGTGTTCCAGAGTCCCATGCCGTTGTCATCGATGGCGCAAGCGCCGTAAGCGATCTCATCCTTCCCGTCATCATCGAGGTCGCCGACGCTGATGCTGTGGGCTCCCTGCCCGGCGTAGCTGGGATTGGCAGCGCTGTCGAAGCTCCAGCGCTTCGTCAGCAGCCCGCCGCGCCAATCGTAGGCGGAGACGAACGTGCGAGTGTAATATCCCCGGCAGAAGATCCCCGAAGGACGCTGGCCATCGACATAGGCCACGGCCGCTAGAAAGCGGTCGATGCGGTTGCCATAGCTGTCGCCCCACAGCGTGGTCATTCGCGAACCCGTGGGATTGTCGATCAGGTTGTCCGGATCGCGCTGCGGGAAGAATCGCACGGTCGCGAGTTCGGCACCGGTCAGGCCGTCGAACACGGTGAGGAACTCGGGGCCGGTTAGAATGTAACCGGAGGAATTGCGATAATCGTCGGTGTCGTTGAAAGCGGGCCGCGAACCGCCCTGCCATTTGGCCACTCCGCCGACGTACGCGCCTGTGCCATCCTTGGTGCCAGGAGCGGTGCGGGCCATGATTTCGGCCTGGCCGTCGCCGTCGAAGTCGTAAACCATAAAGTCCATGTAGTGCGCACCGGAGCGGATGTTCGGGCCGAAATCGATCTGCCAGAGCCGGGTGCCGTTGAACTGATAGGCATCGAGCAGGATGTTCCCGGTGTGGCCGCTCTGCGAGTTGTCCTTCGAGTTGGTGGGATCCCATTTCACGACCAGCTCCAGATCCTTGTCGCCATCGAGATCGCCCACGCTGCTGTCGTTCGCGGTGTAGGTGAACGCGCCGCTCAGTGTGGTGCCGCCGGGCGGAAGTTGCAGCGGCACGGTTAGATACTGCCGGACGGGTGTGTTCGCTGGCAGGGTGAACGTTTCGCCAGGAGCCTGTTCGGCACCGTCAATCACTGGCCGCACGTGATAGGCGTTGGACTGCGTGAGATTGGCCGTGGTGTCGGTGAAGTCCGTCGTCGTGGTGAGCGGGGATGGATTGAGTTTCACCGCCGCGCCGCCGTTGGCCGAACGATAGAGATTGAAGGCGATGCCCGCCGGATCATCACCTAGCAGCCGCCAGCCGACGTAGGCATTGGTGGTGGTCGAGCGGACCGCTACCATGCCACGATCCAGGGCCTCCATCTGCCGCTGGGCGTGGGCGGCAGGTGCTCCTGCCAGCAGGAATGCGATGATCGCCACCCAAATCATCCGGCAATGTAAAAACGCGTGCAAACCGCCGGGTTCACGGACAAAGTTTCCAGCGCGAGCTATTCCCCTCGCCTGCCGCATGGTTTCCTCAGTCAACCCCCTTCGTTCACTCACCTTGCTGGCACTGTTAGCCATCAGCGCGTCTGCCCATGAAGTGAAGGAAATGACCGCGCGGGCGAGAGTCTTCAGCGACCGGGTGGAAATGGTCGTCACCGTCTCGGCGCACATGGCCGGCGTGCTGTTGGCCGAACCGAATGCGCCCGCCGTGGTCCCCACGCCCGAGACGGTTTCCGCACTGCGCGCCCGGCTCGAAGCGCAGGCACGAGCGTTCTGCACCGTGCTGCCGGGTGGGAAGGTGGCGCGGGCACCGACGTCTGTGGATGTGGTCATGAAAACTTCCGAGGAGTTGGGTTTTTATTTGACGTATCCGGCCGCCACGCTTTCGCCATTGCGGTTCGAAATGACGGTGCTTGATCGCCTAGATCCCGGCAATGCCGTAACGCTGGAAGTGCTTGACGCAGCGCGCAAACGCAGCGGCCAGAAAGAACTGAGAAAGGGCGACACCGCGCTCGAAATTCCGCTGGCCGGCAAATCACCGGCCCCCGTGAAATAGACGGGAAGGATCATGAATCGCGGAATGTGGGTTTGCCATGCACAAGGAAAAAAATTCCGGCCATCACTTGACCGACAGCCTCCCATTGATCGCGAGCGCCGCCTGGGTGTCCAGTCACCCTTCCGGGGTAGGGTGATTCAAGGCCGCTGGAGCGTCGCGCTCATCAGGCCGATGACCACCTCGTTGGCGATCGCTCTAACCGCCAACGATTTCAAATCCCTCGACGGATCGAGCACCAGATCCAGCACCGTGGCGGCCCCGCCAGCGACGGTCCGGCCCTGGCCGGCGAAGGTGTCGGCGTCGAGCACGCGGATCTTGCCGGTCATGAGGTCCACCCGCAGTGGCAGCGGTCCCGGCCGGGCGAAGGCGTGATCGTCGATGAAATAGTCCTGATCGATCGGCCACCAGGTCGTCGGGTTTTCCAGCGCGAGCCGGGTGGTCGACCCGTCGGCATAGGTCACAATGACCTCGCCATTGTCGAAGCGGCTTTGCATCGCCGAGGTGGAACCAGCCATCAGCAGGTGGATCTTCGAGGCGCGGCCGGACAAGGGCACGCTGATCTGCCGCGGGAAATTGTCCCACTGGGAAACGAACGCGATGTTGGGTGCAGTGGCGTCGCCCGAGGTGGCGAGAGGGATGCCGTTAGGCAGCATGATGCGGCCGCCGCCTTTCAGCACCGCGGCTCGCAGCCCGGAATCATCGACTTCAAACGTCATCCCGGGATGGCACCACGAGCCGTAGCCCTGTTTCGGCATGGCAAGCGAGCAATGCGGCGAACGCGGTGTTAGATACTCGTGGCGGAAAATTTCCGATACGCGGTCATTGAAAACTGACTCCAAAGGCACGGTCTCGCCGGCGGCCACCGGCTTCGTCCAATCGGTGGTGAAGACCTTGGGCTCGGCGGAAGCTGCCTCGCGGACATCGAGCGTCACCGGCTGCCACCAACTCAATTGTCCTTGGGAAATCCGGGCGAAAAGCGTGCGATGTCCGGGCGTTCCCACAGCGGTGCCATGCAGGGTTGCGCCGGAGTTTCGGATGTCTCGCAGCGCCGATTGAGGATCGGCGATCTCCTCAATCTTCGCGCCAAGGTCGGCAACCAAAATGCCCCCGGATTTCACCTCGATCTCGCGAGGCGCGGACGCGGGAGTATCGCCGCGCCATTGGATCTCAACGGTTAGAACCGGAGCCGGCGGAGACTCGATGCGGATTTTCGGCGAACCCACGGAATCCTCCACGACCTGCCAAGTTGCGGGCGCACCGTTGACGGTCACGGCCGCCACCTCGGTGCGATGCGCGGGGACGATCAGCCGCAGGGCGACGGGTTTGGCGAATCGTGACTCGATCACATGCCGCTCGGTTTCGCCCCCGCGGACAAACGCGAAGCCGAAGTCCGGATGGTTCATTTTGGCATGGTCCCAGGCGGCAGGAAATCCCGGCTTGATCGTGAGCGTGCCCCCTAGCAGGTCAGGGGTAACGCCGAACAGGCCTTCGATCAAGGCCCGCGAGGTGATCCCGATGCCGTCGCCGAAATCGCGCTGCGACTCACGCCGGTTGGGATCGAACCATGTGCACATGCCGACGTTGCCCGGGCAGAGGCCGAGATACATGCTGTCCAGCAGAGCGCCCTTGAACAAGCGGAAGGCGGAATCCTCACAACCGGCCTGCCAGAGGCCGAGCGCGGTGTGATTCGTTTCGCCAAGCACTACGTTGTTGAGCGACCAAACATATGGCATCCAGCTGGTCGTGGAAATGGTAGCGAAGCCCTCCGGTACGCCCGGCCCACGGAGCGGGATGTGCGGCAGTCGCGTGTCCACGGCGCGGCCCATCTGCCACGCCTGCTGCGGCGTGGGCACCTCAGAATCAACCGTGTGATAGAATGTCCATGCGGCTGCCTCGGGATGGACGAGTTGTTCACCTAACAAATCCTTCCACTCCGCGAACCAACCGCGATCCGGCAACCAGAGCTGCCGGTTCATCCCGAGGACCAATGCCGCCGCCTCCCTTTCATAAGGTCCCGGATCCAGTCCTAGCAGTTTCGCGACACGAGCGGCGATCCGGTTGTGAAGGAGATTGTAGGCCGACGAATGGGCGACCCCACCGCCGTTGTAGGAAAGGTCGTCACTGGCCCAGATGCAGCAGTACGCCTCGTAGAGCGGCAGCTTGTCCGGCCCGAACTCGCGGCGGAACAACCGGCGCTCCCACGCGAGATGACGTTCTACCACCGGCCAGATTTTCCGCGCGTAGTCGAGATCCCCGGTCCATAACAGGTGGCGGAAAACAACGTCAATGCCGACCAGGTTCATGTCGTAGTGGGACTTCGTCATGTCGCCATTGGAATGGAGCGCGGTCTCGTTGCGGGCCAGATTGCCCGAGGCCTCCGGTGCGGGGATTTCGGCGGGCGGCGGCGTGGTGTTCTGACGGGCTGCATAACCGTCGAAGTGGGCGCGGGTCCGCTCGTGCCAGCCGAGGGCGTCCCCCGCATAGCCGACGCGCCAACCTAACAACGCTCTGCGCCACGCGACGCCTCCATGCAGATAGACCGACTTCCGGTCCTCCCACACCGCGTCCGCGGCGATGGCGAGCGCGGGCACTGCGGCGTTCACGAACGGATCGGGAGTCTCGACGGTCACCCGCCCGGCGATTTTCCGGAGCTCTTCCTGTTCGCGGGTAAACCAGGCGGATAGGTCCGGGTGAGACCAAAGCGCGGCGGGCTCCTTGGCGGACAGATGTTGGAAACCGATCACCATGCCCGGCGTCACAGGAAGACGCGCGAAGGCCAAGGGCTGCGTGGGCTTGGGGCTCCCAGAAGAAGCTAGACGCGGCAAGTCATTCCACATCGCGGCATCGACAGTTTGAATGCTTGCCCCACCGGGCAGGACTGCGGCAATGGATCCGGCTTTCGCTCGGACCATCAGCGAACCGGCGTCCATTAGAACTTCGTTTTCCTGGCAATACTCTGGCTGGAGGCGGAAAAACTCGCGGACCGGAACCTTCTCGCAGCCGATGTCACCATCCCGCGTGCCCCGCTCACCGGTGATGCCACCAAAAGCGGTGAGGAGTTCCACCCTGGCTGCGGTTTCCACCCGCAGCAGCAGGCCTTCGTCCGCTTTGGGCGAAATCACGGTGAGGCCCAGCATCTCATTTCCTAACACCGTGTCGCGGATCTCATAGACCATGGTGCCGCCCCGGTAGCGGGCCTCGATGCGGGCACACTCATGCAGCCACTTCATTCCCGCTGCGGTGGCGATGCCCAACCGCAGATTGCCGCCGCGGCCTGGCAGATAGAACGAGAACTCCGGCCTATCGCCACCATCCACGCGGAACCCGCTGGAGCCGCCATACAGCGACCGGTTGAACGACTCTTCACCGTTAACGACGACGAAGTCGCCGCCATCGGGCGTGTAGCGCAGCGGGCGTGCGATGTTGTCCACCAGCATCGGCCGCGGACCGCGCGGGTCCTGGCCGGGACTTGCGGCGTGCACGCAAAACGCGGAGACCAGGACGGCAAAGCAAACCGCGGGCGGCAACAGAAGGTGTCTCATGATTGAAAATTCCCGCCGGTCGCGATTTCACGGCCCCAGCACGACCCGATAAAACTTGGCGCTACCGGCGGGCGTCAAGGAATAGCTGGTCGTCGTGGCGGGTGAAGCTGCGGCGGGCACGGAGATCAACGGGCTCCATACTCCAATCAGATTCACGTGCGTCTCGATGGCATAAGTCTTCCCGGGAACACTGGGCCAAGTGAGGGTGAATTGGTTGCCGCTCGCTGGCGTCAGGGTGGCGGCAAAGCGGGAAGCGCCATTGTTCGGATGTGTACCGGCGCGAAACTCGATGGCGTTGGACTGGCCGTCGCCATCGGTGTCGTGGTTGGGGCCTTGCGAGAGATTGCCGATTTTGGTCATTTCCCAGGAATCAGGCAGACCGTCCTCGTCGGAATCGTCGATGACCAGATCCAAACGTCCCGTGACGGTGGTGGACAGGTGGGCGGTGGTGCCGCCCGGAATGCCGGTTAGGAAGGCGGCTCCCGAAAGCTGGCCACCGCAGTTCATCAGCGGATAGCGTCCGAATCCAGTTCCCGGCGCGAGGGCGATCTGGACGGTGCCCGCAAGCGTTAGATCACCGCTGATCGCGACAAGGTCGGGGGAAACGCCGCCGCGGAGTTTCACCAGCGATGTGCTGTCAAGATAGACGCTGCCACCGATGCCCAACGTTCCGGGAGTGCCGGTGGCGAATCCACGACCGGTTAGAGTGCCTTCCGAAATTAGATCGGCGGCGAGATTGCCATAGCCGGAGAGCGTGCCGGCATTGGTCACGGATTCCGCGCCGAAAGTGCCGCCAGCGAGCGAGAGCGTCCCGCCGGAGACAATTGAGGTGCCGCCGGAGGAAACGGTATTACCCGTAATGGCGAGGGTGCCCGCCGCGACGTTGAATGCGCCGGTGAATGAGGAACTCCCACCGAGCGTCCAGGTGCCGGAGCCGGTCTTGGTTAGATCGAGACCGCCGAGGTCGCCGCCGTTTGCGATGATTCCGGAAAAGGTCGTGGAGGTGTTGAGAGCCCCAACGATGTAGTGGGAGACGGTTGCGGCGCTTCCGCTCTGGCGACCGTAGAGATGGGTGTCAGGCCCACCGGAGACCGCGCCGAGGTGGATGGTGATGTTGCCATTGCGGTAATTCAGATAGGCGCTGCCGGTGCCGAGGTCGAAGTGGGCGTTTGCACTGCCGAAGTTCACGTCGGCGGAACCGTTGCTGTTGGAATTGAGGCGCAGCGTGCCAGAGCCTGTTCCGAAGGAAATGGTCCCGGAAAAACCGCTCATGGAACCGTTGACGCTAAGAAGACCGGCCACACCGCTGAGATCCACCGTGGCCGCGCCGTTGCTGGCGAAGATCGAGGAGGTCGAATTGACGATGGTGGAATTTCCGGTGTAGAAGGAAGCGATCGCGCTGCTGCCGGAGAAGACGAACGAGTTCGAGAGGAACGTGCTGGTGTTCGGAAGCTGGAGCTTGCCACCGGTTAGAGCGATGACACCGCTGCCTAGCGGAGTGCCGGTGTTGGTGAGGTTGAGCGTGCCCGCATTGAGGGTGGTGCCACCGGTGAAGGTGTTGGCGGAACTGTTGGAGATGTTCAACGTGCCGGTGCCGCTTTTTACCAGCCTCGCGGCTCCGGCGAAGGTTCCGATGCCGTCGAAGGTGTAGGGATTTCCGCTGTGATTGACGGTCACGACCTGCGGTTCGAGCGTCGCCGACAGGGTGACGATGCGATTGGCCGCGCTGTTGCCGAAGGTGACGAGGTCGAGATTGTAAAACCTGTTATCGCCGGAGACTCCGCCGGTCCAAGGCGTGGAGTTGGCGATGTCCCAGATGCTGTTGGATCCGGTCCATGTCAGATTTCCCGCTGCTCCGCCGACGGTGAGCCAGATGCTTTTGGTCGTGGTGGCGGTCGTCGAAGATCTGGCGATAGTGAAGGTCTGCCGGGTGTTCGCAGGGAAGTTGTGGGTGAACGACACGGAAGACGCACTGCTGTTAGGCGCATCAACGACCAGATTGTAAGTGCCGGCCGAGAGGTAGCCGTCGATGGGACTGAACTTGAAGTTGAGGACCCCTGATTGGGCGAGAGTCCCCGCGGTGACGGAAATCTTGTCGTTTAGCCCCGCTGGATTCGACGTGAGATCGAAGAGTAGATTGCAACCCGCAGGCAGCGTCAGGCCGTTGGCCACCGTGAGGGTGCCGACCGTTTGCGGAGCTGGACCGGGATCGACGAATCCGCCGTTGGAAATGGTGAGCGACGCACCGAGACTTCCCGCCCCGCCGAGGGTGGCGCCATTGCCCACGTTCGCGGTGGTGGCTCCCAGCGAGCCGTTCACCCGCAAGGTGCCGGCAGTCACCGTGGTGGTTCCGGTGTAGCTGCTGGTACCGGTTAGCGTCAACGTTCCGGAGCCGGTTTTCGTCAGGTTGGTGATGCTGTTGGAAAGGTTCAGTTTGGTCCCGTCCATGATCGTGCCCGCGAAGGTGGAACTGGTGCCAAGTCCGCCGACGGACCAGGTCGTAGCGCCGCCGGCGTCGGTGTAGTTGCTTTTCAGACGGGAGTTGGCGTCGCCGCTCAACTGGCCGATCGCGTAGGTGCTTCCGGCGCCGATGTTGGAGGTATAAAGATCGATGCCTGATAGATGGACCCGCGCGTTGCCGAGGCCGTTGAACGAACCGCCGCTGGCGCGGAAGGCGATCCGCCCGGCGTTACCCGGCGCGGTCGCACCGCCGGATAGATTGGCGGTGCCGGTGAAAGCCGGGGAAGCGCCGTCGAGATAGGCGCGGCCCTCCGCACCGAGATTCGACGGGGAGAAGATGTTGAAGGTGCCGCCTCCGGAGAGGGCGCCGTTGAGTTCGACGCGCTTGGACAGATTGATGTTTCCGACCGCACCGGAATCCACGTGAATGTTCGGAGCGAGGGTGAAATAGGAGGAATCGTTGTGATTCACATTGAGCGTGCCGCCGCCGGAAAAGCGGATTGCTCCGCCGCCCAGGGTGTAACTATTGCTAAGATTGATATCACCGCCGTTGAGGAATGTACCCAAGGCAAAGGTTGTGTTAGTGGCCAGGGTCAGATTGGAGGTCCCTGCCTTGGTGAGGGTGCCGGTCGATGCGATCGAACCGCCGCCAGTGAACGTGTAGTTCTTGGTTCCGGTGACCAGCACCGAGGATGAAGTCTGGGCTCCCGAGAGGTTGATGGCGGGAGTGGCGGATCCCCGATCGTCAAAGAGAGCGGTATCGCCCAGGTCAAACGCCGTGGCTTCGCCCGATGGCAGGCGCCAGTTAGCCGCGGTGTCGTTCCAGGTATTCGCAGTGCCGTCGCCGATCCATAACAGATCGCGCGGAATGAACTCGCCGGGGATCAGGATGGCGAACTGCTGCGTCCACTGGCTGCCCTCCGCATCCGTGACGGTGAAGTTGAATCCCGCACGACCGAAAACGTCGGGCGTTGGAGTGAAATTCAGGATAGGCCCGGTCGCCGACGGCGTGGTGCCGTCGGCTAGAAACTGTTGGGTGGTGCCGTTGACGACACTTCCGACAGTGAATGCGGGAGCATTGGCAAACCCGTCGGTGAATTTCCGGAGGTCGATGACTTGGAGGGTCGGAGTCCCGGCTGTGTTCTTCTCGACCGTGGCGTGCGGGACGGCGAGGAAATGAAGATATTCCTCAAGATAGGTGTAGCCTGCGGGGGTGCCTGCAGGGAAAAATGTATTCGGGAGCTGGCCTGCAGTGAACACGGTGTTGTGGTCAGCCGCGGTGACGCTGTAGGCCATCCCGTTGAGACCGTTCAACGTGTTTTCCCAAAAATCGGGCATGCCATCCAGGTCGATGTCGGTGGGCGGGGTGGTGCCGTTGAGGGTACCGAAGCCGTTGTTGGTGATGCCATACTGATCGGCGAGAAGCTGTTCGCCGTTATTCGGTCTGTTAGGATCTTCACCCGCGATTTTTCCGTCTTTCTGGACGAGGATGCTGTACTGATTCAGCACTGTGTCATTGAGGAGCGTATCGAGTTCGTCGCGGAGGGGACCCGTGAAGTTCGCATCGAGCCGCAGCGGGGCTGCGGAGGAGATGACTTTTTTGTAAGCCGCCAGCGGATCATCCACGATGACGGTGGCAGCACCGGTCGCGCCAGTGAAGGGAGTTGCGGCCTTGTAGTAGCGGTTCGCGCCGACGGCATCGCCGGGTGTAAATTCGGAACCTGAGACGATGCCATAGCCCCGGTCCGTCCCGTTCAGGATTCCGTCGTCGTTGTAGTCATACAGCGTGTCGTCGAGATGGAGGCTGAAGTTGGGCAATCCGTTCGAGGCGACCAGAGCCTTGTTGAAGCTCGTGCTGCGCAATGTGGAGCCGTCATCCGCATCATCGATTGAGATATAATAGCATCCCCGCACATTGGCTTTCCAATTTGCGGGAGTCTGCGAGTCGCCCATGATGAAACCCTCGTTGCGCCAATGAAAGGTGACGTTGTTGATCCACTCCAACAGTCCGTTAGGGCGGGCCTTGGGATTGCGCGTCCGGTGATGCGCCCAGAGCGTGTGATGACACGATCCATTCTGCAGATCCCAGAGTCCGCCGGCATTGTGCCGCTCCATGCCCCAGGATGAGTTGGAATATTGCATCGTGAAATTGTTCACCGAGCTGTTGAAGAACGAGAAATTCTCGTCGGTGCTGAACATCATCGAGATGTGGTCGAGCATCGTACTGGAGGCGGTGCTCGCGATGTTGAGACAATCCCCACCGGTTCCATTCCTCCCGTGCCGGATGCGGAAATGGCGCATGACCACATTTGAACCGCTGATCAGCATCCGACCGCCGCGCAGCCCCACTCCGTCACCGGGGGCCGATTGACCGGCGATGGTCACTTTGGATGGCACATTGAAATTGGTATCCGAGACCACAGGGATGTAGCCGCTGACCGCGAACATGATGGTTCGGCCTGCCGCTGGCGCGGTATCGAGCCCGGTGCGAAGCGAACCCGCGCCGTTGTTATTCAGGTTCGTGACATAATACACGTCGCCGCCGCGCCCGCCGGTGGCATAAGCACCGAAGCCTTGAGCCCCGGGGAAAGCCGGGATCTGGGCGGAGGCGGTTAGAAGACTGGCGAAGAAAAAGAATGAGGTGGGTTTGATCATGGGTCGGAACGGAATGGGGCAGCGGGAAATCCTTCTGAGTTATACAAATTCGCACCTGCCGGGTTTTCGGCCCAGGCGTAGCGGATAAAGGCGGGAGCGGTGACGGACGGACTGGAGACCACGACACTCTCGCCTTCGATTTTCGCATCTGCCCAGACAAATTTACCGTCGGTTCCGGCGATGGCAAATTGCTTGAGAGCTCCGTCTTTGGCGATCAATCCGCCGCCGGTGTGATCGAAATTCACGCGGATCCGGCCGTTCTCCACAAAGCTCTCACGATACGTCGGACCGCACGCCACCCCTGTCTTGCCGTAGGTTCCGGTGAGTGCGAGCCGCGCCAGGCGCTTGCCGACATCGAGCTTGTTGCGCGGATGCACGTCCTTTGCATCGCCGATGTCGATGGTGACGGCCATTCCGGTGTTAGGGATGGATAGGGATTTCGCCTGAGCCTCGCGCATCTCAGGGAGCTGGCCGCCGCCGGGTTCTGTGGCAGGGGCCTTGTGTGCTGCAAGTTGGACGAAATAGAAGGGCAGCTCCGGATTTCCCCACTGCGCGCGCCAGTCGGCGATGAGCGTCTGCTGGAGATCCGGATAGAGCTTGCGGATATTCATGTTGGACTCGCCTTGATACCACAGCGCACCGCGGATCGCGTAGGGGACAACAGGGGCGATCATGCCGTTCTGCAGGACGAACGGGTTGTGCTGGTCCTGCAAGGGATCGGGATTTTTCGGAGCCTTGCCACCCTTGGATTTCGCCAGGACCTCACCGTAATTGAGGAACAACTGCGGGTCATCGCGGAAGGTCAGACACTTTTTCGAGAAGGCCTGCAACAAGTCCTTGAACTGCGGATGAGCCTCCAAGGTTTCCTGACGGATCCAAGCCTCGATGGTGCTTGCGCCAAATGCGCAGGTCACCAAACCGACGGGTAACTTCAGCTCCTGCCGGAGTTCCCGGCCGAAATAGTAAGCCACAGCGGAAAAATCCCCCGCCGTCTCTGACGAGCACACCGCCCAATGGCCCGGCACCTCGCGCTGCGGAAACTCGTTCATCCTCCACTCGGCCGTGAACATCCGGAGCTGCGGATGATTGGCGGCCACAACTTCCTTCTCCCAATCCGTCACGCCAGAAAACGAACGCTTCGCAGTCTTCGCAAGCGTGAAGTCCATGTTCGATTGACCAGAGCACAACCAGACCTCGCCGCTCAACACGTCCTGATAGGTCCGTTTCGCGGAACCCGATGAGACATCTAACGTGAATGGCCCGCCCGCCGCCAGCTTCGGCAGCTCCATTCTCCAAAGGCCGTATTCGTCTGCTTGTGTCACTGCGGAGTTACCTGCCAGAGTGGCCTTCACTTCGGCCCCGGGAGTCGCCGTGCCCCAGACCGGGATCGCCATTTCCCGCTGCAAAACCATGTGATCCGAGAAGATGGATGGCAGCCACAGATCGGCGGGAAGGAGTGAATCGTTCAAGGCGGTTTCGCGAAGCGCCGTGGCCATTACCTTCGCATTGAAAGCCGCGCCTAACGGCCCGGTGTGGGTGTGGTCGGTCCCGGCGAACAACGCGGCAGTCTTCTCCGGTCCGATGGCCTCATAGCGGCCGGCTAGCAAATTGTTAAAATCGACGAAAACCGCCTTCTCCTGCTCCGCCACCTGCTTCGCCCAACCGCCGTAGCCATCATCCGAGCGGCCGACTTTTCCGTCCGTCCAGATGTTCCGCGGAATTGGTGAGACAACGATCGGCGTCACGCCCTTCGCTTTCGCTTCGGAGATATACTTCCGCAAATACCAGCCATAGCTGTGGACCGTCTCGGGTTGCTGATCAGTGATGCGGACGATGTCTTCCGTTTCCTCTCCGATGCCCTTGATCGACCCCCGGCAGCGTTCGTCGTTCAACTTCCCGCCGTCATTGTGCCCGAATTGCATCAGCACGAAATCCCCTGGTTGCAGGTGGGCCATCACCGCATCCCAGCGACATTCGGTCAGAAAAGTGCGGCTGCTGCGCCCGCCGATCGCGCGGTTGACCACTGAAATCTTCGCCGGATCGAACTCATCGACCAGCGGATCCCCCCACCCCATCTGGCCGGCGGTGCCGTTGCGGACCGTCGAGTCGCCGATGAGATACAAGGCAGGCTTCGCCGGACTCGGGACAACTGCGGTCCAGACAGCGAGGGCAATGAAGACAATAAGACGCAACGACATGGACGCAATCTGATGCGGACCAGTACCGCTGTCCGCTACCCGAAAGGAGTAGGCAACCGTCCGGATCAAAGGCGCTGATGGATCATTCGCACGTCAGGGAAAAGCAGGGTCGGTCGGGCAGCGAGCGCAGCCAACTGTCACGGTCGGCGTGCTTCAGCGTTCGAATTTGACCCACTGCACCACCACTAACGCTGGCCACACCGCCGACCCTTTCAGACCCGGATCAAATGGGCATCGCGCACTTCATTGTGTTCGCATTGCTCGGTCCGAACCAAGATTCCAGCCAAGCCGTGAGTTTGCACACCGGGCAGTGGCGGAGATTAGCGGGCTTCATACTGCGCATGAGAAAACGCTCGCTGGGGGATGGATTGGGCATGGGATATCGCACATGAAGTGCTAGGTTACCGGGCAAGCCTGCCATTTCCCCAATGCTCACCCGCTTTCTCAAACAACACACTGGTCCCCTTACCCGCGATCTGGTTCAGGAGCCGGGCAACTTCGGGCTCGGGAAAATCCCCTCGCGACTAAAGCCAAGCTCCACCACCACCTCGATCTGCGGCTACTGCGCGACCGGTTGCCAGTTGAAAATTCACCTCGATGAGAACGGCCAGGCGATCAACCTGAGTCCGCAGGCTGGCTACCCGGTGAACCTCGGGATGGCCTGCCCCAAAGGCTGGCAAGCCCTCGATCCACTGGATTCCCCGGACCGGGCAACGATCCCGTTGCTGAGGGATGCTTCAGGGAAATTGGTGCCCACCGACTGGTCCTCGGCGCTTGATGTTTTCGCCTCACGACTGAAAGGGATCCGCGAAAAGCACGGCCGCGAGGCGGTGGCATTTCTATCAACCGGGCAGATTCCATTCGAGGAAATGGCGTTTCTCGGGTGCTTGTTCAAGTTCGGCATGGGCTTCCTGCATTGCGACGCGAACACCCGCCAGTGCATGGCCACGGCGGTCACCGCCTACAAGCAATCCTTCGGCTTCGACGCGCCACCCGCGACGTATGCGGACTTCGAGGAATCCGACGTGATCGTCCTGATCGGCGCGAATCTCTGCATCGCCCATCCGATCCTCTGGCAGCGGGTGATGCGGAACAACCGCAATCCGAAGATCATCGTCATTGATCCCCGCGCCACCGAAACGGCGCAGGCCGCGACGCAGCATGTCGCGCTGAAGCCCAAGGGCGACCTCGCGCTGTTATATGCCCTCGCGCACTGCATTCTCCGCGACGGCCGGGTGGACCCGGAATCATTGGCGCGCACCGAAGGCATCGGGGAGTTTTCCGAATTTCTCAAAGACTACGCTCCCGCCGCGGTGGAGGAACGGACCGGCCAATCTGCGGAAGCCATCGAGCTTTTAGCCCGTGTCGTGTCACAACCAGGCAAGCGGGTATCCTGGTGGTGGACGATGGGCGTGAATCAATCGCACGAAGGCGTCAGGACCGCTCAGGCAATCATCAATCTCTGCCTGATCACCGGCAACATCGGCAAGCCTGGCACCGGACCCAACTCCATCACCGGCCAATGCAACGCGATGGGTTCGCGCCTTTTTTCCAACACCACCTCGCTGGTCGGCGGGCACGATTTCGCGGATCCGGCACACCGCGAAAAGGTTTCCGCCGGTCTCGGCATCCCCTTGGAAAACATCCCGGCTGACCATTCCCTCGCCTACGACCAGATCCTCGCTGCCGCCGAGTCCGGGCAGATCAAGGCGCTGTGGATCGTGGCGACCAATCCGTTTCACTCGTGGATTGATTCCGGCCGGCTCGCCACGTTGCGCGAGAATCTCGAATTCCTGGTCGTCCAGGACATGTATCATTCCACCGAAAGCGCCCAAGCGGCCGACCTGGTCCTGCCCGCCGCGGGTTGGGGCGAGAAGGACGGCTGCTTCATCAACTCGGAGCGCCGCATCGGCACCATCAAGGCATTTAGAAAGGCACCAGGTCAGGCGCTTTCGGATTTCAGGATTTTCCGCCTCATTGCCAACGCCTGGGGCTGCAGTGACATGTTCGCGAAGTGGACCACCCCGGAAGCCGCTTTCAAGCTGCTGCGGAATCTGACCAAGGACCGCCCGTGTGACATCACCGGGATCGAAGGCTATGAAATGATAGACAAACTCGGTGGCATCCAGTGGCCCTTTCCCGAGGGCATGGATATTTCCCGGATTTCCAATCTCCAGTCGCGCCGCCTGTTTGAAGACGGCATTTATTACAATTCGGGCGGCAAAGCGAAGATCCACTTCTCCTCCCCCTCGGACATGCCAGAGCCAGTCGATTTCGATTTTCCGTTCCTCCTGCTGACCGGACGCGGGACCAGCAGCCAGTGGCACACCCAGACGCGAACCGCCAAGTCCGATATTCTGAAAAAACTTTATCCGCAGAACATCTATCTGGAGATCCATCCGGCCGACGCCCGAGAGCTCCGCCTCAAGGAAGGCGACCCGGTGACCGTCCGTTCGCGGCGCGGTTTGTTGAAGGCCGCGGCCTATCTGGCACCGACGATGCAACGCGGCCAAGTTTTCATCCCGATGCACTACCCGGAGGTGAATCAACTCACCCATTCCGCGTTCGACCCGCACTCGCGCCAGCCCAATTACAAGGCCTGTGCAGTGTCACTGGTCAGGCAACTACACTGAGCGTTTTTAAATCGACTGTCAGCCAGCTTGTGATCACCCCCATAATGGTTAAGACAGGTAGTTAATTCACAAATATAAACCAACTTGGTTGTGAATCGTGATTGAATTCACGAACATGAGGAATGTTTCAGAATTACGGATATTCTCGGAATTTTTTGTATATTTGTCAGGAGCTTATAATGAGAATGTTGCCTAACCCCGAAATTTAAAAGTCCGACAAAAGTTGCGCTTTTCGCGGAATACCCCTAATTAACTGCGTGTCAGCGAAACTGACGTGAACGCAAAGGTGTTTGAAAACTACTCTGCTTTTCTCTATGGTTATAGCACTCTCCCCATTGTGAGTACCGTCCACTTTGATAGCTTCCCCCTAAAACGATTCAAGACCCTCCGTATGAAACTCAATCCGAAAATCCCCCCTATATTTGCGGCCATCGCACTTGGCTCCGGCGCCCAGGCGGCGTCTGTCATCGGCGTGATCAACTTCTCATCCGGACCTGGGGGAGGAGTAATTCTCCAAGACTCGGGAGGTAATGCCACCACCAATCTAGCTGCGGCGACTGGCGTGAAGGAGTGGGTATCAACCGAGGTGGATACGACTTCCGGCGCATTCATTAGTGTCCCAGACGGACAGTCGGTTTCGTTGTCGCAACCGTGGGTTTTCGATCCGTCCACCCCGACGAACATTTTTTGGACCATTCCTGGCTTTGGAGACTTCACGCTCAGCCTTACCTCGACCACTGTCGAATTCAGAAATAGCAGCTTCCTGTTCATTTCGGCGACTGGAACTCTAACCGGCACCAACTTCGACGCCACTCCGGCAACTTGGTTGTTTTCGACCCAAGGCGGGTCATCGGACGGCAAATTCAGTTGGTCGTCAGAGACGAATGCCATACCGGAAACGAGTTCCTCGCTGCTTCTCGGAGCAGCTCTGCTTGGAGTTTGCTTCAGGCGCTCTAGAAAACTTACTTGATTCTCTACCTAAAAGAAAAGCGATTATGAAACTAACATCTCCCCCCATACTGTGCCTAGCAGCTTTGCTGGCTTTCACCTCGTCGACCCACGCTGCAACCGTTTCCGGCTCTATCAACTTTTCCTCCGCAAACGGCGGAGGGGTGGTTTTTCAGGACTCGGCGGGCGACAGCACCACCGATCTTTTGGTCGCCACTGGAGTTCAATCTTGGACGCTCTCTGAAGTGGATAGTGGCACAGGTTCGTTCGCCTCGGTTACCGCCGGATCTCCTGTTGTGTTTTCACAACCTTGGGTTTTCAATCCGTCAACTTCGATGAACCCACTATGGGCGATTTCCGGTCCGGAAAACTTTGCATTTAATCTGACGTCTTCCACCATTATCTTCCAGAATCAATTTTTCCTGGCGATCACTGGAACCGGTACTTTCACAGGCACCAACTACGACGCCACTCCGGGAAAGTGGATGTTCTCCACCCAAGGGTCGGGGGGTACCGGTAAATTCAGCTGGTCGTCGGAGTCCACGGCGGCTTCAGTTCCCGACGGCGGCACAACCATTGCTTTTCTAGGTGCCTCGTTGCTTGGTCTTTGCGGCCTTCGGCGTATGCTACGCTTCCGGTGATGGTATTGCCAGATCGTGAGGTATCGTTGGGTTTGTATTCCCTACCTAGCCATTCGCTTCAGGTTAGGGCCGGGATGCCAGATTTTTCGGGGTTTTCCGGGTTCGCTTGTTCCGGATGACGTTCCTCAAGTCGTGATCCAAGGCGGTTAGGCGTGACCAGATGGTCTTAGTTCTTGAGGTCGCCTGCGATTTGGTTCAAGGATGCCAGCCCGGTCGCCACGGAGCTTGACAAGGATTGGAGAAACCCGGCGGCGGTGAAATTTGCGGTAATTGCAGACGAGCAACCGGGTTTGGCTTGCGATCAGATCAGGGGCAGGCTCGGCCTACAGCGGCCGACGAGAGAATGTCCAGCTATAATAATAATTCCGTTGGCGACAATTAAAGCTGCCCACTGGCGACAACTACAATCGGGGCTCTTCTGGTACTTCCCCCGCTCCCTTGGGGGACGGGAAGGGAGAAGTCCTCCTTGGGGGACTTGGGGGGAATCATTGGGGTCGAGTTCCCCCAGCTCGGCGGGGTTTGGGCGGTAGCCCATGGGTCGCACGGAGCTACCCCGCGGCTGGTTCGGGCTCTTTCTCGCCAGCCTTTTTCACCCGTTGGCTCGCGCCGTCGAACTCCAGGATAATCGAGTGATGCACCAGCCGGTTGATCGCGGCCATCGTCGTCATCGGATCCTTGAAGATCTGGTCCCACTGGCTGAACACCAGATTCGAACTGATCAGCAGGCTGCGCCGCTCATAGCGCTTGGCGAGCAGGGTAAAGAGCACTTCCATCTCCTCCCGGCTTTACTTGCACGTAGCCGATGTCTTCGAGGATGAGCACTTCGTAGCGGTCGGGCTTCTAGAGCTCCTGCTCCAGCCGCAGGTCGCGCCTGGCGGCTAACAACTGCGCCACCAGCTTGAACGCCGGACGGAACAGCACCCGCTTGTAATGCCGCAGGATCGGCTCCCGGCCGAGGGCCGCGAGGAAGTGCGTCTTGCCGCGTCGCGGCAGTCCAAAGGCCAGCACGTTGACCGACCGGTCCACTAAACTTCCTTCGATCAGCTCTGGCAGCTGCCGCCGCACCTTGGCCGGCAGCAGCGCCTCATCGAGCGAGCTGAGCGTCTTGGTCTCGGGCAACCCGGATTCGGCTAACAGGCGCGCCGTTCCCTTCTGGCCGCGCTCGACCGCTTCGCTCTCGAACAGGTGGCACAGCACATCGCGGTGGCTCCAGCCTTTCGTGCCACCTCCACCGCGCCGGCCAGCAACAAGATGCGGATTTCGTAAACGCGCGCCAGCAGCTTCGTTCCTATCAGTCTGCTGGGAACCGAATACCTCAGCTTGCGAACGCGGATCGTGCTGTTGTTGCCCACGCTAACCATCTGTTCCCGGTAGTCGGGTAAATCCGCGATAGCCGTTTCCCTAATCGCCGCCAACTCCTCGCCCGGACGGTCCGTCCGCGGTCGGTTGGCCGACTCCAATACTCCGATTAAAAAGCGGTCATACTTCTCCTATTTGGAAAAATCCCGGCTGCCGCGCACCAGCAGATGCTGGCCGATGCGCCGCTTCAAATGCCCGTGGGCGTCTCGCAGGAACCGTTTTCCTGCGGCTGCCTCACATTGATCGTGCGCGTCTCGATGCCGTAGTTCGCGCAGATCCGCAGATACTCCTCTGTGCACCAGGGTTTTTCCCTGGATCGTGATCCCCAAGCCACCCATCTCCGTCCAGTCCACCGCCAGCCCCGCACCCGGCGCGGGAAGGGTCGCAACAACCCCGCCTTTAGCCAGCCGGGCTGGTTCTTGCGCCGGATGCTCGAAATGCGCCTTCGCCTCCATTTCGGGAGCCTGGCCTGACATGGCAAGCGCCTGCGGCCAGACCGCTTCCAGCGGGTCTTCCCGCGTCCTCCAGGTGTGCGGCGCCTGCCGCTGTTCCATCACATCTTCCTGCCGCAAATAATTGCGCGCCGTAGTGCGGGACATCCCCGGGATCTATTCAATCTTGAATGGTTACAGGAGGGGAATTCCTGCTCTTGGCTATTTTCGTTCTGAAAGCCCCATCGTCAGAATTGCCGGGCTTGGTGGTCGGCCATTCGTGGCTAGGAGGTGACAAACGAGCGCCCGGAAGCCATGATTTAACAGTCAATGAACAAGCGGATGCTTGCCAAAATTGGACGCCAGAATTTTTCAGGAAGTCATCTTCGGGGGCGTCGATGCTTGAGGTGATGTGATACCTTCGAATTGTCTTTGGCTAACCACACGATTCCCGATGCAACGCCCTCTCAACTGTGCGATACTGAGCAGTCACAACGCGGGTGACCATCTCCAGAAAAATTCAGAGAATTGTAGTGTATCACCTGCGGGATCGTGATGGACTTTTTGTAAAATAATGCAGGCCGCTCTCTTACCCCCCAGGAATCCCGCACTGTGTGCGCCGATGACGTCCAACCGGGAGCTCGGTGACTGTCTTATCGCCAATTTACCCATGAGAGAATTGCTTTCAGCAGACCTTCGCCGGGCAGGCTTGCAGCTTGTGGATCCAAGGGAAGCCTGCGAGAGGACCTTGCGCGTCCCGCTGGACAATTGGATCGAGCTTGGTGCGTTGTTGCTGCTGGGTAGAAATCCCAACTCCGCCTGTCTGCTCGACGGTGACGGCAACACCCTTGCCTGGAAAGGCACCGACCAGCCTACTGAATGCGTGGACAGAATTGTCACCGACGCGAATTGCTTCCCGGTAATCTATCCGTGGGATCTGTTGCGGATGAATGAAGAAGTTCTCGCCCTGATGGATGAATCGTCGCTGCTTGGAGTGGTCAGCCCGCTGGCCAGTCTGACCGGCTCCATCCGCCTCGCCAATGGCTCGCGCATTCTACCCGGCACGGTAATCGAAGGACCGGTCATCATCGGACCGAACAGCCAAATCGGTCCCAATGCCTACATCCGCGGTGCGACCAGCATCGGCGCGAATTGCTACGTCGGAAACGGCGCCGAGGTGAAGAACTCGATTATCTACAACAACAGCTACATCTCTCGCCAATGTTACATCGGGGACTCGATTATCGGCACTCATGTGACCCTCGGTGCCGGGACTTGCACCGAGAACCACCGGCACGACGGACGCCACCACGTTTCGATGATCCAAGGGAAACCGGTCAACACCGGTCGCCTCAAATTCGGAGCGGTGCTCGGTGACGGGGTCCGCACCGGTGTCAACACATCGATTGAAGCAGGCGTCAAGATCGGCATTGCCCGCACCACATTACCCGGAAGTTACGTTTCCAAGGATCTTTTGTGACCAAATCGTCACACGCGATGGTTTCGCGACCTCCCACATTGCCAGCTATTTCTTTTCCGATGCATCGAATTTTGATTGTCGAGGATGAACGCGATATCGCCGACTTGATCGGCTTCAATCTCCAGCGCGCTGGCTATGAAGTCATCAAGGCTCATGACGGGGTGGAAGGAACCGAGATGGCCCTGCGAGAGCGGCCGGATCTGATACTTCTCGATCTGATGCTGCCCGGTCGAGATGGCTACTCGGTTTTCCGCGAACTCCGGCGGGATGCCCGCACTGTCAACACTCCGGTGATCATGCTCACCGCCCGGGCCCAAACCGAGGATCGCATCCAAGGACTGGAAGCCGGAGCCGACGATTACCTCACCAAACCCTTCAGCCCGAAGGAACTGATGCTCCGCGTCCAAGCCATCCTAAAACGCTCGGAAGCCCCTCCCGGCGCGGTTGATTTCACTTACGGGCCGTTTCGTTTCGATAAGAATTCGCTCAAATTCTATCTGGACAACGACCCCACCGAACTCACTTCCACTGAATTCAAGCTGCTCCTGTTCCTCTGCGAGCGCTCGGGCAAGCCCCAGGACCGGAACGACCTGCTCCGCACCGTTTGGGGCTATAGCGACGCGACCCACAGTCGGACCCTGGATACCCACATGAAGCGATTGCGGCAAAAACTCGGCCCGCATGGCGCATGGGTTGAAACCGTGCGCGGCGTCGGGTATTGCGTGGCGAAAGCTTACGCATGACCACTGAAATCTCTATCTTCGCCACGGTCGCAGCGCTCGTTGCACTGGGCCTTCTAGCCTATCGCTACCGCAGCTCACGCCAACAATCTGAAGCAGAAGTCAATGCTTGGAAACTCCGCCTCGAACTCGATCTCGAACAAGCCCGCGATGAACGCAACCGCCTGCTGGATGCCCTTGGCGACGCATTCCTGCTCGTCGACTCGGAAGCTAACATTCGCTTCGCCAACGAAGCGGCCCGCGCGCTCTTCGGTCGCCGCGAACTGCTCAACCGGCCTGTTAGCGAGGCTTTCCTCGATCCCCGCCTGGCCGATGCCTTGCTCCGTTGCCTGGCCACCGGCGAACCCGTGCAATCGCGCGTCGTCCTTCCCCAGCAAACGTCCCCCCGCGGCGACCTCGAAACGCGCGGCGTCAACGCCTGGATCATCGACGCCGCCCAACTCTCCAACCCCGCCGGTGGCGCTCCAACCACCCGCGTTATCATCCGCGACGTGACCGCCGAACATCAAATCGAACAAGTTCGCAAGGATTTCGTCGCGAACGCCTCCCACGAACTCCGCACGCCTCTGGCCATCATCAACGGCTATCTGGAGAACTTGATAGACGACAACATGATCGAGGAACCGGAAATGGCCCGCCGATTTCTAACTGTCATGCGCAAGCATGCCGACCGGATCTCGCGGATCGTCGAGGACATGCTGGTCATTTCCCGCCTTGAATCGGGCGAGGCAAACGCTCTCAAAATCGAGCCTTTCAAATTCCGCTCCTGCATCAAGGATATCCTCGAACGGCTCGAATCGGTCATCCGCAACCAGCAGGCGGAAATGACAGTGACAATGCCAGACCCGGATCTTGTTCTGCAAGGTGACCGCTTTTACTGGACGCAGGTGCTCTTCAATCTCGTAGAGAATGCGCTCAAGCAAAACCCTTACAGCGGACTGCGCGTCGAGATCGGCTGCGAGCGGTCGGGCGAATCCATCCGGATCTGGGTTTCCGACAACGGAGTCGGGATTCCCAGCGCGGATCTGGCTCACATTTTCCGCCGGTTTTTCCGCGTGGAAAAGCATCATTCGCAGCAGGAAATCAAGGGAACCGGGCTCGGGTTGTCCATCGTCAAGCGCGCGATCGAAGCACACGGCGGCACCATCGGGGTGACTTCGGTGCCCGGGAGCGAAACCAAGTTCCTCATCACGGTGCCGCGGGAATTGCACTGAGTGGCAGCGTTTTCCGGAAAAATGCCGTGCGGTGCCGGGAAAAATCCGCGTAAATCCCCGCGGACCGAGGCTTGGAGCCTGTCCGCATCCCGATTTACCCAATGTCTTCCGCCTCCACTCAAATCCTTCACAAGGAGCGCCTTCCGTCAACCGGCCACTTGGTGGTTCCCGGGCGACTGGATCTCGAACTCGCCCTTCATTTCGAAAAATTCTTCCCAGGCCGCAAGATCACTTGGCTGGTGGAGGAAAACGCACTCTACGATCCGAACCTTCGGGCGCATCTCGAAAAATCCGGCTCTGGTGCGATGTTTTCCGTCGACGATGCCGCACCCGAGGCCGCCGGCAGCCAGCTCAAGCCATACCTGGCGGACGGCGGGATCCTGATTTTCGTCCCGGGGCGGGCAACCACCCGCAACGCCACGCCGTGCCACATCCCGGCTGCGCACCTGAAAGTGTTGTGCGCGTTCGGCCTGCCGATCCTGCCGGTCGCCATTGATCGCCCGCGCGGTTCCAGCCTGTGCGTGGAGTCCAAATCCTCGCTGCCTTCTGCGGTTTTCGCCATCGGCAAGCCAATCCCGGCGGGTGCCGCGAGCATCCCTGTGTTCCAACAGGCCTTGTTCGAAGCCAACGAGGAAGCTTACTCGTCGCGATCTCTGTTCAAAGGCTCGCTGGCCATGACCCTCCTCCAAGGGCTCAAGAAACATGGCTCGAAAAAACGCATCATCGACGGTTCCGACGACTCTGAACTCACCTATGACAAGATTCTGGCCGCGGCCATTGTCTTCTCTAAGTTCATCAAGGAGGAAACCGACAAGCCGCGCGTTGCCATCGTGCTGCCTCCCGGCAAAGCCGGCCTCATTGCCAACCTCGCAGTTCTCTTCGCGGGAAAGGTCCCGGTGAACCTGAATTTCACCGCCGGACACGAGGCGATCAAATCCTGCATCCGCCAGGCCGATGTCGACCGCTTCATCACCGCCGATCCGTTTGTTAGAAAGGTCTCGTCGTTCCCATGGCCGCCTAACCGGGACCTGGTTTTCATTGAGCGCGTGCTCCCGACCCTCAAACCGAAAATCGTCCGCTGGGCGATCATTTCCAAGCTTCTACCCGCTTCCGTGCTCGGCTTGCTGCTAGGCATCAACAAGCGCCGCGACGAGGACGAGGCCACGCTGCTTTTCACCTCCGGGTCCTCCGGCGAGCCGAAGGGCGTTGTCCTCAGCCATCGCAACGTGCTGGCCAACGTCTGCCAGTTCGGCAGCAGGTTGAATCTTCCTAACGGTTCATCGATCCTCGGCTGTCTGCCATTGTTCCACTCATTCGGCTGCACCGTCACGCTCTGGTTTCCGGTGATCGAGGGCATCAACCTCGTCACCTATCCGAGCCCGCTGGAAACCAAGCGCCTCGCCGAACTCATCGCCCTCCATCAGATCAACATCTTCCTCGCCACCCCAACTTTCCTGCGGGGCTACATGAAGCGCATCGATCCCGCCCAGTTCGCTTCCCTCAAACTGGTGGTCACTGGCGCTGAAAAACTTCCCCAATCCCTGGCCAGCGCCTTCGAGGAAAAATTCGGCGTCCGTCCCCAGGAAGGCTACGGCCTAACGGAAACTTCGCCCGCTACCAACGTCAACCTGCCCGACCTCGAACCGGAACGCGATTCCATCGCCCTGCCCTCCTCGCGCCCCGGATCCGTCGGCCAGATGCTGCCGGGCATGGCCATCAAAATCACTGATCCAGCCACCGACAAGGAAGTCCCGCTTAACCAGCAGGGCATCATCTGGTTCAAAGGAGCCAACGTCTTCAAAGGCTATCTCAACGATCCCAAGAAATCCGCCGAGGTTCTATCAGACCGCTGGTTCCGCACCGGCGATGTCGGCCGCGTCGATGAAGACGGCTTCCTCTACATCGAAGGGCGCATCTCGCGCTTCTCGAAAATCGCCGGTGAAATGGTCCCGCACGAAACCGTCGAGGCCGCAATCAACAAGGTCCTCGGCCTCGACTCCGAAGCCGAGCGCCGCATCGCCGTCGTCGGCGTGCCCGACGAACAGAAAGGCGAGGCCATCCTGCTTCTCTCCACCATCGCCGGCCCCGCCCTCGAGCAGGAGTGCATCGACCTCCGTTATAAACTGCTGGACGAAGGACTCTCCTCTCTTTGGTGCCCGAAGCGGATTGTCCCGGTAACAGAAATCCCCGTCCTCGCCTCCGGCAAGCTAGACATCAAGGGCTGCGAAACCCTCGCAAAGCGGGATGCCTGAACGATTCTCAATCATGATCTCTAAAAGCTGCCGGTTTCCCCTCAAATTGAGCGCCTGCCTCATCTTCTTGAGTCCGCCCCTATGCGAAGCATCGCCGCCCAAAGTGGACATCCTGTCTGTCAAAGGAATGGGGGAGCACTCGAGCGAGCTTAAAGAAGCGGCATGGAGAATGGGACGATCTCGTTGTATTCGAAGCCGACGCGCGCTACCACGGCAACCGATCCACCTATCGCTATGACGGTCGGAGTTACGTCAGAATCAAAAAAGAAATCCAACTTCACAAAGACTCCGAAATTCAGGTCATCGAACTGACCGAAGAAAAGCCTTAATTGATCCTGTCAGAACCTCTTTCCTAACGTCCCACCTCCCCATGCCCAACCGCATCGACACCACCTTCGCCCGCCTCCGCGAGACTCACCAAAAAGCCTTCGTCGCCTACGTCGCCGCCGGTGATCCCGATTTCGAATCCTCGCTTGAAACCATCAAGGCCCTTGCCGATGCCGGAGCCGACATCATCGAGCTCGGCCTGCCATTCTCCGATCCGTTAGCCGACGGCATCGTCAACCAGATGGCCGCCGAGCGCGCGCTCAAGGCCGGCATGACCACCGCCCGCTCGATCGAATTGATCCGCCGCTTTCGCGAAACGCACGAGACTCCCATCGTCCTCTTCACCTATCTGAATCCCATCTTCACCTACGGCTTCGAGAACTTCCACCACGACGCCGCGGCCGCCGGGGCCGACGGCATCCTTCTGCTTGACCTGCCGCCCGACGAAGCGGCGCTCAACACCGATCTATCCATCGGCGCGGGACTGAAGCACATCCGTTTGATCGCGCCGACCACGCCGCCGGAGCGCGTGAAGATTCTTGCCCAGTCTTCGGAAGGCTTCATCTATCTTCTATCAAGAACCGGCGTCACCGGTTCCCATGGCGCTCCGTCCGCCAACATCGCGGCCCAGGTCGCCGCCATCCGCGAGCACACGGACACGCCAATCTGCGTCGGCTTCGGCATCACCACCCCCGAGCAGGCCGCCGAAGTTGCAAAATCCGCCGACGGCGTGATCGTTGGCTCAGCAATCGTCAAGCAGGTTGAACTTCACCCGCAAAACGCAGCCACCGCCGTCCGCGATTTCACCACCCCGCTCATCGCGGCGACGAAACGGTGATCCGATGGAGAAGGGCGCTTCCAGCCCCTTTCTTCCGCCGCGCCCGGCCACTCGTGCAGGATCTGGATCTAGCTTTCACCGCGAATGCAGGCCCCACCGCGATCAGCGTGCACTCTCTTGCGGCCACATCCCCTTCAGCTCGGTGCGGCGGAGGGAATGGAGGGTGGCCTCCCCGCCTTCAACGCGGAGGGAAATTCCGGGCGCTGCCGGTTTCATAATCGTGGTGCAGGACAGCAGGCCATCATTCACAAAAGTCTCCACCGACGCACGGTCCACGAGGATTTCCATCTTCCGCACGTCTTCGGTGATGCTGCCGGAACGATCGCCGATCTGCAGGCTGTTCTTGCCCAGGCGCAGTTCCGTTCCGCGGATGTTCATGATCAGGGTGGAGCCCGCCGGGATTTCGATATCGGCCTCGATCCGGAATGCCTCGCCCGATTCGGAAACCGTCACCTGCTTTCCAGGAGCGTAGGTTTCGCAGTTCCATGTTTTCACCTCTCCTGCGAGCTTGGCGATCTCGCGGACCGGTAGGCGATAGAGTCGCAAACCGTCGGGCGTGTTTTTCAGCTTTAGCTCGCAGGGAAAGGTCACTTGCTGGCTGAAGGGTTGTCCCGGGAAATCCGATCCCCGCATCCATGCCAGTTGGATGCGGCGGCCATCGCCGGTGTCCACGTTGTGGAAGCTCTGGGTGGCGTAGAAGGCGGCGCCGCCGATGTCAGGGGTGTGGCGCGGAGATTCCTCGGTGAATTTCGTGCCGTTGAAGGAGCCGAAAGTGTAACGGCCATCCGCGAAAACGAGCACCCATTTTTTGGTGGCAGGGGATCCTTCGACGGGGATCTCGAAGAAATCAGGTGAGGTGAGCTAGATTTCTGGACCACCCACCTCCACAATCCGTCCAGATGAAATCTAAGCCACGCCAACGTTACACCGCCGAGTTCAAGGCCCAGGCCGTCGAACTCACCCACACCGGCAAGCCCGTCTCCCAGATCGCC
>JBGSOI010000143.1:0-15598 GCA_041739215.1 Akkermansiaceae bacterium
AACTCGATGGTGATCGCGGAGGCCGGCTCGCTGTGGATCGTGTTGCTCGCGGCCATCAGTTTGAACGGCCTGCGTCCGGGCCACGGACCTAACCAACCCGCGGCATTGCCCCGGCTGGTGCCGACGACCAGCGCGGCGTCGCGCAGGTCATCATCACTCCAGCCGGCATCGGCGATCGCCTGCCGGGCGACATGCAGCGCGGCCATCGTCGCGGGGCTCCACTTGCGGCTCACTAACAATTTTTGTGGCTCGATCCATGCGCCGGGCCGCAAGGCGTGCGGGCTGTCGTTGCCAAGAAGTTCGCCCAGTCGCCTGAATGGCACCTGCCCGGCCAGCACCGCCTGATAGTGCGATGGAACGTCCGTGCCCAGCGCCGATAAAGCTCCAAGTCCGGTGATCGATAGGAAGTGCTGGCTGGCCACGGACGGTATCTGCCTGATCTTATAATGTAATTTGCGCGCCGAGTTCGACCACGCGGCCTGGAGGTAGCTGGAAATAGGCGGTCGCCGGTGAGGCGTTGCGGGCCATCACCGCGAACATTGTCATCCGCATGCGGTCGAGAAACGATGCTTTTTTCCCGACTCCATAGGTTTCCCTACCCAGGAAGTAAGTGGCCTTTCCCACTTGGATTTTCCGGTCATCCTTGAGGCGCGCTTTCAATGCCGCGGGAACATCCGGAGTTTCCGTGAATCCAAACCGGATCGTGACATTCTGCATGCCGCAGCCGAGATCCTCATATTCCAGCAGATCTTCCTCCGCCGCCCTTGGCTGGTCGGTGGTCATCACGTGAAGCAGGATCACGCGTTCGTGCAGGACCTGGTTGTGTTTCAAGTTATGCAAAAGGGCGTTGGGCACCTGGGTGCCTTTTCCACTCATGTATAGCGCCGTCCCGGAGACCCGGTGGATCTTGCCTTTCTCCAGTTCCTTCAGCAGGTCGGCGATCGGCAGCGATGCCCTCACGATCTGGGCATACAAGCGTTTGCGACCCCAGAGCCAGATGAGCATCATGGTCATCACTCCCCCGGCGACCACCAGCGGGAGCCAGCCGGATGGATAGATCTTCAAAGTGTTGGCTGCGAGGAAAGCTGCTTCAAAGCTGATGAACAAACTGGTGACTATCCAGGCCTTGAGCTTGGACCATCCCCACACGGCCCGCGCGGCGGAAAAGAACAACAACGAAGTGATCGTCATCGTCACCGAAATCGCGATGCCATACGCCCCGGCCAGCGCTGTGGAGGTCTTGAAACTCACGACTAACAGGATACACGCGGCCGCCAGCACATGGTTCACCGCCGGCACATAGACCTGCCCGATGGAATGGGTCGAGGTGTATAGAATCCGCGTCCGCGGCATGCAGCCAAGCTGCACCGCCTGGGCGGTGAGGGAAAACGCTCCCGAGATCAGCGCCTGGCTCGCGATGATCGCCGCACACGTCGCCAGAATGGTTAGAGGAAGTTGCAGGATATCCGGAGCCAGCAGGAAGAACGGGCTCCGGATCGCGGACGGATCCGCCGTTAGCAGCGCCGCCTGTCCGAGGTAATTGAGCACCAGCGCGGGAAACACCACGGCAAACCAGGCAACGCGGATCGGTTTCGTTCCGAAGTGGCCGATGTCCGCGTAGAGCGACTCGCCGCCCGTCACCGCGAGGAACACGGCGGCTAACAGCGGGAGGGCATGTCTCCATTCCCGCGCCAGGAATGAAATGCCCTCCCACGGGCTGATGGACCACAAGACCTCCGGATGCACCCAGAGCATCCGGATTCCCAGCGCGGCGAGCGTGATGAACCACACCAGGATTACAGGGCCGAAAAGTTTGCCCACCACTCCCGTTCCAAACCTCTGGATGTAAAAGAGGCCGGCGAGCAACGTCACCGCCAGTGGCAACGCCCAGTGGGAAATCATCGGCGCGCTCACCGCCAGCCCCTCCACCGCGCTGAGAACGGAGATCGCCGGCGTCAGCATCCCGTCTGCATAAATCAACGACGCTCCGGCCAAACCGAACAGCAGGATTTTCCGCGGATCTTTCCCGCCCAAGCTCCGCAGCGCCCCCCGGATCAGCGTCGAGAGCGCCAACACGCCGCCCTCCCCTTTGTTGTCCAGCCGCAGGATGATCAACAGATACTTCACCGTCACCACCATCACCAGCGACCAGACGATCAGCGACGCCGCGCCCACCAGGTTCTGCGGGTTAATCAGTGTGCCATGGCCGCTATGCGGCGAAAAACACTCTCGGAACGCGTAAAGCGGGCTCGTTCCGATGTCACCGAACACAATCCCCAGTGCCGCGAGGGTACTCACCGAGAGGTGGGGTTTGTGGCCAGCGTGGCCTCCGTGTGAGTCAGTCATCGTCGCGAAGCGGATCGCTCGCAGGCGCTTCAAACCATTTCCCGCAGGGGGTGACCAGCGAATTTGCGCGACCCGGATCGCCCGCAGAATCCCGATCATAGGTCTTGGCGCGACCGTCCCGCCCGCGCACTCTGCGCCGACTTTCCCATGAGCACGGTTTTGGAAACAATCGATGGCGGCACCCGCTATCTCGAAAAGCGCGGCATCGAAGACGCCCGCCGCAACATGCAGATGCTCGTCGCCCGGCAGTTAGGCTGCACCCGCATGGATCTCTATCTGCAGTTCGACCGCCCGATCGAGGAAGCCGACCTGATCCCGCTGCGCGAAACCCTGAAGAAGCGCGGCGAAGGCGTTCCGATCCAGCACCTGATGGGCAAAGTCTGGTTCCACAAACACGAGTTCAAGACCGACGCCCGCGCCCTCATCCCGCGCCCCGAGACCGAGGAACTCGCCGAATGGATTTTGCAATGGGAGCTGCCCGCCGACCAAACCGTCCTCGACATGGGCTGCGGTTCCGGCGTCCTCGGTCTCACCCTCGCCGCCGCCCGTCCCGGCTGGAGCGTCACCCTTGCCGATGTTTCGGCAGACGCCCTCGCCCTCGCCCGGGAAAACGCCACCGCCCTCGAAATCCCCAACGCGGAGTTCCTCCATAGCGACCTCTTCTCCGCCATCAACTCCCTTTACGACGGCATCGTCGCCAACCTCCCCTACGTCCCGGAAACCGACCGCTCCACCCTCACCCGCGAGGTCATGCACGATCCGGCGCTCGCCCTGTTCTCCGGTCCTGACGGCCTCGACCTCATCCGCCGCTTCATCCCCGAGGCCTTCTACCGGCTCAAACCCGGCGGTTGGCTCGTTCTGGAAATCGGTCACGATCAGGCTTCACAAGTCGCTGAAATTCTAAAAGCCTGCGCCTTCACCGCCATCGAAGTGAAAACCGATCTCTCCGGAGTCGCCCGGTTTCCCTTCGCCAGGCGACCTTGAAGAAGTTGAGAGTCCAGGGTTGAGAGTTGAGAGAAAGATGAAGATCCCTCCCAACCATCAGCTTTCCATCTCTGACCTCTTCCCTGCCTCTCAACTCTCAACCATCAACTCTCAACCCTCTTCATGGACAAACTCGTAGTTCACGGCGGCTCCACCCTGCGCGGCAGCATCAACATTTCCGGCTCGAAAAACGCCTCGCTGCCCATCCTCGCCGCCACCTTGCTCACCGGTGAGGACTGCATCATCCGCCGCGTGCCCGATGTCTCGGACACCAACTACATGATCCAGATCCTCAGCGCCCTCGGTGCCGACGTCGAGCGCTCCTCCGGCACCGTCCGCATTTCCTGCGCCGAGGTCATGGACGAGGCTCCCTACGAACTCGTCCGCCGGATGCGCGCCTCCATCTGCGTCATGGGTCCGCTGTTAGCCCGCAACGGCCGCTGCGTCGTCTCCCTTCCCGGCGGTTGCGTCATCGGCGACCGCCCGGTCGATCTCCACCTGCGCGGACTCGAAGCGCTCGGCGCGAAAATCGAGTTCGAGGGCGGCAACATCACCCTCACCGCCAAGGACGGCCTGCGCGGCGCGGAAATCGACCTCCGCGGCACCCACGGCCCCACCGTCCTCGGCACCGACAATGTCATGATGGCGGCGACTCTAGCAGAAGGCATCACCGTCATCGAATCCGCCGCCGCCGAGCCGGAAGTCCTCGATCTCGCCAACTTCCTCAACGCCATGGGCGCGAAAATCACCGGGGCCGGCACCCGCCGGATCGTCATCGAGGGCGTGAAAGAACTTCACGGTGTCGAGCACACCGTCATTCCCGACCGCATCGAGGCTGGCACCTTCATGGCCGCCGCCGCGCTCGCCGGGGAAGGCGTCACCCTGCGCCGCGTTTGCCGCGACCACCTCAAGGCCATCACCGCCGCCATCGAGCAATCCGGCCACCGCATCGACTTCAACGAAGCCGGCGACGTCTGCACCGTCCACCGCTGCGAGGGTATCACCCAGGGCGTGGAAATCAGCACCGCGCCCTACCCGGCCTATCCCACCGACATGCAGGCGCAGATGACCGCCCTGTTAGCCACCACCCCCGGCATCAGCGTCATCAAGGACACCATTTTCCCGCAACGCTTCATGCACTGCGCCGAGCTCAAGCGCATGGGTGCCGATATCAAGGTGGACAATGGCACCGCCGTCGTCCGCGGTGTGGAAAAGCTCTCCGCCGCCCCTGTCATGGCCTCCGATCTCCGCGCCTCCGCCGCCCTCGTCCTCGCCGCCCTCACCGCAAAAGGCTCAACCGAGATCAGCCGCCTCTATCACATCGACCGCGGTTACGAGCACATCGACGAGAAGCTCCTCATGCTCGGCGCCAACGTCGAGCGCGTGAAGGATCGCTAACCGGAGCGCGCGAAGCTCTGCTCGCGCCCGGGGTGGTTCCGGCTCTGCCGGATGCGGTGCGGAGCTCTTGACGGAGCGCGGGATTCATCCCGCCCGCGAAGCGAGAAGCTCTTGTGATGTCGAAGAGCTCCGCGCCGCATGGAGCAGAGCTTCCATCCACCGCTGGCTGGAGCAGAGCGTCCAGCACTCCAGGGCGAAATTCCCGAAGATTTTTGTCCGCCTCTCGGGCCGGCATGACACTCTCTTTCAGATCATGCAATCCTCCGCGCCATCCGATCCCGAACTGCTTGCCGACTGGCTGGGCCGGCAGCGCGAGCCGGCGTTCCATGCGCTCGTCGCCCGCTACGCCGGACTCGTTCACGCGACCGCCAGGCGGACCTGTGGCGATGATTCGATGGCCGCGGAAGCTTCCCAACTCACTTTCATCGCCCTCGCCCAAAAGGCGAAGTCGCTCACCTCCTGCGCGTCGCTCGGCGGCTGGTTGCACACCACCGCGATGATGCAGGCCAAGAACCTGATCCGCAAAGCCCAGCGCGAAAACCGCAAACGCCAACTCCTGCAAACCGCCATGGAAACCGAGCCGCCTCACGCTTCCAACGACATCTGGCAGGAAATGCAACCAGTCCTCGACCAAGCTCTCGCCGCTCTATCCAACATGGACCGCGAGGCGTTGTTGCTGCGTTTCTATCGATCACTAACCGTTCGTGAGATCGCCGCGACCCTCGGCATCGCGACCGACGCCGCGCAGAAACGCATCGACCGCGCGACCGACCGGCTGCGCGGAAAACTCGCCCGCCGTGGTGTCCAGACCGGCGGTTCGATCTCCGCCGCCATGCTCGCCGGTTTCGCTGCGGAGTCACAAGCTGCCGTGCCGGCGATTTCAATCCTCGCCTCCAAAGCCATCGCCTCCGGTGGAGTCAGTGCTGGCTTCTTTCCCGCGACCATTGCTTTTTTCACCACCTCTATGAAATCCATCCCCTTCATTCCGCCCTTGCTCGCACTCACGGTTTCCGCCTCATGGATCGGTATGCGGCGGGAAGTGCTTGCCGGATTGGAAAAAGACGGTCGAGCAATGAATTCCAGTCTTTCTACAGCAGCACGCACCGGGGTTGCCGAGGGAGCAGGTTCGCGGAGAAGTATGACCTTCGGTGTTTCCCACGACCCAAAAACGCTCTTGGCGCGCGCGTCCGGTTTCCTTCTTCACGGCGGCATGCGCGAAGCTGAGCGATTTTTCGCCACCGTCCCAAAGGAGAATATCCTGGCGGCCATGGACGAGATTTCCCAAGTGAAGCCGGAAAATCGCGCTTCGGTGGAAGAGGTGCTCGCCATGGTGCTGATTCGTGCGGATTCGGCATTCGCGCTGGAACATCTGATTGCGCGGACCGCTGACCGGAGGCAGGGAATGACCTCGCACCTATATTCGGCGTTGAAAAAATGGGCGGAGGAAGATCCCCAGACCGCAACCGCATGGTTCGACCTGCAAATGGAAAATGGCACCTTCGCCAGCAAGCGTCTTGATGGGCAGAGCGAAAAGCGGACGATTTTCCAAAGCGCGCTAATCGGAGGTTTGTTTGCAGCCAATCCCGAGCTAGGAGCCGCACGCCTGTCAGCGCTGCCGGAATCTCTCAGGATAACCTTCGTGTATGACTACGCGAACGAATCCAACAATGCAGTAAATCGGGAAGCCTTCACGAGGGCCGTTAGGGGACTGCTCCCCCCACCAGCAGCCAGAGAGTTGCTGAAGCGACAGTGCAGCTTGATCGCTTCAAGCGATGGACTTTCCGAAGTCAGTGACTTTCTCACCCGGTTAGGATCCACTCCAGAGGAACGCGCAGCCTGTTTTGCCGAGGCTGCGGCCAGTCGCGGGCTGCACCGGGCTTCAAATCTCGCCAAAATCACCACCAAAGATGTGGATGATTTGCGGAAGTGGGTCGAAACGGAATCGCCGCAAGCGGTCGACCGGATCACGGGAGCAGCCCTCGGCCAGATTGCCGATACGCCCACTTCAAATTTTTCCGACTTGGCCGACTTGGCCGTCGCCTATCATGAAAGCAGCGGCAATGACGACGTGCTTTGCGCCTTCCTCGAGAGCTGGAGCGCGCGGCAGCACCCGGCTGAAGCAAGCGTCCTCGCAGAGAAAATTTCCGATGAGAAGCGCCGCGCGAAAATCCTGCAGAACTTGAAATGACATGAAACTCTCGATTGTCACCACCCTTGCAATTCTCGCCTTGGCAGCCTGGCAGGGCTTTCGGGATGAGAAGCGTATCGCCGCTGCGAGGGAGCGGAACGCTCATTTGGCCGAAGACACCAGGCGTGCTGGAATTCAGCTCAATTCTACTTATCCCGCGCGGATCACGAAACGACATCGCGAGGACCGGAGCGTGGACGTCACGGTGCTGACTAACGGTTTGCTCGCGCTTTTTGGGAAAGACGAAGCGTCCCGCAGTCATGAGGAGATGAGAACGCTTGGTGAAATGATTGAATCCTTGGACCCGGCAAAGTTCCGCGAGCTTTTTTCCAGGCTACGGGAGTCCAACCCTATGGAATTAAAGTCTCGTGACGATTCCTTGAGAATGGTGATCCAACGATTTTCCGACCTCTTTCCTCAAGCCACACTCGAATTCCTGGCGGAGTCGCCGGATGTCTTGCAAACCGGCAATCCCGGAAAGATCAATGCCATCCATATCGCTATAAACGGTTGGGCAGCTGTGGCTCCTAACGCCGCACTGGCGTGGTTCCGGGAAAATAAGGATAAGTCGGCAGACTTCTCCGGTGAGGAAATTCAAGGATTTCTCCTAAGCGGAATTGCCCGCAGCGATCCGAAGATGGCATTCGGACTCTTGGCCGCGGCTGGGTTTGCCAAAGAGAAAGCGGATTCCATCTTCCGCTGGGCCGCGCCAGAAAATCGTCAGCAAGCATTGGAAGGGTTGCGAGACTACTCTCAGGGCCTCAGCGATCCGATGGCACGGGAGCAGACGATGGAACAGGGGCTGAAAACGCTATCGAGCATTCTATCGCAGCAGGATTTCGAGATCTCACAGAAGTGGATGGAATCCGCGGAGCTCAACCAGAAGGAACGGGAGATCATTGCGAAAAATCTAACTGGATATGCATTTCAACCCGCGGACACCGGCCGCTGGATCGAGTGGATCGCCGGGGCGCTAACCGCTGGGGAGGCCGATCCAAAGATCGCCGGTCTTGTCAGCCAGTGGACCCAGATCGACTATCAGGCCGCCGGCAAATGGCTGGTCGCCACGCCCGACGGTCCCGCAAAAAACGCCGCCATCCGCAGCTATGCCGAAACCGTTGCCAAATATGAACCCGAAGCCGCCGCGCAATGGGCACTGACAATGCCCGCCGGGAAAGACCGCGATTTGACCCTGCGGCAGATCTATCAGAACTGGCCCGGCGACGACATAACCGCCAAGGAAGCCTTCAAACAGGAGCACGGAATCAAATAACGTGACTCAGGCATTCCTGTCTGTCTCACGTCGCCCGCGCCGCTTGCTCGTCGACAACCTGAATCAAATACTCCCAATAGGCCTTCGTCCCAACGGTCTCGCGGACCGTGGCGGCTGGCAGAAACCGGCGCATTTCCTTCACGAAATCGTCCCGCATCTCCGGCTGGCTTTTGAGGCCTTGCACGCGACTCCGGAGCAATTCGACAAACTCGGCGTCCTCCCGCTGATGATCGCGCACCTTGAGCGGGATCAACTTCACCGGCAACTCCACGCCCTGCTGGACGAGCCAGCCGATGTCCCACAGGTCGCGGTTCTTGATGCGGTTCTCGCGGAAAGCCAGGGCCATCAGCTTGTCGGCCAGGATTTCCTCGCGGCTCTGGGCTTGGAGAATGAGGCCGGAGGTGCCGAGGTCCACGCCGTAGAGATTGCGCAGCATCATCGGGCGCGGGTCGTGGCTGGGGATCGCGCAAATGTCGAGGTGGATGCGTTGGGCGGGAAGATGCTTGTGGCCGGGCCGGGTCTCCACGGTGAGTTTCCAAGTGGAGACCTTGCCACCGGTTTTCACCGGTTCGCTCACGCTCACCGGCAGGCCGTAGCGGGTTTGCAGCCGCGTGGTGAGCACGGTTGCGAGTTCTGCCAAATCACTACG
Organism: Akkermansiaceae bacterium; assembly: GCA_041739215.1. Lineage (GTDB taxonomy): Bacteria > Verrucomicrobiota > Verrucomicrobiia > Verrucomicrobiales > Akkermansiaceae > Luteolibacter. Next base: position 8,839 of record JBGSOI010000143.1, read on the forward strand.
CTTGAAATCGCTTCCACCCGTGAAATCGAGATCCTCGCTGAGTCGCGCCGAACCATAGCAGGCGCGCAAACACGTCCCGCCGATGAAGGTGAGACCGGTGAGTAATCCCGCCTCACCCATTTCGCGCAGGATATCATGATGCAGCAGTTCCTTCTCCACCACATGGCGCAGGGTGGTTAGGTCGGCGCGCGATTTGAGCGCCTCATCCACGAGTTGATCAAAAAAGCTCACGCGCCACCTCCTCGTCCACGAGTTCCATGTCGCGCCGTGTGGCCTTCATGTCGCGCAGCGCCTGCCGCACCGAAGCCCGCCACAGACGTCTCTCCGCATCGTAAGTCAGCTCGCCTCCAATCTCTTCCGGTCGTTGCGCCGTGTGCACGAACTCGATGTGGCCGCAGTCACCGCAGTCCACCACATGGCTGCGTCCGGAAGTCATGAGGCTGATCCAGTTCATCGGCACCTGCGAGATCACGCCCGCATCGCTCAGCACCGTCTCTAGGCTGATGTAATTGAACTCGCCCGCCCGCAGCCGTGCCGCCGCCTGAAACAGCAAATTGCCGGACGGGTAATCCGGCACCGGATAGAAATAGATCCCCCGGCAGACCCGCTTCAACAGACCCGCCTTCGTCGCCCGTGACAAAAGCACCGCAAGCTGGCCGCACCCCGGCACCGCCGCGGCCAGATCCGACGGCGCGAACACACAATGCTCCGGACCCGCCAGCGAGCGGAGCGTTTCGGAGAGCTGCTTGAGGGGCTGCATGGCAAGACTCTACAAAACATTGCAGAAAGTGCAATGTTTTGCTGAGTGGCGTGAGTGCGCGAAGCTTTGCTCGCGCCCGTGGCAGATCCGGCTCTGCCGGATGCGGAGCGGAAATTCGCGAAGATGATTCGATGGCGGCGGAAGCATTCCACTGACGTTCATCGCTCGATTAGACAAGACCGCGAGAAAGCGGAAATGGCGGGCTGTGTCTTTACCAACTCTTAACAATAACGGCGGGAACTTTGCCGGTAGGCCGGGGTTGAAAACGATCGCCTTCCCGCAGCGCGGAGGCCCTCCGAAATCATGAAACCAATTCCCTTCTTCTTCAGTTTGCTGGCGGTCGCCGCCAGCGTTCTATCCGCTCAACAGGAAATGCCAATGCCGCCGCCCGGACCGGGTGGGCCGGGAATGATGACCGAGGAGCGCAAGATCGTCGCTCAGTTCGACAAGGATGGCGACGAGCGGCTGAACCACGAGGAGCGGACGGCGGCGCGCGAGTTTCTCAAACAAAACCCCACCCCCCGCCGCGGTCCTCCGGGCGGGATGCGCGGACCGGGTGGACCCGGCGGATCTGCCGAGGCGAAACCGCCGGTTCCCGGAGCCCGCATTTCCCAGGACTCCGTGAAACCCGCCTCGGGCGACCTATATGCTGCGGACACGTTGCGGACGTTTTTCCTGGAGTTCGAAAACCCGGATTGGGAAACCGAGCTGGAGGACTTCCACGGCACCGACGTGGAAGTCCCGGCGACTCTAACGGTGGACGGCACGCGCTACCCCGGCGTCGGCATCCATTTTCGCGGGATGTCGAGTTACATGATGGTGAAGGCCGGGCAAAAGCGCTCGCTCAACGTGACGGTCGATTACACCGGAAAAAACAGCGGCTCGACGGCTACAAATCGCTCAACCTCCTCAACTCCCACGGCGACGGCACATTCATGAATGCCGTGCTGTATTCGGACATCGCCCGCAAATACATCCCGGCCCCGAAGGCGAATTTCGTCCGCGTCGTGATCAATGGTGAGAACTGGGGCGTTTATGTGAACCAGCAGCAGTTCAACAAAGACTTCATCCAGGAGAATTTCCGAACCTCCAAAGGTGCCCGTTGGAAAGTCAAAGGCTCACCGATGGGCCAGGGCGGGCTGGATTATATCGGCGAGGATCTGGCCGAGTACAAGAAGCGCTACGAAATCAAGGACGGCAAGGACGAGGACTGGAAAGCCCTCGTCACGCTCTGCAAAACGCTCGCGGAAACTCCCGCCGACAAGCTCGAAGCCGCCCTCGAACCGATGCTCGACATCGACAGCACGCTCTGGTTTCTCGCGCTCGATTGTGCGCTCATCAACAACGACGGCTACTGGATCCGTGCCAGCGATTACAGTCTCTATCGGGACAAGGACGGCCGCTTCCACACCATTCCATCTGACATGAACGAGGCGTTCCGCGCGCCCGGCGGCTTCGGTTTCGGCTTCGGTCGTCCGCCCGGTGGACGCGGTCCCGGCGGCGACTCTCCACCAGCCGGCTTTCCGGCTCCCCCTAACACGCCACGGGTGGAAGGCGTGAAACTCGATCCGCTCGTCGGCATGGACGACACGAAGAAGCCGTTGCGCTCGAAGCTGTTAGCCGTTCCGGCGCTTCGCGAACGGTATCTGGAAAAGGTGAGGACCATCGCCAAGGACGCGTTGGATTGGGAAAAGCTCGGGCCGAAAGTCGCCGCTTACCGCGAGCTGATAGGGAACGAAATCGTGGCGGACACGCGCAAGCTGTCCTCGGTGGAGGAGTTTGAAAAGCTCGTTGCCAACGAACCGGCAGCCACAGCCGCACCAGCAGAAGCGCCCCGCGGCCCCGGCCACAGCGGCATGGCGCTGCGGACCTTCGCGGACCAACGCCGGAGCTTCCTGCTGGGAGATTCCGCGAAGCCCACGCACTAGCCCGCCGCCTGTTGGGAACGCGAGTCAGTGTGCCGGGCCTTGGTGCTCCTGGATGTATTCCTGTTTGAGGCCAAGCGCTTCAGGCGCGTGGAGAACTAACATCTTCATGCGGATGTCCGCCGGAATTGTCCGGCGGGTGGCCAGCGAGACCACGATCATGAGAGTGATGGCAAGCGGGACGGCCCAGAGCGCGGGTTGCTCGGAGAGGATGCGGAGGAGAGGGTGGTCGATCCAGAATGCGTTGAGGGCATCCGGCTGCCAGACGCTGCCGGCGGTCTGCGCCGCGGCCTTGCCGGTTTTGGCGAGGATGTCGCTAACGCTCGTCAGACTCACGCAGATCAGGGCCAGCAGTCCACCGGTCAACATGCCGGTGGCGGCGCCGATCATGGTCATGCCACGCCACCAGACGCTCATGAACAGCAGCGGGAAATAACTGGCGGCGGCGATGGCGAAGGCCTGGCCGACCATGAAGTTGATGTCCAGTTGCTCGACCTGGGAACCTAGCAGGATGGAAACCCCGCCGACCAGCACGGCGCACCATTTGAACATCCTCATGCGGTCTTCCGGTGTCGCTTGCGGGCGGAGCATCCGGCCATACACGTCGTGGGCCAGCGCGCCGGTCATGGAAACAAGAAGCCCGGAGAACGTGCTCATGAATGCGGCGAAGGCCCCGGCACAAGTGATGCCGCTGAGGATTGAGCCGAGCACGCCGTATTTCGCCCGGATGAGGGTGGGGAGTTCCAACACCACTTTGTCAGGCCCTTTGGCACCGGTCGCGTCGTAGAGCTCTGGCAGGAAATTCCGGCCCAGCACGCCGAAAATCGGCGGGAACAGATAGAAGACGCCGATGAGGATCATCACCCACATGGTGGTGCGCTTGGCGGCGACCCCGTCCGGGTTGGTGTAGAATCGAACGAGGATGTGCGGCAGGCCCGCGGTGCCGCAGACCAGCGCGACGATGAGCGAGAAGGTGTATAACAGCGAGAGCGGGCGGGTTTCCTCGGCGCTGAGGCCGGAGGCTTTGGCGGCCTTGGTGGTGAGCGGGCCGAAGGGGGCGATCCATGCTTCGTCCTTGGGGGCCTTTTCCGGCAGGACGAGGCGTTCGGGTCTGCCGGGATCCACCGTCTGGACGATGGCGGGTGGCGATGCACCATCGGCCGCCGATCGGTTCTGAGAGAGGTTGTTTCCGTAACCGCCATAAACCGCCAGCAGGACGAACACCGGCACCGAAATGGCGAACATCTTGATCCAATACTGCACGGCCTGCACCAGGGTGATGCCCTTCATGCCGCCGAGCGCGACATTGAGCGTGATGACCGCGCCTACCACGGCGACACCCACCCAATACGGCAGGCCGGGGAAGATGTAGGAGAGCGTGACGCCCGCGCCTTTCATCTGCGGCATGGTGTAGAAGAAGCCGATGAAGAGCACGAAGCAGACGGCGATCTTGCGGAAGACCGGTGAATCGTAACGGCCTTCCGCGAAGTCGGGAATGGTATAGGCCCCGAACCGGCGCAGCGGACCGGCGATGAACAACAGCAGGAACAGATAGCCGCACGCATAACAGACGGGATACCACAGCGCGTCGTAGCCTGACAGCATGACCATGCCGGCGACGCCCATGAAGCTGGCGGCGCTCAGATATTCACCGGAGATGGCGGAGGCGTTCCATCCAACAGAGACCGAGCGGCCGGCGACAAAGAAGTCGGAAGCGGACTTGGAGGATTTCGCGGAGCGGAAACCCATGATGATGGTGGCAACCACCGTGATGGCCGAGAAGGCGAAGATCCAGGGATCGATTTGGGAAAAGTCCATGCGGGTGGCGGAATGTTAGGATTGGCGCTTGTTGCCCTCGGCCGCGACACGGACCTCATCGGTTTCCAGCGCCATCGAGCGGGTGATGAAGAGCCTCGCGATGATCCAGACATAGGGGAAAAACAACACGCCAAGAATGAGCCACGTCAGGGTGAAGCCACCGACGCGTTGCGCCATGAACGCGGGCGCGAGGTAGTTCAACAGGGGCAGGCCGAACAGCAGCACCAGGAACGCGGCGGCGCAGGCGATGGACAATTTGAGTTGTCGCTTCATGAGTCCGTGGAGGAATTCCTCGCTGTGGATGAAGTCGTCGTGTTTCGGTGGGGTTTGTGACATCGGTTGAAACTGCTAAATGTGAGCATCAGAACAGGAACCCGCGTGCCATGCGTCAAGAACCATTTCCCCGGAGGGACGGGCACATTCGGGTTATTGAAGGGGCCAAGTTCCAAGTTTCCAACCCGCGGATTTCCATTACGGTCCCGCCATGCCGCTGCTCGAAAGCTTCCTCGATCCTTCCGCCGTCTCGCTGAAAATCTGCGGCGTGACGACGCGTGACGATGCGGATCAACTCGTGGCGCTGGGCGTGGACGCGCTGGGCGTGAATTTCTGGCCGAAATCGAAACGTTATCTGGCAGCGGAAGAAGCGAAGTGGCTGCGCGAGCTGGCCGGGAAAATCCTGCGCGTGGGGGTGTTCGTGAACGAGCCGCCCGCGCTGCCGCTGCGACTTGTTAGCGATGGTTTGCTGGACGCGGTGCAGCTTCATGGCGACGAGACGCCGGAAGACGCGGCGGCATTTCGCGATGCGGGCGTGCCATTCATCAAGGCGATCGGCGTGAAGACCCGCGAGGATCTGGCACGCGCGACGGAATTCGGCGCGGCCGCGATCCTGTTGGATGCGCACGCGCCGGGCGTCTATGGCGGCACGGGTGAGGTGTTTGATTGGGAGGTGGCGTCGGATTTCCGCCGGGAGCATCCTGATCTGCCTGTTATATTGGCGGGTGGGATCGTTCCGGAAAACGCCGGGCTTGCGGTGATGAGCGTGCAACCGGCCGCGCTGGACATCGCGTCGGGCGCGGAGATTTCACCCGGCATCAAGGATTTTCAAAAGGTCGCTGCATTCCTTGCCGCCCTGCACCGCCGTCAGTCATGCTAACCGATTCCCACTGCCATCTCGCCTCGCACCGTTTCTCAACGGAGGAAATCCCCGACCTCCTCGCCCGCGCCCGTGACGCGGAGGTGAGCCGCATGATCACCCTCGCGACGTCCTTGGAGGACGTGCAGGCGAATCTAACCTTCGCGGAGAATCCCGCGGTCCACGCCTGCATCGGCATTCATCCGTGCGATGTCCATCACGCGCCGGACGACGCGACCGCGCGCCTCGCGGCATTCGCCGGCGATCCGCGGGTATGTGCCATCGGCGAGACGGGCCTTGATTACTATCACCCCGCGCCCGAAGGCTGGGATGAGGAGACTTTCCGCGAACGCCAGCGAAACTTTCTCCGCCAGCATTTCGAACTCGCCGCCGCCGCCGGGCTCAACGTGGTCATCCACACGCGCGATCGCGAGGGGCATGCATCGTTTGAAGACGCGCTCGCGATCTACGGCGACTATCAGAATTCCACCCGCGCGGTGTTTCATTGTTTCATCGGCCCGTGGGAAAATGCCAAGCGCGTCCTGGATTTGGGCGGTCTCGTTTCCTTCGGTGGAGTCGCGACGTTCAAGACCGCGAACGTAGTCCGCGAGACCGCCCGCCAATGCCCGGCGGGATATTTCATGATCGAGACCGATGCACCTTATCTAGCTCCCGAACCGCATCGGGGAAAGCGCAACGAACCTTCGTTCGTCCGTGATACCGCGGCACGTCTTGCCACGTTGCGCGGCGAATCGCTGGAATCACTCGCGCTCCACACCGGCGAAACCGCCGCCGCGTTTTTTCGCCTGCGCCCGCAGTCGGATTGAATAAAGAATTCGTGCGGCGACGTTTCAACAGCCTGTTGGCGGTGCTCCAAGTCCGTCCTTCACAACTCAAATCCAAACCGCTACATCCACGCCATGAATCCAATCCGCGTTCTCGCCCCGACCTTGCTCGCTTTCGCCGTCGCCTCGTGCGCGTCCCAAGACGCTAACAAATACGACACCACGACTCCCGCCGGCCCGGTCAACGCGCCGGTCACCGAACCCGCGAACCCGGTCTATGACACACCGGCGGCCTACGAGGAAACCGGCGTGACCGCCGCCGCCCCTGCGGTCGCCGCGC
>JBGSOI010000217.1:0-28005 GCA_041739215.1 Akkermansiaceae bacterium
CACGTTCACGCAAGGCGCTGATGGTGAACCGCAAAATCAAAGCGCAATCCGCGAAGAACCCCCGCCCCTAGCAGTCCGACGGGCCTGTCCAACAACCGATAGGCTCGGGGCTATCGCCCGAACCTATCTTTGGGGTTCGGCGCTTCTTTTGGAGGTGGAAATTTCCGGGGTTAATGCCAAGTTCGAAGTGGTCGTTTCCCAGCAATCCAAAATCGGCGCCGTTGTCCTTTTGTCGGCATAGACCTTCAAGCAGGCTTTCACCACATGGCGGGTGGTTCCACTGATCGAGCGAGACTGATCCAGTTCATTCAGTACCGATCTGGCAAATTCTACGGCGTCACGCTCGTTTTCGGCCGCTTTGTTGATGGCCGGAATGCATGAAATTAAATTTCGCCAATCGAGCTTGCACCCCACAGTAGACAGCGTAAGCCAATCATGCCCCACCCCGCTTCTCGCTGCGGTGCGCGACAATACGTTTGCGTTTGGATCTGAGACATGAGTTTGCACACCAAACGCCGAATGTCTCGTCCGTGATTCTCCAGAATAGACGTTGACCTGGGTATCTTCCGCCGACGTCAGAAAAAAACCGGCGCAAACTAATGCGATGCCGATTGAGACTGAAATGCATCGGTGCGTCATTTTCATATTTCTGCCGAACAGTACAATTAGTTCAGCCCGATGTCTATCGGATCGCCGCGATTCTGGCGAGGTTTTTCTTCTGGATATTTCCGCAAGTCATTTGCGGGGAGGGATTTGATGGGATTGTAACCGATGCTTGATTTCAACGATGGCTGAACGAAAAGAGCCGCCACGGGAGGGCATTTCGGTTAGGTGTTCGTTTTTCAAAGCATCGGTTACGATCACCGATGCTTGATGGTTCAGGGAGCAGAAGAATTAAAAACGGGCTTGCCTTCCCAGGGATTCTCATGCGAACAGTGTTCAAATGAATCAAAAAGACGCTGACTGGAAGGCGGACCTCGAAGCTTCGAGAGATTTGAACGATCTTGAAAAACAGAACTACGGCTTCCTGCTGGCGTGGTTTGAGTCGTGGCGGCTGCGGCAGGGCTTGGGACCGGAGCGGGAATCGGCAGTGAGGTTTTGGCGGGAGCAGGTGAAATCCAAGGAACGGAAAGCCTGGCAGTTGGAGCGGTGGGCGGAGGCGATGCGGTGGCACGGGCGATGGCTGCATCTGTGCGCGAGTGAGGGCCGGGAACCGCGGTCCCTCGGCGAGCGTTTGCACCGGGCGGCGATGCTCACGGGAGCAAGGCGCGGGCTGGCGATGCGGACCCGGCTAACCTATGGAGGCTGGCTGGCACGTTACGGGGAATGGGCAGGCTCGGCCGAAGAGGTGATGAGGGTGGAACGCGGCAGCGAGTGGTTGGCGGAGTTGGTGGACAAGGGCCGCGTTTCCTTTGCCACCCAACGGCAGGCGCTCAACGCGCTGGCGTTTTTCTTCAAGGATGTGTGCGGGAAAGAGGAGGTGGTCTTCGATGTGAGGTTGCGCAAAACTGAGAAGCGGACGCCGGTGGTGATGAGTCCGCGGGAGGTGTTGGCGGTGTTGGACAAGCTGGGTGAGCGCCACCGCCTGGCCGCCGAAATGCAGTACGGCGCGGGCTTGCGGCTCAAGGAGCTGATGCGCCTGCGGGTGAAAGACGTGGACCGGGAACGCGGGCAGGTGGTCATCCGTGGCGGCAAGGGGGACAAGGACCGCGTCACCATTCTTCCGGAACGGGTAAGGCGGGCGCTCGATGGGATTTGGAATGACCTGCGCAAGCTGCACGAGGAGGACCGGGCGGCGGGGGTGCCGGGCGTGGCTTTGCCCGGAGCTTTGGCGCGGAAGATGTCGCGAGCGGGCGAGCGGTGGGAGTGGTTCTGGATCTTTCCTGACGATCATCTGTCGATCGACCCGGAATCCGGCGTCGAGCGGCGGCATCATCTGCACCCGCAGGTGTATGGAGAGGCCGTGATGCGGGCGGCCAGGGAAGCCGGAATCGAGAAACGGGTGACGAGCCATGTGCTGAGACATTGTTTCGCGACGCATCTGCTGGAAGGAGGCACGGACCTGCGAACCATTCAGGAACTGCTCGGACACAACGACGTGAAGACGACAGAAATTTACACGCACGTAGCGGCCGGGGTGAATGGATGCGGGGTGCGCAGCCCGCTGGACCGATGTTGAGGGAGACGTGGACACACTCCTCTATAATAGGGGTGGAACTCCAGCCCGCCTGCCGCCGGAAAGAGCAATAACAATACCTTCGGAGGCCGTCAGAATACCGTCGAAGGCCGTCAGAATACTGTCGAAGGCCGTGAGAAGGTATTCGGAGGACGGTGAAAAAGGGCGGCGAATGAACGTCCATGGACGGATTACCGAGCATTTCATGGGCGGATTCATTCTCCATCCATTCGCCGGACCGCCCGGAGGGCGGTCCCTGCCGTTTTTAAGAGAGTTCCTCAGGCTGCTGCTGTGAGATGCAATGCAGCGTCCCGCCTTCCTCCACCAGATCCAGGCAGTCGATGCCGACAATTTCGCGATCCGAAAACAGCTCGCGGATCATCCCCAGCGCGCGGTCGTCGTTTTTCTTCTGGCGGAAGGTCGGGACCAACACCCCGCCGTTGACGATGAGGAAATTCACATACGATGCCGGCAGGACCGGCAACCGCCAGCCGGGCACTTCACAAGCCTCGGGCAGCGGGATTTCCAGGACCTCGAACGCCCGGTCGTTAGGGCCGAGGAATGACCGCAGCCGCGCGAGATTGTCCGCGAGGATTTTCTGGTTAGGCGATGTGGAATCGGTATCCACGCAGGCGAGGATCGTCTGCGGATCGATGAACCGCGCGAGGTCGTCGATGTGGCCATCCGTGTCGTCGCCCTCGATGCCTTGCTTGAGCCAGAGGATTTCCGCAACGCCGAGACCGTCGCGGAGCAGTTGCTCGATTTCCTCGCGGCCCAGGCGGGGATTGCGGTTGGGATTGAGCAGGACGGCTTCTGTCGTCAGAAGCTGGCCCGCACCGTTGATCTCGATGGCGCCGCCTTCGAGAATCATCCCACCTTTGAAGATGCGCTTGCCCAATGCGGCGGCGATCCGGCCGGGGATCGCGTTGTCCAGGTCCCATGGCGGAAATTTCCCGCCCCACGCGTTGAACTCCCAATCCGTCACGGCGACCTCGCCGGTGAGGCCGTGTTTCACGAAGATCGGCCCGTGATCGCGGCACCAGACGTCGTTGTGAGGATGATCGAAGAGCTCGAGCCGCTCGGGAACCGCTTTCGCCAGATTGCAGACCGAGCGGATGGCGGCGTGGTCCGCTCCGGGCGCGTTGATCCGCACCGGCTCGAAGCGCGAGATGGCCGCCGCGATTTCCGCGAATTTCTCCCAGATGGTTCCGCGCTTGGCCCCGCCCCAATGCCGCGGATCCTCGACCGGCCAGGAAAGCCACACCGCTTCCTGCGGCGACCATTCGGGGGGCATTGAAAATCCAGCGGCGGCAGCGGTCATGGGCGAACCATGCACGATCCCCGCGCGAAAGTTCCAGCATTCATTCCGGAAGCGTCGGGCAGGGTGGTGGATGTGATTTTCGTGTAAGAATATTCCCTACATTAAAAGGGGATTCCTTCACCTGTTGCTCTGAAAGGCTTCCGGTATGATTATTCCATGTTGGTGATAATCCGTGGATCCTTAATCAAATCCCTCTGTTTACTGGCGTTTGCCGCCGCGGTATTTTCGACTGATTTCGTAGCAGCCGCCGTCATGCCCGGTGCGGGTGAGTCAGTGACAATCGGTTGGAATCCCGTCCCGGAGCCGGATCTGCAAGGTTACCGCGTTTTCCTGGGGACACAAAGCGGTCAATATACACAAACCTTCGATGCCGGAACAGAGACCTCGATTCTCTTGGATAATCTCCAAGCCGGGCAAACTTATTACTTCACCGTGACCGCCATCGGCAGCACTGGACTCGAAAGCCAGCCTGCGGAGGAACTCCAGTTGACCATCGCCCCGCCACCGCTGCCACTCGGTGTTTCGCTTGTTGCGAGTGGACCCAGGAACCTCAACCTGCAATGGACGTTTCCGGCATCCGCCATGGGCTCTTCTCCCGAATTCATCGTCCAAGCCAGCGCGGATCTGCGGAACTGGAGGGAGGTCGCCACGGTGCCCGCTTCGGACTCCATCGGCGAAAACGGGCAAGTGATCGAATTTTCCTGGAGTATCCCGCGGACCGCAGAGCGGATGTTCTATCGCCTCACCGCGAAGAACTGGCTGGGAACCTCCACCGGCCCCTAGATTGTCGTCTGACAAATGGCAGGGACCGTTCTCCGCAACGGTCCGGCGAATGAATGGCGAATGAATCTACCCATGATACGCTGGAAAGTCATTTTATGGTCACTCATTCGCAAGCATTCTCGCGGACCGCCCGGAGGTCGATCCCTGCCCTCGCGTTTTTGTTGCCATCACGCCGTCCGGTGGCGCAGGCGGTCAATGATCACGGCGATGACAATCACAGCGCCTGCGATGATTTCCGTCCACGGGGTGGGAATGCCGTTGAGGACGCAACCGGTGCGGATTGTCGTCATCAAAAGCGCGCCGATGAGCGCCCCCAGAACAGTGCCCTCACCGCCTGACAGGCTGGCCCCGCCGATGACTACGGCGGCGATGATGTCGAGTTCCATGCCCATCGCGGTGGTCGGGTCGCCTTGCGAGGACTTGGCCACGTTCATCACCGCGGCCAGGCCGGCGAGCGCGCCGCTGATCATGTAAACGAAGAGTTTGACCTTGCCGACGTTCACCCCGCAGAGGGTGGCGGTGTGCTCATTGGAGCCGACCGCGAAAACGTGCCGGCCGAAGCGGGTGTAGCGCAGGATCAGGGAAAACAGAATCACCAGCACGATCATCAGCCACACACCCCACGGGATGCCCGCGCCGCCCATCCATGGCTTGAACGCGGTCACATCGAACGGGAGATTCACCGGAGTCCCCTCGGTCGCGACTTTGCCGGCTCCGCGGAACACCTGCATCGTGCCGAGAGTGATGATGAACGGCAGCAGTTTCAGGCCCACGGTGAGTCCGCCATTGAGCAGTCCACACACACCGCCGAAGGCGATGGTGCCCAGGAAAACCAGCGGCGCGGAATAGTCTTGGGTGACGAGAGTCGCCGCCACCACCCCGCACAGCGCGATGATCGAGCCGACTGATAGATCGATCCCGCCGGAGATGATGATCAGCGTCATGCCGATGGCCGCGGTGCCGACGATGACCGTTTGCGTGAGCACGCTGAGCAGGACGGCCTCGGAGAACATCGCTTCCGGGTTCATCATCCCGAAGATGGCGTAAACCACCAGCAGGGCAATGAACGGACCGAGCAGGGTGAGGGCGGATTTCAGGCGGATCGAGGACATGATAGGATAAGTTAGGGAAGGTCGGCGGCTTTGCCGGTGGCGACGAGCATCACGTCGTGAGGCGTTAGTTTTTCGACCGGGACGGCGCGGGTCAGTTTCCCCTGGCTCATCACGGCGATGCGGTCGCAGACGCCGAAAAGCTCGGGCAGGTAGCTGGAAATCATGATCACGGCCCGCGGGCGCTTGGGGTCGGTGACGACCTCGTTGATCGCCTCGTAAATGCGCGCTTTGGCCGCGATGTCGATCCCGCGGGTCGGCTCGTCGAGCAGCAGCACGTCCACATCGTGTTCCAGCAGGCGGGCGAACGCGGCCTTCTGCTGGTTTCCGCCTGATAGAGCGCCGACCGGTTGGGCCGCGCCCTGGCACTTGATGCCGAGCCGGTCGATCCACACCGAGGTGGCCGCGCGTTGTTTTTTCGGCGAAACCGTGCCGCCGCTGCCGAAGCGTTCGAGGCAGGTGAGCGTGACGTTGTCGGCGATGGATAGATTCAGCGCCAGACCCTCCTCCTTGCGGTTCTCGCTGAGCAGGCCGAGGCCCTGTTGCCACCGCTTCCGCGGCGTGGCGGAACCGGATTGGCCGCCGACCAGGACTTCGCCCGATTTCACGCCGTCCAGGCCGAACAAGGCCCGCAGGAACTCGGTGCGTCCGGAGCCGACCAAGCCTGCGATGCCCACGACCTCGCCGCGATGCAGATCCAGATTCAAACTCCGGGGTTTCTCCTTCCCGGAAAAATCCCGGATCTCCAACAGTTTCTCGCCCGGCCGGTGATGGGTCCGCGGATAGAGATCCTCCACGTCGCGGCCGACCATCAGCGAAACGACTTCCTCGGGCGTGACGGTGGCCACATCCCGGGTGCCGACGACCGAGCCGTCGCGCAGCACGGTCAGACGCGAGGCGAGGCGTTTCACTTCCTCCAGGAAGTGGGAGATATAGATGATCGAAATGCCTTGCGCCTTCAGCCGGTCGATCAGGGCGAACAGCCGCTCGATGTCCTTCTGGGCGAGCGACGAGGTGGGTTCGTCGAAGACTAACAATTTACAACCCATCGCCAGCGAACGGCCGATTTCCACGAGCTGCAGCGCGGAAACGGAGAGTTTGCCGGCGAGCGCATCCGGCCGGATGTCCGGATGATCGAAGTGGGCGAGCGCCTCAAGCGCCCTTGCCCGCATCGCCTTGCGGTCCACGCACAACCCGCGCATCGGTTCCATGCCGAGCACGATGTTCTCCTCCACCGTGAGGTGCGGTGCGATCGACAGTTCCTGATAGATCATGCCGACGCCACCGGCCCGCGCGTCGAGCGGATTACGCGGTTGATAGATCTTGCCATCGATCTCCATTTCCCCGCTGTCCGGCAGGTGCGCCCCGGACAGGATCTTCATCAGCGTGCTCTTGCCCGCGCCGTTTTCCCCGACGAGCGCGTGGACCTCGCCCGGCAGCACATCCAGATCCACCCGCCCGAGGGCGACGGTCGGACCGAAGGTCTTGCGGATGCCCCGCATGACGAGGCGTGGTTGGGGGAGGAGCATAAGTGGAAAGTGATCAGTGGGCAGTGATCAGATAAGGCAATGGATCTTCCCTGATCACTGCTCACTGATCACCCGGCACTTTTTACGGAATCTGCGTCTTGATCAAGGCGGCGACTTTCGGCTCGGTGAGATTGTCCGCAGTGACGAGGGTCGCTCCGGTGTCGATGACCGCTTCCACCTTTTCGCCCTTGAGCTTGGCGACGGCGGTCTTCACGCCGAGGTAACCCATGTTGAGGGGATCCTGCAAAACGGTGCCGTGCATCTCGCCTTTCTTGAGCGCGTCGAGGAAAGTGGCGTCGCAATCGAAGCCCACGAACCTGGCTTTGCCCGCGAGGTTTTTGCCGCGGAGCGCCTGGAGCATGCCGTAGGTGTTGGTCTGGTTGCTGCAGAAAATCCCCTGGATCGAGAGTCCGTCGCCGGCCGCCAAGCGTGTCAGAAGGTTGGTTGCCGTGTCCTGCGCCTGGCTGGCGGTGGCCCCGGCGAATTGCTCCGAGCTCACCACTTCGATGCCGGGCGACTTCTTGATTTCATCAAGAAATCCTTCCTCGCGTTGTTCGGTGGACGCGCTGCCCTGCATGTAGCGGAGCACCGCCACCTTGCCCTTGCCCTCAAGCAGTTCGGATAGTCGGCGGGCGGCGATGCGGCCGCCCTCGCGGTTGTCGGTGGCGACGTAGCTGGTGATGAACGATGCGCTATCAGCCAAGCCGGAGTCGATGATGACGACCGGCTTGCCTTTTTCGGCGACGCTCTTCACGGAGTCGCGCAACGCCACCGCATCCAGCGGCGCGAGCACGATGGCGTCGTTCTGCAGCGCCTGGTTGGTGACGAGATCGATCTGCTGTGACCGGTCGTCCTCGCGCTGCGGTCCGATGAATGTGACCTTCACGCCAAGCTCCCCGGCGGCCTTGTTAGCCCCGGCCTCGACGGATTTCCAATAGATGTGGGTGGTGCCCTTCGGGATGACGGCGACCTTGATCTGGCCCGGTTTCCCGGACTTGTTGCAGCCGATCAAGAAGGTGGAAAAAGCGAGGGCGAGGAATGTGATGGGTTTCATGAACTGCCGACAGGTTGAAAACACGACGGGAAATGTCACGCAATTTAGTCGCCCGCGCTGACCCGCCGCCTCGAAGCTGCGCAACGCCGCCAGGCCGCCGGAACCCCGGAGAAGAAGCCGGTGGGGAAGCCCGGGCCGCCGCTGAAGTTGCCCGCCGAGGCGAATACCGCTGTCCGGCGGTGTCGCACGGTTCCGGACGAGGTTGCGGACTCGGGCGTTAGATCTCGTCCTGGCTCGACTGGAAAGGGGAGTTGCGGCTACACTAACGGCGCTTCCCGGAGAAATGCCGGTCACCTGGCGGAAAACTTCCACCCATGCCCACGATTTTCCCGTTCATCTATCTGATTCTTGAGGGCATCGCCATCCTGAGCGCGATCCACGCCCTCTTCACCGTCCGTACGGCGCAAGGCACCATCGCCTGGATCGTCGGGCTCGTCGCTTTCCCCATCGTGGGTCTGCCGGCCTACTGGTTTTTCGGCAGCCGCCGGTTTGAATCCCACTCCGAGGCCATGCGGCAAAAGCTGGTGAACCACCGCTGCGAGATCCACCGAGTCCGTGACGAGATCAAGCCCTTCCAGATCGACCGCGCCCGCATTTCACCCGCGCGGGTCGCCGATTTCGCCGCCATCGCCGGTGAGGAATACCTGCGCGGCAACCAGCTCCGCCTGCTCATCGACGGCGTGGAAACCTTCGACGCCATCATCGCCGAGATTGCGACCGCGCGGCATTGCGTTTTTGTTCAGTTTTACATCATGCGCGAGGACGGCCTCGGCCTCCGCCTGTTGGAAGCCCTCGCCGCCAAGGCCGCGGAAGGAGTCGAGGTTTGTTTTCTCTTCGACAGCTTTGGCAGCGCAGCGATGAAGCCCGCGGTCATCCAAAAATGGCGCGAGCGCGGCCTCAAGATGGCAACCTTCTGCGCCGTGAGCGGCTGGCGCGAGCGCTGGCGACTCAACTTCCGCAACCATCGGAAGAACGTCATCGTCGACGGCCGCGTCGGCTTCATCGGCGGCCACAATGTGGGCGATGAGTATCTCGGCCTTGATCCGAAAGTCGGACCGTGGCGCGACACCCATGTGCGCGTGGACGGTCCCGCCGCCATGCAGTTGCAGATGGTCTTCGCCGCCGACTGGGCATTCGCCACCGGCGAGCTTTTGCAAGGGCGCTGGCAGGCTCCGGAAAATCCGCCGGCGGATGGCGGTCAGCGCGCCCTCGTTCTGTCCTCCGGTCCGTCCGACGAACACGAACTCTGCACCCTCTTTTTCCATCAGGCGATCTCCATGGCGGAGCAACGGCTGTGGATCGCCAGCCCCTACTTCGTCCCGGACGAGGGCATCATCCACGCCTTGCAACTCGCCGCCTTCCGTGGCGTGGACGTCCGCGTCCTCCTTCCCATGAAGCCCGACCAATGGCTCGTCTGGCTCGCGTCCTTCGCCATCCTCACCGAGCTCGATCACCCGCGCGTCCGCATCCACCGCTTCACCGGCGGCTTCCTCCATCAGAAGGCGCTGCTGGTGGACGATCACTTCGCCGCCATCGGCACCGCGAATTTCGACAACCGTTCCTTCCGCCTCAACTTCGAGATCACCCTCGCCGTCGCCGACCGCCAATTCGCCGCCGAAGTCGCCGCCATGTTTGAAAGGGATTTCGCCGCCTCCCGGCAAGTGGACGCCCGCGAATACGACCACCGGCCGCTCCCATTCAAAGCCGGAGCCCGCGCCGCCCGCCTCCTCGCGCCCATCCTCTAGAGCGTTTGCCGACAGTGATTGCCGAAACCTTCTTCGGTTGGAGCCGCCGGGTGGTTGTCCGGAGTTCACGATTTATCGTGCTCTTCAAGAAGCAAGCTGAAGCTTGAACTCCGGGCCATCGCCAGACAGCAGTCACTCAGTTCCCATACCGGCAATCTATTTTGGCAAACGATCTAACGGGCGCTTCGCCCCATCAGGTTTCGGACTGCCCTGCGCGAAGCGCAAATCATCCCTCGCGAAGCCATCCCGCAGATCGTCCCGCAGGGATCCTTTAGCTCTGCCTGAACTCCGCGGGAATCATCCATATGGAGAGGGACCTCTCGTCCACGTGGACGATGCGGGGTGAATGGCCTGCGACAAGCTCATCCCATTCTCCCCGGATCGGCAGGTGGGCCGAAGGCCCACCCTCCTTACGAATCAATCCCGGTGATGATCTCGCAAGCCGGCAGTTTCTCCTTGAGCGCCTTGATCGCATCGGGAGACACGGCGGTCTGCCAGAGATAGAGCCGCTTGAGGTTTGGCAGAGCGGAGAGCTTGCTCACACCCGCATCGGTGACCTTGGTGCCGTAGAGGTTGATGGATTCCAAGGTCGGGATCTTCAGCAGCGTGTCGATGGCCGCATCGGTCACGCCGGTTTCCGCGAGGCGGATGAGCCGGAGATTGCCGGCCGAACCGAGCTGGGCCACCGCCGCATCGGTGATCTTTGTCGCTGATAGATCGACGGTGACGAGCTGCGCGGTCACCGGTTCCAGCTTCTTGAAGCCCGCGTCGTCCAGATTTCCGCGGAGCGAGACGGCGGTGAACGTCAGCAGCGACGACTGCTGCGATTCGAAACTGAGCGCGCCGGGAAACTCTTTGGAAATGCCGGCCACCGCAGCCTTGAGATCATCGTCCGGCCCGGTCGGGGCGGGATGGGCGGAACTCTCCGCTGTCTCATCGGAACTGTCGGCCGTGCCTGGAACCAGCTTGGCGATCGCCTCCTTGATGGCCGCAGGAACCTCGAATTCCTTGAGCGACTTCTTCGGGTCCGCTCCATTGTCGATCCACCATTTGATGACGGCCATCTCGGACGCATCGAAGCCGGGCTTGCCATCCGGGGGCATGCGGTCGTCATCGTCTTCCGGGAGTTCCGAGCGGATGACAATGTTGCTTTCCGCGGAGTTCCCTGGTTCGAGGCCGGGGCCTTCCTTGCCGCCCTTGACGAGCAATTCGTAGGTGTCCATCCGGAACTTGCCCTTGGCCTTGCTTTCCTTGTGACATTTGATGCAACGGCTCTCGAAGATCGGCGCGATGATGTCCGCATAGACGAATTGGTCGGCGGGGGTTTGCCCGGAGCCCGGGGTCACTTCCTTCTTCCCGGGTTTTTTCTCCAGACCCAGCACGCTTCGCACCGGATTCGGCGCATACTCGGTCAGATAATTCGGACCATGGGTGATGGAAGCCCCGTCATGGCTGGCAAATCCCATGACACTGACACTGGCGAAAAGCAGCAATCGATAGTAAGCCGGATTCGCCGACAGCGCGACCGTCCATGCCTTGAGGATGTAAGTGATCACCGCCGCCACCGCGAATGCGAGTCCGCCCCACAGGTGGCGCTCGACCAGCGCGTTGCCGGCGAACTCCTCGCCACCATGATAGAGCAGGAAGCCCGCGATGACCGCCAGGATGGCGCTAACGACTCCGAAAAACAGCGGGAACATCGCCTTGTTCGCCACCTTTTCGTGATGCCGCTTGCCGAAAATCGCTCCCAGTTCCTGAAGCACGATCAGCAGGAAGACCCCGATCGGCAGGTGCAGCAGGACCGGGTGAAAACGACCGATGAAGCGGACGAGATCCGGCATTTTCTCCCCTTCCGGTGGGCCGGCGAGGAATGGCATGGCGATCAATCCGCCTGCCGTGAGGAGTCCGAAAAACGTCAGTGCCCAAGGCTTCTTGCCGGGGATGGTGGGAGCTTGGTGGTCAGCCATGAGTTCCGAATTACGGCCCGCGAACCCGGAAACTTCCAGTCAAAATTAATTCTCAAACATCAATCGTCTGCCCGGACGCATCCTTGGTGCCGGAGGTCTTCACCCCTTTGCCCTTGCCAAGAAACGGCACCCACGACCTCACGTCGTAGCCGAGGAAAGCCATCGATTTCACGAAAATCAACAAGGCCGTGGCCTCATCGATGATCGGCAGCGGATCGGGAAGCGGCCCCATGATCAGGAGGTAAAGTCCGGACAGAATTGTCAGGAGCCAGGCGATGCGGCGTTTCATGGAGAAAAGGCTAGCACGTATCCCCCGCCCCGCAACTGGAGGAAACGTCCTTGATTCCACTCCGGATGTGACGAGACTCCGGCACCTCATGGATCCTTTCATTCTCAAAACACTGCACATCGCCGGAGTCATCGGTCTCTTCACCTCGCTCGGAGCCACCCTGCTAGGAGGCTCGGGAAAAAAAGGCGCTTCCATCCTGCATGGAGTCTCGCTGCTTTTCATCCTTTTGATCGGCTTCGCGATGCTGAAAAAGCCGCCGATGGGCGAATTCTGGTGGATGGTCAAACTCGGGCTCTGGCTCTTCCTCGGTGCGGCCCCGGTCCTCGCCAAGCGCAAGGTGCTGCCAAGTTCCGTGGTGCTCGTCCTGAGCATCGCCGCCGCCGTGGCCGCCGCCTGGCTGGGATTGAGGAAGCCGTTCTAACCGGGGGCATTGATGCCGTCTTCCGAATCCTTCCACAGACGGGATGAATCCTGCGAAGCGTCAGACATCACTGCGTGGCCACCTTGACGAGCAGGCCGGACTTGCGGACGTAGCGGAGATTCGCGGCGAAGAAGAGCGCGGCGAGCGTGCCCCAGACGAGGTTGAGCAGGAGGGCGTGTTGGACATTGCCCCAAGGCACGGGCTGGCCGGAGAGGACGGTGCGCATGCCTTCGAAGACCGGCGTGCAGGGCAGTGACATCGCGATGGGCTGGAGCCACGGGGGCAGCACGGAAACCGGATAGAAAACGGCGGCAAGCGGTTGGATGAAAAACGGCACCGCCCAGGCGAGGCTCTCCGCCGCCTGGCCGAAGCGCATGATGAGGGCGGTGGAGATCATTCCAAGGAACCATCCGAACAGAATCAGGTTCCCCATGAACGGCAGCAGTCCGAGACCGAGGCTGGTGAGGTGGAACTGATAGGCCAGCGCCGCGACGATGGTGAGCAGCAGGAGCGTCACGCCCACTCTCAGCAACCCCACGACACAGGTGGCGCCGACGTATTCGGCGGTGCGGACGGGGGCGACGAAAACGTTCAGCAGATTCCGCGTCCATACGTCTTCGAGAAACGAAATGGCGACGCCTTGTTGCGAGCGGAACAGCACGTCCCACAGGATCATCCCGCCGATGAGGAAGCTGATGGACGAGGGAAACTCCCCCGCTCCATGACTCTTCAGATAGGTCGTTAGAAATCCCCAGACCAGCAGATCCACCAGCGGCCAGAAGATGAGCTCCACCAACCTGACCGGATGCCGGGTGTAGAGATACAGGTAGCGGAGGACGAGCGCTTGGACGGTGTTGATGGAAAATGGCATGGCTTCCAAAAAAGTTATTTCAATCCGATCGCCTCCACCTCGCCGCGGGCGACGCCGATGAACAAGTCTTCGAGCGAACTGCGGTTGAACTTTTCATGGATCTCTCCCGGCGTGCCTTCAGCGAGGACCTTGCCGCCGTGGAGGAAGATGAGCCGGTCGCAAACCTCGTGGATGTCGCGCATGTTGTGGGAGGTGTAGAGGATGGAGAGGCCGTTTTCATGCTGGAGCTTGCGGAGCAGTTTTCTAACGCGGTCGGCGATGTCGGGATCGAGCGAAGCGGTGGGTTCGTCCAGCAGGAGCAGGCGGGGCTTGTTGAGGAGTGCCTTGGCGAGATTGACGCGGGTGGACTCGCCGGCGGAGAGCGTGCCGGTGACGGATTTGCGGAGGTGGATGATGTCGAGCAGCTCAAGCAATTCCTCGATTCGTTGTTTCGGCCGGGCGACGCCGTAGAGCTTGGCGAAGACGTTGAGGTTCTGCCAGACGAGGAGATTTGATGGGAGAGCCGTGTAGGCCGATGAGAAATTCACCTGCCGGAGGATTTCGATCCGGTGTTTCCACAGATCGAGACCGAAAACGCGGATCACCCCGGAGGTCGGAGTGGTCAGCCCGAGCAGCAGGTTCATGGCGGTGGTTTTGCCCGCGCCGTTGACGCCCAGGAGGCCGAGCGATTCGCCTTCAGCCAAGGTGAACGAAAGCCCGTCGAGCGCGGTGGAGGTGCCGAAGGTTTTGACGAGTCGATCCGCTTCGAGAATGGGGGTGGCGTCCGACATCTTTGGACGCTGGCATTTGCGGCGGGCTTTTCAAACAAGAATTCCAATCCGTGAAACAGGGCTCGATGGTTGCCCCCTCGTCGATTGGCGCTCGTCAATCACCTTTCATCGTTTGTCTAACCTTCAAGACTCGCTCTTCTCCCGCAATGCCACCGTCCTCCCGCAATGAATCAACTGAATTCCGCAGTC
The DNA here is from genome assembly GCA_041739215.1 of Akkermansiaceae bacterium. Lineage (GTDB taxonomy): Bacteria > Verrucomicrobiota > Verrucomicrobiia > Verrucomicrobiales > Akkermansiaceae > Luteolibacter. Next base: position 14,225 of record JBGSOI010000217.1, read on the forward strand.
CTTGACGGTTCAGGATTTGATTTCCGCTGGACCGGGAACGGGTACTGCGCGGTTCTTTCGTTTCTCGAGCAACTCGCCGATCTGCATGACCATCACCAGCAGCGCTGGGAGAAAGGTGAGAGTGATGACTGCGGTGCAGGCCAGGCCGAAGAGCACGATCGCCCCCACGCCGCGGTAGAGTTCCGTTCCCGCGCCTGCGAGGAACACCAGTGGCGCCAGCCCCATCAGGGTGGTGGCGGTGGTCATCAGGATCGGCCGCAGGCGGGAGGAAATCGCATCCTTCACGGCGTCTTCGGGGGACATTCTCTCGACCCGCCGATTGTGCATCGCGCGGTCCACGATGAGGATCGGATTATTGACGGAGGTTCCTAACAAAATCAGGAAACCCAGCATGGTGATCATGTCGAAGGGCTGGCGGATCTCGGTCATTCCGATGCTTGGCAGCAGGCCGCCGACGAAATTGAGCAGCCAGAGTCCGGCGATGCCGCCGCTGATGCCGAGCGGCACGGTGGCGAGGATCAGGAACGGATCGCCCCAATTCCGATAGATGATCACAAGCTGCAGATAGCAAAGCACGACCGCGATCCACAGGTTGGCACCCAGCGACGCGCGGGTGGCGTCAAGCTGGTCGCTGGCTCCCGTCAGGTCGATCGAAACGCCTGCGGGGAGAGCACCAGTTTTCCGGAGGTGGCCCACGACCTTTTCCCGCACCATCCCGACGCCCGTTTCCAGCGGCACCGAGCGGGGCGGAATGACATACAGCGTCACCGTCCTCTTTCCGTCCACCCGGCGGATTCTCGCGCTGTCCACGGTTTCGATGATTTCCGCGACCGAACTCAGCGGCACCACCCCGCCCTGCGGCGAGTGCAGGGTGAAATCCGTGATGCGGTCCAGGATCTGCCGGTTGATCGCCTTGTCGTAGAGGAAAATATCGACCTTGTCGTCGTTCAGGAAAAACTCATCGACGAAGGCCCCGTCGGTTAGGGCGGCGACGGCGAAGCCGAAATCCGCGGTGCTGAATCCGAGTTCCGCGAGCCGCTCCCAGCGCGGGCGGATCTCCAACAGCGGCTGCCCGAGCACCAGCGATGGCGGCTGGGAATTGATCTGAGCGTCCTCGATGACTTCTCCCGCCCGGCGGTAAACGGTGGTGGCTGCCTGATAGATATCGTTCAGGTTGGTCCCGCTGATGTTCAGCGCGACCGCGCGGGTGCCGCCGTCGTTGCTGGAGATGATCGAGCCGCGGGTGGAGAACGCACGCATGCCCGGATAAATGCGGAAGCGCTCGTTGATGACCTCCATGAAGGCGTCGATCTGTTTGGGATCCTTGGTCTCGGCGATGACCCTCAGCGACTCCGGTTGCACGATCACCGTGAAGCGGGAAAGCGGTGGAATCACGATTTCACCGCGGTCGAATGCGGCCGGATCGCCCTTGAGCGCGGGCAGCATTTCGTCCTGCAGCTTCAGCGCGATTTTCTCCATCTCCGGCAGGTTGTAGCCGGGCGGCGCGATCATCGAGGAGAAGGCTTTCGCCTCCTCGCCTTCCGGCAGGTATTCGGCCGGAGGAGTTAGAAAGACCAGCGCGCTGATGGTGATGATCAGCACCGAGACGATCACGGCGATCCTGCGCAACGGACCGCCGATGAGCCACATGATGGGATCCAGCAGACGTTTGCGCGGAGCCGCCGCCATCGCGGACTCCTGCTTGAATCCCACGTTCCGCATGTTTGCGTAGGCGACCGGCACCAGCGTCACGGCCACCAGCATCGAAACCAGAATCGAAGCGGAAATGGCGATGCCGATGTCCGAGAACAACTGCCCGGCCTCTTCCTTCACGAACAGCAGCGGCAGGAAAACCAGCACCGTCGTCATGGTCCCCGACAGCACCGCCGCACCGACGTTGCGGGTGCCGTCGAGCGCCGCCTGGAACCGCTCCTTTCCCTTCTGCCGCTCCTGCTGGATGCTCTCCAGCACCACGATGGTGTTGTCGATGGTCATGCCGATGGCGAAGGCCACCCCGGCGAGGGAAATCACGTTGATCGTCCTTCCTAACATCAGCAGGCCGATGAAGCTCGCCACCGCGCACACCGGCATGCCGCACATCCCGATGAAGGTGGCGGAGGCGGACCTGAGGAACCCGTAGAGCACCGCCGCCGCCAGGGCTGCGCCGATGAAAATATTCGTCCAGACATTTCTAACCGAGTCCTCCACGTAGCGGACATCGTCGTTGCTGAGAAGCATCCGGAGCCCCGCCGGATTGAGGATGTCGCGGTTCATCTGCTCCACCACCGGGAGCACGGCCTGCTTGATGGCGATGACGTTGGAGCCCGTTTCGCGGATCAGCGACAGGCGGATGTTAGACTCCCCGTCGGTGAAGGAGCGGTTGCGGATCTCGAAATGGTCGAGCTGCACCGTGGCCACGTCGCGCAGCCGGATGATCGCATCGCCGCGGCGGATGAGGATCAGGTCGCGGAGTTCTTCAAGCGTGTCGAAACGGCCGACCGTGCGCAGCAGATAGCGCCGCTTGCCGCTGTCCATGTCGCCGGCGGATAGATCGACGTTGCGCGCTCTAACCGCATCCCGCAGGTGCGTGAGCGAGAGGTTCCTTTCCGCGAGCTTCGCCGGATCGACGAGGATCTGAATCTGACGGTCCGCCCCGCCGCCGACCTCCACCTGCGAGACTCCGGGGACGCGCTCGAGCGGCGCGCGCGCGTTGTCGTCGATGAAGTCCAGCATCATGTCCATGTCCAGGCCCTTGGGATTCCCCTCGAGCGGCACGACGCGGAAGCTCATGAACGCGTTGTAGGAAAACGAGTTGGTCCGGAGCACCGGTTCGTCCACGTTTTCCGGATAGGACGGCACCTGGCTAAGCGCGTTGTTCACCCGCAGCAGCGCTTCGTTCACGTCCGTGCCGAAGGGGAACTCCAGCTCGATCCGCGCCGAGCCGGTCGAGGCTTCCGAGGTCATGCGCATGAGGTTCGGCAGGCCGCGCAGGTATTCCTCCTGCTCGATGATGAGTTCCTTCTCCACATCCTGAGGTGTCGCGCCCGGCCAGCGGGTGTCGATGGTGATGACCCGCGTGTCCAGGTCCGGAATCATCTGCACCGGCACGCGGCTGGCCGCGATGATGCCTAACAAGAGCACCATCGCGGTGATCACCGTCACCAGCGTGCCCCGTTTCAGAATGGCCTCCATCATTGCGCGGCAGGGGTGGTGGCGGGTTCCGTCGGCAGGATTTGCACCAACTGGCCTTCGCGAAGCGATTCATTTCCCCGGACGACCACCTGCGCGCCGGCATCGATGCCTTCCCGCACTTCAATGAATTCGCTCAAGGATTGGCCGAGGCGGATGTTTCTGGAGCTGGCGATGGATTTCCCACCGTCATCGGAAATGGTCCAGACCTTGGCGGTGCCATCGGGGAAACGGACGACCGCATCACGCGGAACCTGAAGAACCGGATCCTTTCCGGTGAACTCGAAAATCACCCGCCCCGACATGCCGGGCGCGGCGAGTCCCTGCGGGTCGTCCATTTCTATCCGGGCGAGAAAAGTGCGGGCGACCGTGTCCTGCACTGGCACGATCACCGCGATCTTGCCGGTCAGCCGGAGGTCCGGATGGGCATCGAGACGGATATCGAGCGTGGGTTTCCCGGATAATTTCGCGTAGATTTCCTGCGGGGCTTGAATGTCGAGCTGCACACTGCCGGTTTCTACCAGCTCCACCACCGGGGTGCCGGTCTGAACCCACTCGCCCTCCTCGGCGAGCTTGCCGCTGATCACGCCGTCGAACGGGGCTAACAGCCGATGGCGTTCCACGATCGACCTCGTTTCCTTCTCCGTCACCTCCGCGGCGCGGAGCGCGGTCTCGCGGACTTTCAGCGAGGTCTGCCGGCTGTCCGCCTCGGATTTCGCAAACGCACCGGTTTTCGCCAGATTGCGCGCCTCGGATTCCAGTCGTTTGGCCTCGGCCAGCTGGAGTGCCGCTTGTTCCCGCTCCACGATCACCCGATCGAGCGCGATGGCGGCGAGTTCGTCGTCGAGTTCCATCAGAACGTCACCGGCCTTCACCACGCTGCCAGCGTCCACATGGAGCTTTCTGACGAGTCCGGCGGTGCGCGCGGAAAGCTGCGCCTGCCGCCTGGCCGTCACCGATCCCGTCAGTTCCAGGCGTGTCACCGCCGGCGAACGTTCCGCCGTGACCACATTGACCGGCTTCGGCGGCTCCTCCTCGGCGGCGGCCACCCCTGCGGTGGCGAGCCACAGCCAGATCCATCGTTGGGAAATCATCCGCGCAGTATTGCCGTGGATCCGGGAAACTCAAGGAATGAACGGCATCTAACATGCCACGAATCGTCATGGCACCTGCTCCAGCAGAAACCCCACGAAGCCTCTGGTCAGGCAAGAGGAGGTGTTCGCCTCCTAGCTGGTAATTCCCGGGAATGTCGATGCGACGGACCGCTTTGATTCGTTGAAATCGCTCCGCAAGCAAGTCTGCAGCCAGAATTTGAAAAACGGCTGCATCCGCCTGGCCCACGATGCCAACCGATTCAAGCGCACGTGATTTTTGAAATGCGAAACCTGCCCCCCCATTCAATGATTGTTAGCCGGAACCCTATTGACGGACTCCATTGACGCCGAAAATAAAATTAATCCTTGTGTCTGTTATTTGGGACCCCTTCGAGTTCCGGCGGACCATACATGGGTTCATCGCAGATGGTCCCGGAGCCGGGGGGCCATTCGCAATCCTCGTGGAAGAAGAGCTTCCAGAGGCGTTGCTGCATCCGGCCCTGCTCGCCATCTGGTCGGGTGAAGGGTTCTGGCCAGCACTTGAGGTAGAGGAAATGCGGAGTATCCTGTTTCTCGATGAAGAAGTCTGCCGCAAGTGCTTCTTCCTTGGTGCATTTGGCATATTGCCAGAAGTGCGGACCAAGCCACATCTCGGCGGTGGGGTAGAAGATACAGCGGTGGTCAACGGTCTTCGAGCGTCCGGGATTGCTCGTCTTTTCGAATAAGTTTTGTCCAGGGCCGATACCGTATTTGTCAGGCTCATGCCGGGTCTTAAACCCGGGTGGCATGGGTCCGTAAGCTCCTCGATTATAGCTATCCGGACTGTGTAAATTCTGCCAGCTATGATAAAGTGCATGTGGCTCCCATCCGCCGATGGTGTCAAAACAGGAGACTATCAGCTTGAGAAATGGTGTCCATACTTCAGGAGCATTGGCTTTTTCTTGAACTCCACGGGTGAAATGGAATCGATGAAGTCGGTAGGCTACGCTGGTGGGCGAGTGGCCGGTATCCACCCAAAACGCAGTTAATCCGCGTTTCGCGATAATGTCTGATATCTCCAATGGAGATGCTTCCAAGTATTGTTCGGATTGTTGCGAATCTGGAAATCCTGCGATTTGTGACAATCGGAACTTCTCGGGCAAAGTATCGTTCTGTCTCAAATAATCGACTAGGATATTCCAGAATCCAAGCACATCGGTTGGCATCTGAGAAAAAGTGATGAATATAGATTGTCTTAATAAATGGCGTTTCATGGATAGCTGAATTCTTCAAAGATTGTGGGAAGAAACCTTGCCCGATCCTCATCAGTGAACAGAATCTGATCATTCAGGTAATCTTCAATGCCCTGCTTTAGTGAAGTGCTGCTTGTGCCATTCTTATGGACAATGTGCAGCTGCAGCTTTGATCCGGCCGGCGTGTTCGCAGCAAGCAATTTATTAATAGCATCTCTAGCTGCTGTCGTAGCCCCGTCGGGATTCGAATAGGACTTCATCTGCACGAACAAATCGTCGGCAGCGCTGGAGTAATCGTATCCAGTCGCATTTGGATGATGTTTGAAGCCAGCAGCCTTGTAGGCCTTCTTGAATTTCCAAAGTTCGATCAAATTACCGCGTGCCCAATAGTTGGACGGAATAGGACTGGGAATCGTCCAATCCTCCACATCGTCCAGACGCCATGGATTGCCAATCTCAGGGTGAGGTTCTCCGGGAACCGGATCACGTATCACTTGTTTGAGCCGCGCCTTCGCACCCGGTGAAAGCGCCTCGGTTGTCCCACCCACTTTTACGGACACATCATCCGCATGTTTGATGAGGCTGGGATTACCTTCCATGGCTTTGAAAAAGCCTTCGAAAAAATCGTCCACAGTTCCGTCCGCCTGCTTCACAAGGAGGAATTCGTCTGCCACTTTAAGGAAGTTCTTACCGATTTGCTCGGTGAACTCGTCCCCCAGAATATGAATAAGTCGGCTGAACTGGCGCTCGATGATGTGGTCACCGCCCTGCTTGACGAACTGCCGGATGTTGGTTTTGCCGACGATGTTGTCCACATATTCGCGCCACACTAGCTTTCCTGCGTCAGCAGCCTCTTGCATCATGTACATGGCACATTTGTCCATGCCCTCCCCGGTCGGACCGGTGGATGCCAGGGAGAACCCGCGCTGATAGGCGGCGACCAGATCATCGGGAAGCTTGGTCGCCTCGGCGAGCAGACGCTTGAGGAAGTGAGCGCGGGCCGCCACGTTGGCGGCGGTGCGTCTGGCGAGATTCGCCGCGAGATGAATGCCGCCCTTGGTTGCCACCTGTGCGATCTTCACCGTGCCGGCGGTTAACGCACCGACCGCCACCTGCTCACAGAGGTAGCCCATCGTGTAACCAAAGGTATAACTCGCCTGACGGGAGATTTCGTTAATATCATTGTCCAACTTGGTGGTCCACGGTACTGCGTCCCAGTGCGCCTTTTCCGCTCCCGTCATCATGCGGTCGCAGAAGTCGTCGCCCCAGTCGGTAAGACCCTTGACGATGTCCTTCCAAGCATTCCTGGTCACCGTGCAACTTGTGGCAGCGGTTCCCTGGATGCTTTTCCAAACTTTCCAGCTTTCGTTCTTGAATCCATCCCATGTGGAGAGTTCGCGGCGCTTTTCCTCCAGGGGTTCGAAGACCCAATCCTTGCAGATGCGGGCCGCCATCTCCTTGAGTTCCCCCGCGCGCTTGAGGGGATCATCGCGCCATTTGATTAGTTCGGTTTCCGCCTGCTGCCAGGCCCAACCACCGGCGGCTACGCCGCCGTTCTTAATGAGTAATAGAAATTTCCAATCGTCGTTGATCCCTGCCCGGGCACCATCGAAGAACCCGGTGGCCGCGCTCGCCAAGCCTTCGACCTGATTTATCACATTGAAAAAGGGGATCAGCGCGGCGCGGGTGAGATGTTCGATGGCATCGTCGCCGAAGCCGTTCGCGGAAGGTGCGCCCATGGCCATGGGGATGGTGCCGCCTCCGCCGCTGAAATCAAATCCAACGCCCTTCACCCAATCATTCACGTAGCGGATGGTTTTCGCGAAGTCCTCGGCGGCGGTTAGTTGGTGATTGCGGGTGAACACCGTTTGACCACCCCGAGCGAGACGGATTTCCACGGTGCCGATGGAATTGAAGCAGGTGTAGAAGTCCAGTTTCCGGGGATTGCCGGCGTTGCGGATGAACCAGACTTTCTGTGTGGCGGGCTGGCTACCGGCGAGCATGTCTTCCTCGTCCATGATTCGATCCACGGAGTCGTAAATTCGAGTGGCACCACTTCCCGTCAGATTTCCGTATGTTCCGAGGTTCTCCTGTGAGGAGGTGTTGACAAACCCGACCGTAAGATCGTCCCAGCCTGCTGGGGTTTCGAAGGAACCGGCAAGATATTTGTCGCGGGAAACCGATTCGACCGTAAGCGGGGTGATCTTCACGGCATCCGAGGCGGTCGGCGACTCGACGGTAATGGTTTGGGCTCCGCCAAGATCGGACACGGTCTCAAGATACAGGGTGGCGGAACCACCGCCGGAAGCACCGAGATCTGAGGCGGAGTAGCCTTGTCCACCATTCAGAATCAGGTCGTTTCCGGTGCGTGCCGATGTGCCGTTCTTTTTCCACAAACGCAGGCTGCCCGAGACGCTTTGCGTTCCGAATCCGGCGGCTGAATAGCGGAAGACCGCCCGCTCCGACGAAAGCAGGTTGGCGAGCGCGAACTTGACGGGAACAAATTCTCCGGCGTTGTCGAGATCGTCACGATTCGGGGTGCCGTCCGTGTCTGCATCGTCCCCACCGTTGCAGGAGATAATCACCCCGGGATCACTCTCCGTGAATTCGATGAGATCTTCCGCAGTGGTGGCATCGACAGTCCCTGAGTTGTCGGAATCCGTATCCAGATCAAAACTAATCACTCGGATGTCCTTGGCAGCTATTTCCTGGCCTTGGGCCTTCAGCGCCAAGCGCACGTTTCCGGATGCCAGCCCTTGGATCAAGAATGCGGCAGGTCGCGATGTCTGACCGGCTTTTTGTTCAGGCCCGAGGGTGTACGGCAGGATGACTGGGGAAAACGATTCGCCCAGCTTCCGCCAAAGCCGGATCTGCTGGCTGCCCGTGGCCTCCAAAGTAACCGGAATCCCCTGATCCGTTAGGGACGAATGAACTAGCAGGGACTTCAATGGGCCATGCGGCGGATTGGCCGTCTGACTGCCTTGTGTAGCCTGGAGCTGGTCCGGGCCATCCACGCTGGATGGTCCGGGAATATCGATGTAACCTGGCTCCGCAGGATGAATGACTTCGACGTCGCCGGTGGTGACCGTGGTTCCTGCCGGAAACGGCGTTGCATTGGATTTGATAACGCGATGCACCTTCAGGCTCGGAACCGGGGCGGCTCCGCCGGGTGATGCCGGATCAGGTCGTAAGATTTCGGTCCAAAGAAACACGACTTTCCGCACTCCGGTTTGAGAAACGGTAGTGGAGAAGCTCACCAAGGAATCCATCTTGAGGTGGTTGATGTGGTCATCAGACCATTGGTGGTCGGCGATGCCGCGGCCATTGATCGGCGCGGATCCGGTAATGCCGGGGGATGTGCCGCCGGAGGCGGCGGCGCGGGCATCCGCCAAGGCTTGGTCCACATCGGCGGTTAGGGCTCCGTCCGTATATTCGTCGGTAAGTGTCGTTTCCGAGATTTGGTTGCTGGTATACGAATCCCGGTAGGTGGCGAAGTCGCCGGCGTATGATGAGTAGCCGCTCACAGAATCGGCGGACTCCCACAAATGAGGCCCGTCCTCAGAGATTGTGTTGGAGGTGACATAAGTATCCCAGGTGGAGTTTCCCTCGGCGCCGTTCGTCCAGATCGAGAAATCGAAGTCCTCTGTCTCAGGATCACCTGTCCGGAAACTGCGCCGAGTCGTGGAAGGTGCGCCCGCCCCGTATGGTTTTGAGGTGATGACGATGGATCGCTCGACTTCGTAATTGTCATCGGACTCCATCAGGTATGGCACCGGGGCGTTATTTGGATAGTCCGGCGTGCCGCGTTTCCACAGCAGGGTCGAGGAAGATTGCACATCATTGGCTCCCGTGTAGGCAAACAAATCGGTAATATCCGGGTAAACCCCGCCCGAACCCCAGAGAATGCTTGTGCGGTGGAAATCGACCTCCTGACGCATCTTGGAGACGTTTGCTTGTCCGAGATAAAATGTAGGAATAGGAGCGGCCATGCCTGAGGATGGGGGCACGGGAGGTTTCAATTCCCGGAAGGCGAAATCCTTCGAGCCACGGGCTCCGATCCGTGTCACCGGAGTCGTGGCATTCATGAATTGTAGCGTGTTCGTACCCCTGACCAGCAGTGTATCGGTGCTAATCCCGTCCGGCATTGAAGCGGATTCTCTTGGATCTGTGCCTGCGGCCAGCTCCTCAAGATCCGAGTAGCCATCCTGATCCGTATCGTCCCAGCCATCAGGGACGCCATTGGTGTCGGAGTCGGAGTTGCCGGGATTGGAACCATATGCCAACTCTTGGACGTTGGTAAGTCCGTCGCCGTCAGCATCATCCTCCGGATCGACGCCGGTCTGGCCATCAAAATAGAATTTCAGCCACCACCCCGGGAGCTGTCCGGCGGGGGCGGTTAGGTCGAAATTGAAAACGGTTTTGAGCTGACCGAGATTGACGAGTTGGTTGTCAGTGGTCGGGTTCAGGACGAGCCAAGCTGGGACGGCGTCCTCGTATTTGATATCGACAAGGCGGGCGTGGACTTTGTCGGCGATCCATTTGAGTTGGCCGGAGTTCATGGTGTCGAAATCGGCTGGTAGGGGATTGGCGGCGTTGTAACCGCCGGTTTGGTATGCCTGAACCCAACCGTTGACAAGGCCGTTCAGCTCAGGACCCGCCCCGCCGGGAATGCGGTCATTCAGTTCCTGCATGGCCTTTTGGGTGAACTGCTTGAGCTGGCCCTGGTTGACGGCGGAGAAATCGTCGGGCGGGTTGGCATCCGTCGCACCGCGCGAAGCCCACCAGGCGGGAGGCGCAGCAATGGCGGAAACAAGGCTGGCGAGCAGGAAGCCCGGGAAAAGTACGCGGCGGAACATGGAGAAATGAAGTAAGGGAGGACGGGGGGGAAGAGGCGGAATGAAGTTCTGCGCTCCGGTCAGTTGCCGGTGAACATCGGGATGTCACCACCGGGCGCGCACGTGATCACGCCGCCCGCGTCGATGTTGCCCTGCACGTCCATGTTGCCGTTCTTGTAAACGGTGAGGGCGTTGGAACGGTCCTCAGTTGTGGTTGGATCGCCATTTCCGATTTCAAACAGTGGGTCGGTAGCCACCCAGCTGAAGGGGTCGCCGCCGCCCTCGTTTTGACTTCCAACCACAAAAGAGGCATATGATTCCGCCACGGTCAGCACTCCTGCGGAAGTTGAAGACGTGCCCGACGCCATGCTTTGATTGCCCGTGGCAGTTGCAATCTCACCAGAAGCAATGGAACCGTACCCCAAAGCCGTCGATACCTCCCCTGACGCGATCGTTGCACTTCCCATGGCCGTTGAACCTACGGCTGAAGCAACGGTGTAGTGTCCAATGGCGCTTGATGAATGGTTCAATGCGATCGTTCCAACCCCCATGGTTGTGGAGTAGGAGCCCGAAGCAAGCCCCCAAAATCCCATCGCCGTGGAAGCGATCCCGGAAGCGGTGTTATTGAAGCCAAATGCCGTGGAATAAGATCCGAGATTCGCCTCGTCCCATTGATTTGAACCGACTCTTCCCGCGCGGAATGCCGCCTTTCCCGAATACCACAAGATCCTCGTGCCGGGACCTTGGTCCCCCGCAAGCAGTGTTGGAGCGCCGCTGTAAATCCCCTTTCCCAGAATCAGGCCGCCGAGCCGCAGTTCGGTGCCACCGGCAGAATCGCTCGTGCCGGCTTCGACACCACCGGTGACGGCGAGATTCGGGAAAGTCTCGGCGATCAAGGTTCCTGGCAGCGCCGCGATGAGCACAAGCAACCAAGGTGCGGTGGAGATTTTGGCAATGTGAGATGGATTCATGATGTTTGGAAGGCTGGGATTTGGTTAGCGGGTGGTGTTTGGACGATTGGAAACTTGGACCGCAGCTTCCTGCAGCGCCTGGAGGCCGGCGGAATTCTGGGTGTGCCAGTCTTCAATAGCTTGCTCGCGTTCCTCTGGAGAGGCATTGCGGAGCCGGTCGGTGATTTCGGCCTGTGCTGTCATGAAAGCGTGGCGAGCGGCAAGGAGGCTACGGAGTTCCGGTGAAGCGTTGGCCGGAACCCTTGGGGTCGGTGGCGGCTGGATGGTGGGCACTTGGGATTCGTTGCTGACTTGCTTTGCCAACTCGCCCTGTGCCGCGATCGCTGCGGTGTTTTGAAGTTCCCACGCTGCAAGGGCTTCCTCACGGAGCCGGGGTGACGCCTGAAGCATTTGGTTCTCAATGCGAGCCCGATCATTGTGCAATTCCGCACGACCCATCAGGAGTTCCTGCATCGGTCCGGAAGCTCCGGGCGAGATCCTCACTTCGGCAATATAAGGGCGTGCCACGGATATCTGCCGTGCGGCCATGGCCGCCAACTTCTGCTGGTTGGCGGCGAGGCGTGCGGAGTTTCTTTCGTGCCACTCCTCAACTTGTTCGGAGGTCGCGCCCTCTTTCAGCAATTTTAGCACTTCCGCCACGATCAAATGCCTTTCTTTCATGACGTCTTGATCGAGTGTCGCGGGATCAACTTGTGTAGGTGAGACTTTGCTAATTCCCGCTACCTCTTCGACTTGATCGGCATTGGCGGAAATCGCCGCAATCAGGATGGTGAATCCCGCGCGCAGGAGTTTTCCGGGAGACGGCCGGAGGTTTGCTTTCATCCATTCATTAGAAAGGGATGAGGGCGCCCCGGTCAAAATGGATCTGGATGCACGTTCGACACCATTTCAAGGTTGCGCCGGATGGAGTGGAATGTTAGACCGTTTGCCAAAAGTCATTTCCGAATGAAGGAGGGGGTGGCGCAGACGGAGCGGATGAGTTTGGGCTCTTCCAACAGACTTTGGAGGGATTCGAGCAGCTTGGTGGTGAGGGCTTCGCCGTCGTTGGTCAGGAAGCCTGCCATGGCCTGGCCTTTCAGGTGCTGCCACAGCCGTTCGATGGGGTTGAAGTCCGGGCTGTAGGCGGACAGATAGAACGGCTTGATGTGATGCCAGTTGAGGCGGGCGCTCTTGTGCCAGCCCGCGTTGTCCAGCACGAGGTGGATTTGTTTGCCTTCCTCGGCCGGGATCTCTTCGGCCATGGTGTCGAGGAAGGCTTGGAAGACCTCGGTGTTGCAATGGGCGACGATCAGGCTGACGAGCTGGCCGCTGGCGGGCTCGACGGCTCCGACAACGTTGCGCCGCAGGTGTCCGCCGTAGTAACCTAGGGTGGGACGGCTGCCGCGCTTGACCCAGCGGTGACGCGGCCGGGAATCGCCTTCGAAACCGGCCTCGTCGCCGAAGAAGACGCGGGCGGCGGGATCGGCTAACAGGGCGGCGAGTCCGGCGGCGCAGGTTTCGCGCTTTTCCAGCCAGGTGTCGCGGTCGGGCGGCTCGGGCATGGGTCGGGGGATGCGGCGAGCGTAGTTTTGCTCGTGGAGGTAGCGGACCAGCGTGCGGTAGGAGATTTCGAAGGGTTTTTCCCGCCGCAGCCAGCCGCTGAGCTTGACGGCGGTCCAGTGGAGTTCGCCGGCCAGGGAGGGGTCGTCGACGACGGGCAGGATCTCGGACTCGACGGTGGCGGCGCTGAGTTTGCGCGGACGGCCGCCGCGGGGACGATAGGTGAGGCCGTCGATGCCCTGTTCGTTGAACCGCGAGATCCAGAGTCTCAGGCAGCGCTCGCCACGCCCGCAGTTGCGCAGGACCAGATCGTAAGCGACGCCGATGAGCAGCAGGTGGATGGCGTTGAGGCGGCGGTAGGACTTGCCGTCCGGACAGCACGCCATGGCCAGCTCAAGCTCGGGGAGCGGGCAGGATTCTTCATTGGGAAGCTGGCGGGGACGGCAGATGCGGCCATCCTAATCACTTCAAACGGTCGTACCAGTCTTTTGTGAGGGGTTTCGGAAATTACTTTTGGCAAACGGTCTAATCTCCTTGAAATTTTATAGTTGTCGGTCATTGGACGGGCGATTTTTCTTTATGATCAAGGGTATTACGGGATCTGATGTCAGCCTCTTGTAATACAGCATCACTTTTATCGAGATTTTGCTTCAAAGTGATTGACGATTTCTCTTCGATGATTGGCTTCGGATTCTCGTTGCAGGACTTGATCTGTGATATGAGAATTCCAATGAGGACGGTACCGAGCACACCGCTCCAGACCTTGAGCATTACTTCCAACTCGGAAATTCTTTTGGCAAGAGATGCAGGAGATGCGATTTCACCTTGGATGCGCATGACATCCTCACCCGTGATCTGAGTCTGATTCTGATGCGTTCCGGAGTATGCTACTGTCGTTTTTTGATCCAAGTCTGCATACCA
>JBGSOI010000158.1:0-40809 GCA_041739215.1 Akkermansiaceae bacterium
CGGTTCGCCACCTCGTCCGCGATGAAAAGCTGGTGCGGGATCAGATCCATCCGCGCGCCTGCCAGACCGCGCACCGGCTAGCTGCGCATGTCCGCCCGGCGGCGCAATGCTTCGCCGCGAAGGTCGAAATCGCCGTGGTCATCCAGCTTGCCGCCGAACAGGCGCTCCTCGGGTTTGCTGAAACTCATCGCGGCGGACAGGTCCGCTTCCGGCAGCTCTCCCCGGTCGGTTTCATAAATCCTCAAGCCACGCTCTTCTCTAACTCGCTCCACTGTCATCTCCGCCCCTGCGTAATCCTTGATCCGGTCGCCGGGCATGAACCGCACCCTCCGCAACGGCGCGGTGTCGATGGCGTAGATCCGCGTCTCGCCCGCTGCCGGAAACGCGATTTCCACCCGCCCGTCGCCGCTCTTGCGGATGATGCCGAGGCCGAGCTCCGGCTCGCCATCGCTCACCCAGCGCTGACCGCGCGTCCATGTGTTTTCCCTGCTGCTTTGCTCCACCATTTTAACCAAACCAGCGGCTTTCGGGAAAAAAGGAAAGCGCAAAGGCGCGGCCGTGCCCCGGATCGACTGGGCCGCCGCTCGCCATCCTTGCGGTCTTCCGAAACAAGGCGCGGCGATCTCCGAATCGCCGAGCCCATGGATCGCCGATGCAGAGCGGTTTACCTCGTCTCATCGTCCTCTCATGGGCTTCGGCGGATCGGAATGCAGAGCGAGCGATAGCGAGTCCTCAAGAATCGCAAAGCGCACCACGCATGGCCGTAGGCAATCCGCCGTTCCTTGAAGCTGCGTGTTATGGACGCCGCCGAACGGGATGCCTCGCGGAATGCCCCGCTGCACGATCCCGCAAACGAAACCTGGGCTCTGCGGCTTTTATCGCGGTGACGGGGCGATCCCCCGCAGAAGACATCATGGCAATCATCGACACATTCCTGAAACTGATGGTGGAACGCGGCGCCGAGAGACTGGTGCTGGTTTCAGATCGCACGCCCTTCCTGCTGATGGATGGCGAGACCATCGAACTCTCGATGCCCGCGCTGCGGGAAGACACGCTGCGGCGGATTTCGAGCGAGATGATCGGGGAGGAAGATCGGTATGAAGGGAAATTCCGGGCGGCTAACAGCGTGGAATTCGGTTACCGTGTCCAACCGGGCGAGCCGGAGTGGCGAATCGAAATCCACTCGCTGGGAACCGTGCCTTTGGATGCCCCCGCCGCAGATGATCCGCTGACCCGTGCCGTCGCCGGTTTCATGAAAACTTCGTCCAAGCCAGTTGCTGTGGATGTTAGCGGCAGCGAGCCATCCCCTGACCGACCCGATCCGGAGTTGGTGGCCCTGCTCGATCAGGCACTATTGCAAAACGCCTCGGATCTTTTCCTGTCATCCGGCAAGCCGCCCCGCATTCGCCGGAATGGCGTCATCGTTGCGCTCGATGCGGGTGTGCCGAGCCGCCAGCAGATTCTCGGGCTGGTGCCCGACGAGGCTGCCCGCGGCGAACTCGAGAGATCCGGCAGCGTCGATTTCGCCGTCCGTTGGGAAATGCCGGACGGCTCGCGCCGTGTCCGCATCAATGTGTTCCGGCATCTCGATGGCGTGGCCGCCGCGCTTCGCCCGATCCGCCGCCGCGCACCGCAGCTCGCCGAGCTCTCCCTTCCGGATGACCTCCATCAGCTCGCCACGTTTCCCAACGGTCTGGTGCTGGTGACCGGAGTCGCCGGGTCGGGGAAATCGACCACCTTGGCGGCGCTTGTCGATTACCTCAACCGCACCCGCCCGCGGCACATCATCACCCTCGAGGATCCAATCGAATACGAGCACCGCGAGATCCAGTGCATGATCCACCAGCGCGAGGTGGGCAGCAATGTCGAGAGCTTCGCGACCGGCCTGCGAGCGGCCTTGCGTGAGAGCCCGGACGTCATTCTGCTAGGCGAGATGCGCGACCACGACACGATCGCCGCCGCTCTAACCGCCGCAGAGACCGGGCACCTCGTTCTATCCACCATGCATGCCGGCAGTGCCTCGACGGCGGTCAACCGCATCGTTGATGTGTTTCCGGGACACCAGCAGGCCCACATCCGCACGCAACTGGCATTGTCGCTGCGCGCCGTGTTGTCCCAACGGCTCGTCCCGTCCCGCGCCGGGGGCTTGGTTCCCGCCGTGGAAAAACTGATGGTCACGCCGGCGGTCGCCAACGGCATCCGGGAAGGCCAGGACCACTTCATGCGCAACGCCATGCTGACCGGCGGCGATGACGGGATGATCACCCTCGAACGCTCGCTGGCCACCTTGGTGCGGGATCGCCTCATCGACCGGGAAACCGCCCTCCGCACCGCGACCGATCCGAAGCTGCTGCTGCATCTGTTGGAGTGAGGGGAAAGCGTCAGACTGGAAATTCACCGACAACCATTGTCGACCATGAAAAGAAAGACAGGCCTGCTGCCGCTGGTGAACTTCGTTGCGGAGAAGTTCCGCGAAAAACGCCTCAAAAGCGGAAGTCTCGCGCTTAACGGGAATTCCCCCACACCCTCGTCGCCTCAAGCCGGGTTATTTTCCAAATCGATCGAGGACGTGTTGATATTTCCTGCGGACATCGAGATTACCCGTTTCCAGCCCATGTCCGACTTCTTTTCCGTTGTATAGGTCTACCGAGATCGAGTGTTCCTGCCCATCTTCCATGTATAGATGAAACCGCTGTTCAAATTGGCGGGATTGGTATTGCCCGTATCGCCGGATCAGCTGGAAACAAGCGTCACCTCTTTTCTTACCTAGAAGAGATGACATGTCCTTGGCCAATTGCGACCGTGCGTCCTTCGCGGATGATCCTTCGGCGGGAATCACGATCCACTCCTTCCCGTCGGAGTCGAATTCCTGCCATGCCGCTTCCACCTGATAAGCCGCGATTTTTTTCAGGTAACCCGCCAACGATTCATCGAGCTTGGCGCGCTCCTCCCCGGTTAGGGAAAGATACGCTGCCATCGTGTCTGTCACCTTGTCGGAGTCATCCAGCAATGCGGCCTCGATCACCTGACTGGCGATTTCAACAGACACCATGAGACGCTCTCGGAGCGCTGCCTCTGATCCCTTGCGGGTTCTTTCCCAGTCACGCCTATCCTCCCTGTCATTCTCGTGTCTGGAAAGGGACTGCCGCTTCGAGACACCGCCATCCTCATCTCTCTCAGTTTTCACGGCGGCAGTGCGACAAATCAAGAATGCACCGTTCGCCATCAACGAGGCTGCCAGCAACAGGGAATGCCATCGCGGGAATCTCATCGTGGTTTCGGCGGAGTTTTCGCGGCGATATGGTCAAAGTCGAACAAATGTCCGTATCGGGTTTTGGCGAGCTCCATCATGGAGCCGGACTCCTGCGAAACAGTCAGCGCCAGGTGTGGCGCGTTGAAGTAATACTCACCGTCCTTCCCGCGCGTGAAGTTCAGCTCGTAGGGTTCGCGCAAGCTGCCGATCCACGGAGCCTTCGAGACGAGCCGGAAGATCATAGCCGGGTCACGGACCCCGGGCACGCCGGAGATATCGCGCTGGATCCGATCCAGCAGTCCGGCGTAAGCATCTTGGTCGGCGCGGATCATGTAAAAACTCTCTTGGCCCTCGTTGACCAGTGAGATCCCGGCGGATTCCATTTTCTTGATCTCACTGATCCATCCACGGGAAAGGTCCTTCATCCGCACCGCCGAATCCTCTGGCAAATCGAACAGCTCCGAAAAAGTTCCGCCGAACAAAATCTCGTCGTCCTCGGTCTGCACCAAGCTCGCCAGATCGTCCACCGGGACTGAAACCACCGCGGGAGAGGCATGATTCCCGCCACCTGCGTCTAAAGTGCCAGCCGCCAGTCCTGTGTGACTGATCGCTGCATCGCGACGCGCACTGCCATCTGTAGGCGACATCGCTACGTTCGTTGCTGGCTGCACGGCGTCGTAGCCGGATAGATACACAAGGGCGAATACCACGTTCGCACCCAAGCTGATGGTGAGGGCAAGGAACTTCGGGGAATTCATGGAAATTGCGGGTGGCGGTAGTTTTCCTTACGCCTCGGCAAACAACGAACATGAAGGGCGAGTTTCGGCGGGAAAAGTCGCATTGGTGAATTGCAACGTCACCACTTGTGTCCGCGAAAGTAGCCGTCCGCTCCGCTACGGCAAGAACTGTCTTGCCCGTCTACTCGAACCGGTCCGCTCACTGCGAGCGCTCGCGGATGACCTCATACATTTTGAGATAGGCCGGTGAATCGATGAGGTTGAGGTCCGGCTTGCTGCTGCCGGCGGTCATGATGCTGACGTTGCCGTTTCGGAAGAGCTTGTTCAGCGGGCCCTGGCTTTGCTGGAGGCTGTCGACGCGGTCGAGGAGAATGCTCATTTCACTGCGGTAGAAAATTCCCGAACTCACCACGATGCGGGCGGCCTCGACGCGATAGCGCCAGCGTTTCACCGCGATCGCCGTCAGGGGAATGGTGAGCGGCAGCAGCACGATCAGTGGGAACAGGATGATGCTGAGGAAAAGGAGCTTCACGATGGCATTGCCCACCGAGCGCCGGGCTTCCAGCAGCACCTCGAGCGGGGTTGCGGCGACGGCTTGCGAGGCGGGCTCGACCCGGCCGCAGAGGATGTCGTCGAGAAGCAGGCCCTGATCGCCAACTGCGGGAAGAAAGCCGGTGGAGAAGGCGCAGGGCTTCATGGATCGCTGCTGATTTTTCTGTTGGGGAACGGACTGCTGAAGCTCCTCCTCGCCCGCCACGAAAATCTCCAGATCTCCGTCCGCGCCGCCGGGGTAGCGGGTGACTTTGGTCCGTTTGACGTTGCTGTAGCGGGCGTAGTAGCGGCGCTTGGCGAGGATGCCCTGCTCTGCCTCGATGTGGTGGTCGTGAAAGCGGAGACGCTGGCGGGAATAGTAGAGCATGCCATGAATCAACCCGATCAGGCCGATGAGGATCGGTGCTGCTAACAGCCAGTAGATGCGTTCATCGACTTGGATCGCGGCAAAGACGGTCCCGGCGGCAAGGAACAGCAGCAAGGGCAGGAATTTCAAGCGGGCGCGCAGCCAGGTTAGAATTCCGAAGGATGCTCGCGCTTCGTAGGGCTGGGGCGACGCGGCCGGAATGCCGACCTGCCGCATCAAAGCAGGAAGGTTGATCTGGTTGGCGTGGACGTGGGTGAACTCCAACGGTTTGCCGGAACCGATCGACCAGAACCGCAGGGTCATGGTGCCGAATATGTGGTCCAACAGGTTCTGTTTGATGACCAGCCCGGTGATCTTGTCGTAGGCGAACTCGCGTTCGTTGACGGTTAGAAATTTGTAGGAATGCCGCAGCGAGCCGGGACGCACGTAGTAGCGGGTGGACGCCAGCCGGATTCCGGACTGGATCATCGCCACGATCCAGAGGGGAAACAGCGGCAGCAGGATCAGCAGTGGCACCAGTGTTCTCGCCGCGTCCATCTTGAAATCGCCGACCAGGGTTTCCCCTGGCGGAACCGCTTCGGGTTCGGTCCGGCGGGGGAGAGCATGCGAGGCCTGAGCCGTGGCTCCCGCCGTGGTCCGGGTTAACGGTTTCTCTTTCTGGCGGGCGTGGACGACCAGTTGATCGATGGCGGCCGAGAGCGCGACGCCGTTTTTGAGTCGCCGGAACTTGATCTCCGAGTTGCTGCCCTGACAGCTCACCTGCACGTCATAGAGACCGAAGATCCGGTCGAAGAACGAGCACTTGGTGTTCGCGTCGGCGATGTTTTCGTAGGGGATGAAGGCGTTGTGGCGGGTTAGGAAACCTTCCTCATAGACGACGACGTCATTGTAAACCCGATAGGTCCGCCGCCGGAAATCGAGAAAACGCACGATGATGAAGACGACGAGTCCGAAGGCCGCGAGGCCGAGGATTCCAAAGAGAGCGTATTCAAGGTTGGGGGACCTGGCCTCTTTCTGAACCGCGAAGAGGTTGGACAGGATGAACACGCCCACCACGATGCCGCCAACGAGCAGACCGAGGGTCTCCCCGAGAATCCCGATGATCGCCGGTTGTTCCTCGTGGAGAAGTTGCCGTTGGGTAAGGTCGTAGCCATTCTTCTTCATCCGCTCGCGCAATCCGGCATAGACGGCCTCCGGTTCGCGGATCACGCGCATCACCACCGGCTTGGAGTTTCCCGCGGTTTCCACGATGACATCGCCGACACCAAAGAACTTGTGGCGCAACCACGGCAGCTTGATTCTAACATGCGTGATGTTGCGGATCTCGAACTCGGTCGTCTGGTCGCTCACCAGCCCGCCGCGATGACAGAGCACACGCGAGTCCTGAATCTGATAGCGTTCCTTGCGGTAGGCCACGAGGCTTGCGAAGACACCGAGAAAACCTCCCGCGACGAACACCGCGAGCCCGGGCCACGGCGATTTCTCCAGACTCGCCAGCACCCCGGCGGTCAGCGCGCCGATCACGGCGAATGTAATCAATGTGATGACCATGCGTGGAAAGACGAACGATCCTTTGCGTGGTTTGAGATCCTGAGTTGGAGTGGGTGTCGAATCGACCGGCACAATATCAGCCTCCGGCTCCGCCGGGTCTCCGATAGCAGGAGAGGGGCGCGCGGGGACATCGTCCGCAGGCACCTCGGCGTGAGGCGGAATCTGGGCAGCCGCATCCCGTGCTTTGGTTAGGAGATCCGCGATCTGCTCGGCTGGGATCCAGTCAGGGTATCCGGGATTCCAAACCAAGGTCTTGGGTCCTACCACTCCCCGGCCAGCCAGGGAACTCAGTTCTCCAATCGAAACCGGCCCCAGCCGTTCGTCATTAGCCGAGGCGTAAAACCAGTTTTGTTGCTCTTGCGGGGACATGGTTAACAGGGGTTAACTATGTCATCGGCGTTGAAGTGGCACGGAAATTCGTCCGGCCGACTAACAAAAATGGGCGTTGTGCCTAATTCCGTTGGTTGGCCGCGCAGCGCCCTGGTCAATCCGGGCAGTTGAAGCAGAACGTCTCTAACCAGGAGCGGCGATGCATGATCGCCGACGCCCATGCCGGGACAATGGATGGAGATTCTCTCGCCTCATTGGCATCCAATGGGCGGCGGCGGACGCGTTCCGCCGCTCCTTCACTTTGGCGCGTCGGGCTTTTTCAATGGCGGCAGCGCGGGCCTCGGGCGGCCCGTCGGAGGTGGGGTGTCCAGCTCGATGGTCGGCGGCGACTTATCCTCCAGAGGCGGAGCCGGCGGCTTGATCGATGCTCCCGCGGCGGCGAAATTGGGTTTGGCGAGCTGCTTCGTCGCGGTGGGGGGCACCGGCTCGCGCAGTTCCAACTCCGGCTGTTCCGGTCCGCTTGGTGCGCCGAGTTCCGGGTCGAAGAGGCGGTACTTGGGATCGACACGGTCCAGCGGGATGGTAACCGCAGGCGGTGGACTGGGGTCTGCGCCCTTCTCCGCTTTCTGTTGATAGAGGTCGTTGTTCAACTCCTCGCCCGCGGCGGGTTTCAGACTCGGCAGCTTGACAGGGGTGGTGTGGGTGCTGATCCGGCTGGTCAGTTTCATCGCCTGCTTGGGGTCCTTCATCCACGGAAGTTCGCCGAGAACCGGACGCCGGTTGTTGAAATTTCCCCAGAGGGTTTCCTCGTCGTCGGTCCAGAGAATGAAGTGCTCGAGATCCGGATTGCCCAGCGACGGATCGGCCTCCAGCGCTGCCCCATAGAAGCGCGCGGCCTGCAGCACCATGCCGTGGTGGAGCAGGGCGTTGGCGAGGCCGAGGTTCTGCACCGCCTTGCCCTTGTTGTGCTCGAGCAGGGCCGTGAGCAGGCGGATCGCTTTCCGCGGAGCCGCCTTGGCGAGAATCCGCGCGGCGAACGCCAACTCGACATCAATGCTCGGAATCTCATCGACCGCCCAAACGACGTCCGCGGCCTCCTTGAAGGAGCCTTTGTCGTAAAGGAGATGGGCCAATTGCTTGCGGGTCTCCCAGTCGGTTGGATTCTCCTTCAGGGATTCGCGCAGTATCTTTTCGTCAGATGGTATGGGGCTGGCGCTCATGACTGTTTTTGGATTCAGGGTGGAAAATCGGGCGGCTGGTGGGCGGCGGCAAGTCCTAAAGTCATTCCCAAATCCATTCGGACCAGGCAGCGAAAACTGGCGCCCGCTCGTTGGCGGGGAAAGCGTGGATTGTACGGGGGGCCACTTGAGAACCGCTAGATTTTCACGAAAAGCTCCTGACATAACAGGCAGCGTTTCCCATCGCAGCCGCGCGCGGTGCAATGCTCGCGGCCGTAGAAGATGATCTGGAGGTGCAGGCGGTTCCACGATTCGCGTGGGAAGAGCTTTTTCAAATCGCGTTCGGTTTCGACGACGTTTTTCCCTGAGGTGAGTTTCCACCGGGTTGCGAGGCGGTGGATGTGGGTGTCTACCGGAAACGCCGGCACGCCGAACGACTGCGCCATCACGACGGAGGCCGTCTTGTGGCCGACGCCGGGCAGGGCTTCCAGCGCGGCGAAATCCTGCGGAACATCGCCGCCGTGTTGCTCTACCAGAATTTTCGATAGCTCGGAAATGGCCGCCGACTTGCGGGGTGACAGACCGCACGGGCGGATGATCGCCTGGATTTTCTCAACCGGGATCTGCATCATGTCGCGCGGGTTGTCAGCGAGGGCGAAGAGGGCGGGGGTGACGAGATTGACTCTAACATCAGTGCACTGGGCGGACAGCAGGACGGCGACTAACAAGGTGTAGGGATCCTTGTGATCGAGCGGGATCGGGGTTTCCGGATAGAGTTCCTGGAGCCGCCGCCGGACGTGGTCAGCGCGTTGTTGCTTGAGCATGGGCGAGTTTTCCGGGTGGGTGGGGAGATTGCAAGAGTGGGGAATTTCCAGCAGTCGCAAAATTCTTCTTGCTGGTGTAACAGTATAAGTGTAACACATGGCACACCTGCCGATGCTCCCCTTTTCCTTCCAACTCCGCGATGGCGATCCGGTCTCCGACCAGATCGTCCGTGCCGCCCACCGCGCCTTGGCGAGCGGTGAGCTGCGGGAGGGCGATCTGTTTCCTTCGGTCCGCGCGCTGGCGCAGGAACTGAAGATTTCCCCGACCACGGCGCACAAGGTCATCCAGCAGTTGAAAGATCTGGGGTTTCTCGTCAGCCGTCCCGGCATCGGGATGGTGGTGCAGGCCCCGCAGCTGCCGTCGCTGGAACAACGCCTCGCGCTGATGGAACCGGCCGCCCGCCGGTTCCTCGACGAGGCGCGCTCGCTCCATCTAACCGCCGATGATCTGGAGCTGCTGCTCCGCCGGCTCCAGGATCCCAACCGCTAACAAAAATCTCATGATCACCATCCGCGGCCTCCACAAACGCTTCCATGGCAACGACGCCCTGCGCGGCGTTGATCTCGACATCCCGCAGGGCAAGGTCACCGCCTTCCTCGGCCCTAACGGCGCGGGCAAGACGACGACCATCAAGTGCGCGATGAACCTTATCGACCGCGATGCCGGCGAGGTTTCCGTGATGGAAACGGACGCCCGCCATCTCGGCAAACCGCAGTGGCAGCGGATCGGCTACGTTTCTGAAAACCGGACGATGCCCGACTGGCTGACGGTGCCGAAGCTGCTCGATTACGTCCGGCCGATGTATGGCGGATTCTGGGACCGCGACTTTGAGAAAAAGTTGTTAGCCGGCTTCGAGCTGCCGTTGAAAACCCCGTTGCGCTCGCTCTCCCGCGGCCAGAAAATGAAAGCCGCGCTGCTCACCGCGCTTGCCTATCGGCCGCAGCTCATCGTGCTGGACGAACCCTTCACCGGCCTCGATCCGCTGGTGCGCGACGAGTTTCTAACCGGCCTGTTGGAGCTCACCGAAACCGAAGGCTGGACGGTGTGGATTTCCTCCCACGACATCGAGGAAGTCGAGCGCTTCGCCGACCGAGTGGCGATCCTCAACAACGGCCGGATCGATCTCCAGGAAGACGTGGAAACCCTGCAATCCCGCTTCCGCAACGTCGAACTGTGGTTCAACGAAACCGCCACGCTTCCTGGAGATCTTCCCGCCACCTGGCTCAACCCGCAGGCCTCCGCCCGCACGTTGCGTTTCACGGATACTCATCACGACGAGGCCACCGATCATACGCTGCTAGATAAATTCTTCCCACCCGCCATCCGCCAGGAAACGCGGCGGATGACGCTGCGCGAAATCTTCGTCGCGCTGGCCCGCAGTTACCGCATCCAGAACCTTTGATCCCATGCCTCACTCGCCCTTCACCCGCTTTTACGGCCTCGTCATCGTCGCCGCGTGTTTTCTGGCCCTGTTATGGCCGGACGATCACTCCTATATCCTGGGTTGGCAGACCCTGATCACCGCACCGCTGCTGATCGGGATTTTCACCTGGAGCGTCGTGCGGCATGCCGCGCCATTCGATGATCTGGCGTTTCACCGGACGCTGCCGCCGGGCGATGGTTTTGCGTTCCGGCGGGTGCTCGGGATCCACGGGTTGGTTCTTGCCGGCCTCGCGCTGGCCATGGTGGCTTACTGTTGGTCTATGAATTTCGGGTGGCAGGTGATGTCGTATGGAATCCTCGTTCTAACACTAACCGCGTGGGCGCTGATGACAGCCAGCGGCATCGCGGCGAGTCTGTCCAGCACGCGGCAATGGGGCAGAACCTGGGGCTACCTCGCGATATTCGTGGTGCCGGTGTTCTCGGCGACCTGGATCTTGTTTCAGCGCCCCTACTTCGATCCGGAGGCACAAGGGAAATTCTATCTGAGCGCGCCGCGGACGATGGCTCTGGCCGGAGCGCTGCTCTATCCGTTGGTGTGGTGGCTGGTGTCTGTGAAACGCCGCCGCTGGCTGGGCTTCGGTTTGGGCGCGGCGATCAGTGCGATGATGCCATGGATCTACATTTATGGAGGATTTTTCAAAGTTCCGGAGCGGGATGGCTGGGAACCTCCGGTGAGCTCACACGTCACGATCGCGCGAAAGGCCGTTATCCCTAACGAGGGAAAATGGCTGCCGGTCGAAGATGTCATTTCCATCAGCGGCCTTCGCTCCGGCGAGTTTATCAATCACTGGGGTTTCTGGGTGAGAACCGGAGATGACAAAATTAACTTGGATCATCGGGAGATTCCCGATGATCCGGCCCAAGCGGATGCTGGTGCTGTCGTCGCGCCAATTATCGCGGGACGGTTCGAGGGAGATGAAATCCAATGGGGAGCGCGCGCGGCTTGGAGCCACCTTCGGAAACAGGTCTCCTCGCACGAGACATTCGGTTTTTGGAACGGAAAACCGAATGTGCGGACGCACCTTGCATTCCAGCAAAGTACTGCCGAGGAATTCACTTCGGCCCCATGGCAGCAGCCATTTGCGGGGGTGTTCCGATTGGGAAAAGTCGGTGAGATCGATGCGGAACGCGGCGGAACCTGCCGCCTGCCGGGAGGGGGAATTTTGAAAATTAGCCCGCTTCAGCAGCACGACTCCCGGTTTTCCATCTCCTTCCGCCAGTACTTCGAGCATCTCTGGCACGCGGAAGGCACGTGGTTCGAAGCCGATGACGTCAATCGCAGCTATGGCAGTGATCCGTGGGTGATCGCGGTCGATGAATCCGGCAAACACGCGTTCGCCCTGTCCCCGTTGGACTTTGGGTACGCGCCGAACTCGAAACTCCTGTTCGCTGGAGTCTCGCGGAGTGTCTTCAATGCAGGAGAGGCGAAGACCCGTGAGGAGATCGCTCGAATGGAAATGCTGCGCCACTGCAAGCTGCACGTTTTCTGGCCGAGGCTGACCGCACGACTGGGGCAGGAAGTTCTCCCGCCTCCGCAATGACCAGCGCTTGTAGCAAACCCCGATCCGTGGTTAGGCTGCGGCAATGCGAAGAAGATGGCTCATTCCGATCACGTTGCTGGCCCTGGCCGGTGGCGCGGGATGGGGGTTTCGGGAGCCGTTGTTAGAACTGTGGCGGTCGGCAACCGGCGGCGTGGAACTCAGCCTGCGCCAGAAACTTCAACCGGATCCAAAAACCTACGCGGTCCTAACCAAAGACCTCGAACGCTGGCGCAAGGAACTCGCGGAACGTCATCGGAAAGCCAGGACTCCCGCCGAGCGGGCGGCGGTGGAGGCCGAGGCGAGGAGCGTTTTGGAAACCGCGTTGCCCGCGATGATGCATTGCTGGCTCGGCACGCCGTGGGATTTCAACGGCACCGCGAAATACCCGGGCGCGGGCAAGATCGCGTGCGGGTATTTCGTGGCGACGGTGTTGCAGGACGCCGGCTTCCGGGTGGACCGCTATCAGCTCGCGCAACAGGCCTCCGGAAACATCATGCGGTCTTTCCTGGCGAAGGATGCCTGCACTCTAACCGTCGGCGAGGACTATCAGGCATTCGCCTCGCGGGTGGAGAAGCGCGAACCGGGCGTCTATGTCGTCGGGTTGGACACCCATGTCGCGTTTCTCGTCGTCGGTGGCGGGGATTTCCGTTTCATCCACTCGTCCGGCTCGCGGCCGTGGTGTGTGGTCGATGAAGGGCGCGAAGAAGCAGCCGTGCTCCAGCGCTCGCGCTGGCGAATGCTAGGCAACCTAACCGCCAGTCCCGCCGTCATCAAACGCTGGCTCAAGGCGGAGAAGATCGCGGTCCGCGGGACGTGAAGGGCCGCGGGTTTCTTTCTTGATAGAAACTCCCGAAATGCGTCGCATGACAAGGTGATGAATGCCCCCGCCCCCAGCCATTTCACCCGCCCCCGGAAAACCCTCACGACCATGAAATTCCTTTGCCTGATAGCAGCACTGGCCGGATCGATCTCCATCGTGAACGCGGAGCCCGATCCGCAGCGCGATACCGCGGAGGCGAAGGCAGTGGCGCAACTCTCCGCCGCCTATGCGAAGATGGATGGTTACACGGCCACCTATCACAGCGTTTCGGAAGGAAAATCCGTGGATTGCACGCTCGGGATGGACCACCCGAGCGGACTGGGATTCGTGCGTGTTGCCGCCACCAAGGGCGACCAAACGATGGATATGCGCCAGTGGGCCACGCCCGCCGACCGTGTCTATTTCTCGGCCGGCGGCAAGACGATGATGGTGAAGGGGCTGAACGAGGAACTGGCGAGTCTCCGCGAGCTTGCGAACGTCATCACCGGCAAGCCCGCCGACGGCGGCCCGATGCAATTCACCCCGGAAATCTTGCTGGAAAAATCGGTTTTCATAGCAGGCATCGGAATGACGACGACCGTGATGCCGCCGTGGTTTTCGTTCGTGGAAGACGCGTCCATCCAGGCTTCCGATGACAAATCGATCACCTTTCTCACCAAGGAAGACGGCTCCCTCACGATCAGCCGGGAGAATGGCATGCTCGTCCGGCAGTCGCTGCCGGTCGAAGGTGGCGAACCCCGCGTGATGGAGCTCAAGGAGCTGCAACTGAATCCCGGCAAGGAGGCCATCACGAAAATTTCCGCAGATTGGTCAGTGGCGGACGCGGAGAAAAAGCCCGTGATCGCCTGGATGAAGCCCATCCGGCTCCTTTATTTCCAATCCATCATCGATTCCGCGGAACAAGGCAAAGTCGGAAAGGACAAGCTGGATGAGGTTCTCGAAGAGCAATACGAAGTCTTGCGGAATTTCGCCAAAGCCTGCCTCAACGAAAGGGAAGGACCATTCGCCACGAAAGCCGATTGGCCAGAACTTTTCGCCAAGGCGAAAACCGTAGGCCGGAAGAAATGGTTGGAAGACACGCCGGGCGCTGATGCCTCCAATGAAAAAGGTTTCCTGGAGTTTCTGCAAAGCCCCGAGTTCCGCCTGCAAGTGCGAAATTCCGTGGTCGAAGGGATCTTAACGCCTGAAGAAGCTCCTGAAACCATCATGGACGACATCTTCGGCCGCGGCGGCTGGGCGAGCCTGAAGGTAGGAAACGACCTCGGCGTGGGGGCCAAGAAGTCGCTGGTGAACGCACTCTCCCGCGCCTATCTCGAAGCGCTCGTCGATTTGAAAATGGCCAAGCAATGGGACCAGCGTGACGGTCTCGATTGATTTCACCTCCCTCCTCAAATGCAAACCTCCGCCATGCCAGTTCTCCATACCTTCGCGTTCGTTCTCGTCATCCCGCTCGCAAGCTGCACCACCGGCGCGCTGCACCAGGCGCAGAAGAAAGCCGCGTTGCCTGTTAACGAAATCCAACGGACGCCGCAAACGCTGGTTGGCCGCGGGCGTCCGGATCCCAACTACGACATTTATCGTTTCAGCGGCTGGCTCCAGCCCGGGAAATCACCGCGGCAGTTTGATCTCTATCTGCCGAAGGAGCGCTCGCGGAGCAACGCGTCCATCCGCGAGGTCACCTCCGCCCGCGCGAAACCCGCCACGGGCCGCACGATGGCCGCGAGCATCGACATGCGCTACACCAGCAACATGCTGCTCACCGATCCGGTCTTCCGGAAAAAGGCCGATCTCGCCATCGGCGAATCCGTCGCCTGCAAGGGGAACTGCGTCTCCGTCAGCCTGCGGGAAGGAACTGCAATCCACCATTGGGACGCGAAACTGAAGCTCGATTGGGTGAAGCGCGACAAATCCGCCATCAAGGCCAACAACCTGCTCTACGCCGCCACCGTCCCGCTCGATGCCGCCGGCTATGTGGCGGGCGCGCTCATCGAGGGAGCGCTCGACGACGACGACGATTTCGCAGACCTGCGATGATCGCCGGCTCACGTTCCCTGGTGGGGATTTTTGAAGATCTCCTCCACGGTCATCCCGAATTCCGTGGAAATCCGATAGGCGAGATCCAGCGACGGATCATGTTTTTCGGTTTCCAGCGCGTTGATCGCCTGCCGTGAGACGCCCACGCGCTTGCCGAGTTCTTCCTGCGTCCAGTTGCGTTCCGCACGGAGGATTTTGAGTCGGTTTTTCATCAGTGGGAGGTGCGGATGAATGGGGTGACGATTCCGAATGCCGCCCACAAAAGCGGATAAACCATCGCTGCGGAAACGTGGGGAGCCTTGGCGTAGAGTTCCATGAATCCCCAGATGGAAACGATCGCCAGGGTGACACCGGTCGCGACGATGAAACGTTTGGCTGCCAGCGCACGCACGAATTCATCGCTATCCCGCATCCAGACAAGATAGGACCAGATGTGACCGATGATCGGAGCCGCGACCACCAGGGAAAATCCCCAGGCACCCCGCGGCTTCATGCCATCGAACGCTCCGGTGATGGCTGCGACATTCACCGCGACATAGGCTCCCAGAAAAAGGATGGCGCGAATGAGATACTTTTTGTTGGTTTCCGATGGGGTTGTCATGGCTGGGTTGTTGCTTGATGTAAGGCAAGCCTGACACCATT
The DNA here is from genome assembly GCA_041739215.1 of Akkermansiaceae bacterium. Classification (GTDB taxonomy): domain Bacteria; phylum Verrucomicrobiota; class Verrucomicrobiia; order Verrucomicrobiales; family Akkermansiaceae; genus Luteolibacter. The sequence goes on from JBGSOI010000158.1 coordinate 15,274, forward strand.
TCATGTCAGGTCAACATTACATTTTGGGAATTTTTCTCAGTGGTGGTATTACGGGCTTTCGCCGCCAGTTTGCTGCAATGAAAGGTGATAGACTCTGATGGATAGCTGTCCCTATCTTTCAGCCCATGAGAGCAATTTGCCTGCCCGCTTGGTTTCGGATGACAGCGAAAAGCGCACTATTGGGAACTCTGGCATGGAGTCCGGCGATCGCTGAAAAGTCCAATCCCTCACCCGCAGACTCGGTGGCACAGCTTTCAGCTACCTATGCCAAGCTCGACGGTTTCAAGGCGACATACCGTTTATCAGGAAAAGACGAAGTGCTTGAATGCACCGTCGGTATGGATGAAGTGTCCGGAATTGGCGTTAAGCACGTCTTGGGAAAAAAAGCCAATCGCGATGTGGATTCCCGGCAATGGAGCACCGCCAAGGATGAGTGGTTCATTGGAGACGATGACTTTTTTGTGATCAAGGGCATCAACGGAGGGCTCAAATGCCTCACCGATTTGGGAAAAGTCCTGACCCTTACGCCCGGGGGCATTGAAGTTCCGCGCTCCCAGTTCGTGCCTTCGGTTCTGCTAAAGAAAAAGGACTCCATTGAGTCCGTGATTGCGGCTTCGGACAAGCCCGCCTGGGTTTCCGCCTTGATGGATGCATCCATCAAGGCGTCCGATGAAAAGACTGTGACTTTCCTCAGCCCGAAATATGGCCTTCTCACCATCAGCCGTGAGAACGGCTTGCTGATCCGTCAGGAAGCGACGATGGATGACGGGGAAGTCCGCGTAGTAGTACTCAAGGACGTCCAACTGAATCCAGGAAGGGAGGTGATTGAGGAAATTTACTCCAACTGGTCCACCGTTGGCGCAGGCAAGAAAGACCCGCGAATTCTCATGGCTTCCATACGGCTGCGATTTTTCCAACAAATCATCGACGCCATGGAGGAGAATCATGCTGATTTGGGCAAGCTGGAGGCCCTTCTTGAGCAGGAAAATGAAGCCCTGCGCCATTTCGGCGAAACGTGCATTTCCAAAACTCCGGGAACTCTCGCGTCCGATGAAATGTGGAAAAGTCTATTGGATCAGGACCTCATGCGGAAAGCCTGGCTCCAGATAGTTCCAAATCCCGAGTCAGCGGATGACAAGGCGTTTGAAAGGTTTTTAGCCAATCCGAAGCTTCGGGAGAAGACCCGTGCGAGTCGCGCTGCGGAGCTTATGAAGCATGACAAGTGGATTGAGCGCGTCATGTGGGACATCATCGGGCTTCCAGGGTCAGAGCAGCTACAAACCAAAAGCAAAGCAGGAGAAGGAGCCAAGCGTGTGATCCGGAAAGAACTCGCCCGTGTTTATCTCGAAGAGTTGCTGGATCTCAAAATGGCGGAACTCTGGGATGGTGAGCGCGAAGGCATGGACTGATCGATGTCCTGACGATCCGCCTTGCTTCGTCCCCCGGGATGCCCTTTTCTCCGCCCGCATGTCCTCACTTCCTACCGCTGACCTCCTGGCGCTCGATACGGCTGGCCTGAAAAGCCGCTTGTCGAAACTCAGGAGGTATCTTTGACGTCCCGACCCTCGAAAACGAAATCAACACGCTGGAGGAAGCCATGGGCGCTCCCGAGTTCTGGAACGACTCGGACAAGGCGAAATCCATCAGCTCCAAGGCCGCCGGCCTCAAGAAGAAGCTGGAGTCGTTTCTCAAGCTCGAGTCCCGCGTGGCGGACATCGATGAAGGGGTATCCCTGGCGAAAGAATACGACGATGCCGATCTCGCCCGCGAGGCGATTGCCAATGCCAAAGGCCTTGAGGACGACATCCGGTCGTATGAGCTTCTAACGTTGCTCGATCAACCGAGCGACATTTCCCCGTGCTTCCTCGTGATCTCCGCCGGCGCGGGCGGGACCGAAGCGTGCGATTGGGCGCAGATGCTCCACCGCATGTACACCCGCTGGGCCGAGCGCAAGGGCTACACCGTGGAAACCCTCGACTGGCAGGACGGCGATGAGGCCGGCCTGCGCACCGCGACTTTGAAGATCACCGGCGACCACGCCTACGGTTTCTTGAAAAACGAGCGCGGCGTCCATCGGTTGGTTAGAATTTCCCCGTTCGACTCGAACGCGAAACGCCACACCTCGTTCGCCTCCATCGATGCGACGCCGGAAATTTCCAAGGAGATCAAGATCGAGATTCTCGACAAGGACATCGAGATCACCACCACCCGTTCCGGCGGCAAGGGCGGTCAAAACGTCAACAAGGTGGAGACCGCGGTCATCCTGCGCCACCTCCCCACCGGCATTCTCATCCGCTCCACGGCTGCCAGAACCCAAGGTGCTAACAAGGAACTCGCCTTCGACATCCTCAAGGCCAAGCTCTACACCATCGAGGAGGACAAACAAAAAGCCGAGGCCGACCGCGCCTACGGCGAAAAGGGCGACGTCTCGTGGGGCAACCAGATCCGTTCCTACGTGTTCCAGCCCTATCAGAAAGTCCTCGACCTCCGCACCGGCCAGGAATCCGGCAGTATCCAGGAAGTCATGGACGGCGACCTCGACCCGTTCATCGAAGCCAAGCTCCGCGGCAAGGTCCGCGTGAAGGGCGCGAAGGATGACGAGGATTGATCGCGGTTTGGAAGTTGCGACCAGAGGGAACTCTTTGCAAACTGCCAGCATGACCGCTTTGGAACATCCCGTTCTCGTCTCCATCGAGGATTACCTCGCCGGAGAGGCAATAAGTGATGTGAAGCATGAATTCATCGGCGGATTGGTTTTTGGAATGGATGGATTTAGCAACCTCCATAGCACAATCACGGTGAACGGTTCGATGTGTTTGCATTCCCAAGTTCGGGGCAGGAAATTTCAAGCGTTCAACAGCAGCACCAAAGTCCGCATCGAGTTTCCCGATCATACCCGGTTCTACTATCCGGACGCGATGGTCGTCTGTCACCCGAATCCATGCACCGACCATTTCCAAGACCAGCCCGTGGTGGTTATCGAAGTCCTCAGCGACTCGACCCTTCGCACGGACCTGGGCGAAAAACGCGATGCCTATCTGATGCTGCCCTCGCTGAAAGTCCTGATCTTCGTCGAGCCGGAGAAGCCGTCTGTTAGTCTGCACCGCAGGAAATCGGGCGGAGGTTTTGCCATCGAGCATCACGTCGGGCTGGATGCGGTGATTCCTTTGCCGGAGATCGACACGTCGCTGGCCTTGGCGGATCTTTATGATCGCGTGGAGTTTGCTTGAGCTGCTTTCACAGACGGGAAGGACCCCCTCAGTTTCCGCCCTTCTCCTCGGCGGTCGTTGCGGAGACGAGGTAGGGTTCCGCGGTCCGGACTGGTTTCACGATGGTCGTTTTGACCGGCGAGGAAACCTGTTGGGCGGAGAAGGCCACGGTGTCTGTCGCGATGGCGCGCTTGATGAGCTTGGTGCCTAGGAAGAGCGACATGAGGCAGACGACGTTGCAGGTCAGGACCAGGCCGGAGTTCCATCCCAACATGATCCAGCGTTTTGGCAGGAGCTGACGGATGATCACGGCGCAGCAGACGGCTCCGGCTCCGGCGAGCATGGCGAACAACGTCACCTGATTCGCCATGAAGTCGGGCAACAACGTGGCGAACAGGCGACCCAGCGATGAGACCGTTCCGGCGATGCCGAGAAACAGGATCGCAAGCCACACGATGGACAGCCTGGGCTTTGCGTAGTTCATCGATTTGTCCCGGCTTGGATTGCCGAGCATGGCCTGAATGGTCCTGGCGATGGAATCGCGGGTTGTTTGATCGCCCATGCAATGGACGATGCGCCGGGATTCGAAGGACCGGACTTTGGCAAGGCGCACGCGGCGTTGCTTTGTCAGCCGGCGGACCCGGAGCTGGGTGTAAAGCGCGATGGCGTCCTGGCGCTTGCCTTCGCACTGATAAAGGGCGGTGGCCCATGCGCCGGGTTCGAACTGCGACTCGAGAATCTCGCGGCCCACTTGCTCCGCCACTTCCGAGACGGTGACAAGCGAGTGCGAATCATTTCCCGCAGTGGCGGGGATGGAGGTGTTGGTGTTCATTCGACTTGGGGTGTGGAATCAACGCCGACGCCGCTTGAGCAGCAAGAGGGTGGTGGGAAGCAGGCTTGCGAGCAGGCTTGGTTCCGGAACAGCTGAGACGGATACGACCGCGCCCGTTTGCACGGTGTCGGCCAGTATTCCGCCCATTGTGGTAGAGAGAGCACCGTTGAATGACGAGCTGCTGCTGGTGGCCGCGACCCCCGGGAGAGCGCTGCCGATGACATTGGCCGAGTAGAAGCTATCGATCGAGCTGGCGAAATTTCCGAGTGCCAAAGCATTGATCAGATCGACTCCGGAAGCCAGGGCGTTCGCACTGCTGGCAGCAGTTGATGCCGCCTTGCTTGCCGATGGCAAGCCGGCGGAGGCCACTTCGATGATTTGCACCGCACTTTCGAAACCGTTGCTGGCTCCTCCTGTCTCCGTGCCGAAGCTGGCGGTCGCCACCGTGAGCGCGGCACCGGCGTTCGAGTAGGCGAACGTGCTCGGCCGGGTAACGTTGCGGACCAGTGAGGCAAAGGTCTCGGCTTCCGCGGCATTGCCAATCGTCATCCAAGGGATGCCGACGACTTGGGTGGAAGCGCCTCCATAGAGCATCATCGACACAGCGATGCGTCCATACACGCCCGCCTGGATGGAATCCAGAATCTGGGTGCTGGTGAACGAATCCGCGTAGCCGTCCAATAGCCGGTTGAACTCAGTGTTGCTGAGTTCTGGCCGGACGATATCGACTAGCAGCACAATCTCGCTGTCGACGTTTTCCGCTTGGGCTTGCGCGAGCCATCCTGACGCGGCGATGCCTAATGACATCGCGCCGACAAGAGACAGATGGGACCGCCTGCCAAGCGTGATATGGGTGTTGTTTTGGGACGTATTCATGGGGATGTAAACAGGGACGGCGGTTTTTTTAAATTAGACTTGCGGTATTGTCAACAATTGTAAAATATTTGACATGCTCAATCCGATCAGTGCCAGCAAGACTCCGCTTTCTTCCCGGGTAGCCATGCCGATCGCCCTCCTGATGGCGGGAGGCTTCGGGCTGGGTATTTCCGTGCTCCAGCCGACATCGATTTTCAAAAAATCCGTCGGCGTCGCGGCCACTGTCCCGGCAGCGGAAACGATACTCACCTCAAACTCTGTGCAAAGCCCACCGGCGGACACCACGGCACCCGCCGCTAATGAGTTGGTGAGCTTCTGCTCCCGGCACGTGACGGAGAAACGCAGCTTCGTGGTATTCAAGCGCGGCACCTGCGTGGTGATCAACGAGCCGTGCAAGGACCCGATGAAGGAAGCCCGCCGGATTCTCGCGGAGTGCAAGGACATCGAAGCCAAGTTTCTCACCGAGCTAACCACTGACGGAGACATGATCGTCGCTTTCAAGGACCCGGTTTTCCATCGCTTCAGCAAAAGCGAATTGGAGAAATTAACGCCGGCGCTCAAGCAAACCGCCAGCATCCTGCTGACGCCCGCCGAAAGCGTGGCGGCCGGAGATGGCTGGATCCCGCCCAGCAACGCCCGGATCGGCTTGCTGGCGCGCCGCCGGATGCTTGAAGACGCGGCTAACGCGGTCCCGGTCAAAGTCATCCGGGCCAGGGAACGGGAAATGGCTGCACGCTGAGCTACCAAGGAGTGTGACTTTCTCCGAAGCTCTGTATGAACACGGAAGATTGATGGCGTCGTGGACGATCCGTTTGGCGACGGTTTGGAAATACGGATCACCGCCAGTCCGAAGACGGCTACGGCGCGAGTGTGAAACGCAGGTGCATCATCTGGCGCGCCGTGCTGCTAACAGGCAGGGTTGAGCGGATGACCATGGTGTCACGGCTGGCGTCGAAGGAAACTGTGCTGACGATCGCGGTGTCACCGGGATCGGTCCGCCAGTTGAAGTCGTCGGTGGCGATTTCCAACTGGATTTGCAGGGATGGCTCGAAGTCGGGTTTGAGGCGCTTGAAGCGCACTGCCGGATAGAGCGTGCCGGCCACGTCTTCTTGGATGAATTCGACCATCCCGGGGCCTTCCGCAGGATCGGTTGGGCTGGAGCCGACTCCGTATTCGAGAAGATTGGCGATTCCGTCCTTGTCGAAATCGGCGAGGGGGCCGCTGATGGCGAGATCGTCGAGCTGGGTGGGGAAAAACTCCTGCCGCCATTGGTTGAACTGGCTTGGCACGATGTTGATTTCGAGGCTGGCGGACGAGCTTTGGGGGCCGCCCGGGCCGGTGTTTCCCAGATCGTTGGCCTGGATGGAAAGCGGGTAGCTGCCGGGCGGGACGGACGTGCCCACGTAGGTCAGGCCGCCGGAGTTGAGAGCTGCCTGGATGGCGGTGGCGCTGGCGGTGACTGTCACCGAGTTGGTGCTGTTTCCAACAACCTTGCCGGCCAGCGGTCCGGTGGCGTCGAGGGTGAGAAGCCCGCTCGGCACTCCGAAAGTCACGCTGATGTCCGCTGAGCCCGAATCCGGATCTGCGAGGGCGATGCCGGTGACCGGGTTGGTGGAACCTTCGAGGAAATTGACGGGTGAGGTGACGGAGATGACGGGGGCTTCGTTGACATTGGACAGGTCAATCTGCAGCACCTTGACGTAGGCATTTTCATCGGGATCGGTGGCGCGGACGGTGATGGAGTGGCTGGGTGAGGTTTCGAAATCGAGCAAGGTTCCGTTGTCCACGAGGATGCTGCCGAGAGGACCAAGTTTGAAACGGCCGTCTGCGGAATCGAGCAAGGTGTATGTGATCTGGCTGTTGGCGTGGTTGGAATCGGTGGTGACGAGCGAGCCGACCGCCGTGTCCGCTGCGCTGTTTTCCGCGATGAGCGGAGAAACCTGCCACTGGATATCCGTCGGGCCGGTGGGGGTGACCGCGTTGACGATGAGGGTGAAGGGGACCGGGGCGGAGTTGGCGGCACCGTCATTGGCCGTGAGCGTGATCAACGCGGTGCCCGTTTGGCCGGTGACGGGTGTGAGCGTCATCAGGGTGGCAGCACCGCTGCCGCTGAAGCTGATGTTCACGGCCGGAATGAGGGACGGATTATCCGAGACCGCAGAGATCGTCACGCTGGTGGCGGCCGTGTCGATGTCACCGACGTTGATGCCGGTTGTCAGCGCTTGATTCTGGTCGGTGACTTGGTTGGGGATCGCCTGGATGGTCGGTGCGTCGTTGACCGGGGTCACATTGACCGTGAAGGGTTGGCTGGCGGTAAGGCCAAGGGCATCGGTGACGGTCATGGTAATGGTCGCGGAGCCGATGGCGTTGGGTGTGGGCGTGATGGTGACAGTGCGGGAGTCTCCCGTGCCACCCAGGGCGATGCCTGATAGCGGCACGACCATGGGGTTGTTCGTGCTTTTGGAGACAGTCAGCGATCCGGAAGGCGTTTCGGGATCACCGATGGTGAACGGAATGGCGATGGTGGAGTTGTCTTCGTCGATGGTCTGCCCAGCGATGGCGGTGATCGTGGGCGGGGCATTGCTGGTGCCTCCCAGGCTTCCAGTGCCGGTTGAGGCATCCCAAGTCATGATGGGATTGACGGTCTGACCACCGTCCGCGGGGTAGCTGAAGGTTTCGAAGGTGATCTGCTCGAAGTTCAGGGTAAGGTTCTCGGTCAGCCGGTTTGGGTCTGGAGTTCCTCCGGTGGTGTGGGACGTGACCAGGACTTCTTTCAGTTCGAAGGTCACCACCGGTACTTCCTTCTGGTTGATCGTTTCGACAAACTCAATCCTCGCCGTGGAAAGCGGATTTCCCGTCAGCAGGCGGCGCATCAGTTCCGGGGTCGATTGATCCGTGTATTTGACAATGCTGATGTCTCGGAGCTGCGAGCTGCCCGGGTTCAGAAAGGTCGAGGATGAACTGGCACCGAAATTCATCGTGAGCATTTCGATTTCCCCTTCGTGCCCTGGACTGGTGGCTTCGCCCTTGATGTTGTCTTTATTCAAATCGAGGAAAATCGAGACCGTGGCATGGGTGTCGATGGCGAACCAAGGAAGCCCGAGCAGCGCGGCCAAAGCCACCCACCGGAGAAGTGCCGGGGTGTTCCACCGCCGCTCGCCGCGGATTTCAAGACCTCTGATCACGGCGGATGTTGGGTTCGGCTATTTCAGTCTGATTTGCCTGCCGAAATATCCCACTTCAGGTCTTTCGCGGCGTCTGTATTGCCATCAGCTTTCAACGGAATGTATTCTAATTTGAATTTGCTGAAATTAAGGGTCACATTCTCGGTCAGTTTATCCTGCCCGCCACTCCCGCCAGCGGAAACGCTCGTGACCAAAACGTTCTCGAGTGTGAGTTTGAGCTGTTCGTAGGGGGATTTGGCGTTATTTTGCCTGACAATGAACAACGCTTCGTCAAATGAATCACCCCTGAGCGCGGCGAGCATGAGTGCCGGGGTGCTGCTGTCCAGATACTTGGTGAAGGAGAAATCCTGGACATTGGCCTTTCCTGCCCCGCTTATCGCCGTGCCGCTATTGCTCATTCCCCAACTCCAGGCGAGAACGTCGATTGCGTCTGTGTGAACTTTGTCTTTGGATTCGCCTTCGATGACGGGACCGCTGATCTTCAAAAACATATCGAAGGCCCCCGAGACCGAGAAGAGCGGGAAGGTGAGCAAGGCGATGACGCTGGCCCAGCCAAGAAGCGGGCGGAGATGAATTCGAAATGCGCTCATGAGTGCATGAGTGCCTAGGGAGCAGTCACCATCGGGGCAAGGAAAAACGCCTTGGAGTCTCCCATGATCACCAGCGGAGAATCTGGAAGAGATTGCTGAAGGAGTCGGTCCAGATGACCTCGCGCCGGGGGATCCACGGAGCGCCGCGCTCGTGGAGCACCGGATCCTTGAGGAAGGGCTGCGAGCGGCTGAGGATCATCCACGAGGAGGGGCCGTGACTCACGGTCATGTCCCGGACATGGATGAGAATCGGTGACAGGCCGATTTCCCCCGCCTGCGAGCTGACGAGGTCCCGGAAGTCGAGAAAGCGGTTGGAAATATTGATGGCGATGACCGAATCCTCGTCCCGCAGGTGTTGCTGATAGAGAGCGAAGGCCTCGCGGGTGAGCAGGTGGACCGGGACCGAGTCGCTGGAAAACGCGTCCATCACCAGCACATCGAATTTTCCGGGCTGGCCTGCGGTGAGTTCGCGTTCCATCGAGAGGCGGGCGTCGCCCTCGACGATCTCGGTGCTGCCCCGCGAATCGGCGAGGTATCTGAAAATCGGCTTTGCGGCAGTCGAGTAGCGGATGACGGCTGGGTTGATTTCGTAGAAGCGGATGATGTCACCCTTTTCGCCAAACGCGGCGATCGTGCCTGCGCCAAGGCCCAGCACGCCGATCCGCAGCGGTTCGGCGGGATTGGCCAGGCGGCGCGGGTGACGGCGGATGGCCACATCGATGCCGCTGGTATCGCCATAATAGCTCACCGGGACACGGGACCATTTTTCGTCGGCATATTGGAACCCGTGATTGATGTTGCCATGCATGAGCTGGATCGAAGCCGGGCGCCCTCCCGGGAGAGGCGGCATCAACATGACGCGGAGAGTGCCGTAAAAATTCCGTTCGGAGACCACGGCGCCGGCCCGATCGCTGCGGATGCGCAGGAGCATGAAACACTCCGCCAGGAAGATCACGGCGACCACCGCGACCCGCGGCCAGTATGCGGAGCGGGCGAAGCGGGTCTTGCGGATGGGGAAACAGACGAGCCACGCGAGCACCAGCCCGAGAAGGGCGTGGAGCGGCAGACTACTGATGAGAGCGTGATTCTGCGGCAGCCAGATCAGAATGGAAATCCGGACAGCCATGTAGGCCAGCAGCCAGGTGAAGACGAGAAGCTGCCACCAGTCGCCCTGATGGAAGATCGAATCCTTTTCGCGCAGCAGCAGGATGCCGATCAGCACCCAGGCGATGGTGGCCATGATGTTGAACTCCCAGAAGTTGTCAAAAATCACGGGTGCGACGAGGCTCACGAAGATGCCGCCCAAGGCACCACCCAAGGCCAGCATCAGATAGAACAAGGTGAGGTGCGAAGTGGCCGGGCGCAGGCGGTAGAGTTCGCCGTGGCCGATCATGCAGAACAGAAAGAGAAACCCACCGAATGAGGCGGCGTGGGCGGGAATTTGCAATCGGATCCCGAGGGAAGCGGTGATCAACACCGCCACGGTGGAAGCAGCCCCGGCGGCGAGGAAAAAGCGGCGGTGATACCAGGCCGGACGATCGAAACAAATGATGAAACTCAGCAGGTAAAGCGCGAGCGGCAGCATCCAGAGAAACGGCACGGCGGCCACCTCCTGGCAGAGTTCGTTGGTGACCGCGAGCAACATTGCCGAAGTGGTCATCGGCAACACCAGCCACGCAACCATGGCGATGGCCGGGGGCTTTGTACGGTCTTCATCCGGAATCGCTTGCTCCCGATGCGGAGCTTGCGGCCTCACCCGCAGCGCAAGCACGGCGGCCCCGAGCGCGAAGACACCGAATCCAAGGGCCCAAACGATCGCCTGCAGCGGGGCCTCCAAAAAGCGCTCCACCAGAAACGGAAAACACAGCAGCCCGAGCAGCGAGCCGGTGTTGGAAACCGCATACAGCCGCCAGGTTTTCCCGCCCTCTTTTTGCAGGCCCTGCCAGTGCTGGATCAAGGGGCTGGTGGTGGAGAGCAGGAAAAAAGGCAGCCCGATGGACACCAGCAGCAAGGTGAGAATCTTCAGCTGCGGCGCGTCATTGCCCACCGGTTTCCAGTCGCCCGAAGGAATGATCGGCGAGCCCCAGCGCCACCACGCCACTCCTAGCAAAACCACGCTGGCCAGAATCAGGCAGAGATGGATGCGCCCCTGCAGCCTGCCCGCCAGCCGCGTCACCCCGTGGGCGTAAGCGTAACCGAAAAGCAAAAGCACCTGGAAAAACAACATGCATGTCGTCCACACCGCCGGAGTCCCGCCAAACCAAGGCAACAGGACCTTCCCCATCAGAAGTTGCAGCATGAACAAGAGAAACGCCGAGAGAAAGGTGACGGTGGCTGGAAGCATGTTGCGGACGCTTGACCGGGTCGACATCATGCGGAACGGTCTCCCCGAATGTCAGGGAACCCACGAAAATCAGCAAGCTTCATTCGGGTTCTCGCGGCGCTCATGATTCTCGGCAGCATTTGGCTTCATTTTTCCGGCCGCATCAGTAAGCTTGAAAATCGCCTGCTGAAGCTGGAGGAGGATTCCAAAACCCTCGCACCAATTTCCGACATCATGCGCGGATACCAACCTGACCGCGAAAGGCCCGATGCTTACGCGGCCATCCAGGCCAGCGGCCCGGCAAATGTCCCGGCACCGGGTGTGGACAGCGCGCTGGCATGGTGCCCTGCTGCCGAAGACAAAGGCATGGAATGGATCGAACTTCACTACGAGAGTCCCGTCCTCGCAAAGGAAATCCGCATCCACACCACCTTCAATCCCGGCGCGGTCGTGCGCGTCCTCGGCGGCCCGAACGGGGGAGATTTGCAGGAATTGTGGGCTGGAACGGGTCCTCAAGAACCCATCCATGTCATCCCCATTTCCCCGCCGACAGAAATGACCCGTCTCAAGCTGGAACTCGACACCGCGAAGATCCCCGGCTGGAACGAGATCGATGCCGTCGCCCTCGTTGACGCCGCGGGAAAGACGATCTGGGCCCACTCCGCCATCTGCAGCAGCGTCTGGAGCAAACCCGTCAAGTAAGCCCCGCCGCGGTGCGGATTTTCAAGAGCTTGCACTGGCGCACCCGCCGGATTCCCGCTATGCCCGCACTGCCACAGGGCAAATCTCCCATGAGCTCCGATCTCACCCTCATCAAAGCCGGCACCGGTGTCCTTACGAAATCCGCCGATGGCACGCTCGACAAGGCCGCGCTCGTCCACCTGGTTTCCGCCATCGCCGGGTTGATGCATGCGGGCCACCGTTGCCTGTTCGTGTCGTCCGGCGCCGTGGGTTCCGGCGTTTCCGCGCTTGGTCTAACCGAGTATCCCAAGGAGACCGCCACCCGCCAGGCCTGTGCCGCGATCGGTCAGGCGCGGCTGATGCAGACTTACAGCGGCTTGTTTGAAAATTTCGACATCACCATCGCGCAGGTCCTTCTAACTGCCGCCGACCTCGCCACGCCGGAACGCGCGGGCTACGTCAGCGACACCTTCCGCCGCCTGCTGATGGAGCCGCGGATTTTGCCGATCATCAACGAGAACGACTCGGTCGCCGTGGAGGAGCTGAAATTCGGCGACAACGACATGCTCTCCGTCCGCGTCGCGAAACTCGCCGGGGCCTCGCGCGTCATCCTGCTCACCAGTGTCGATGGCCTGCTAGACCCCATGACCAACGAACTCATTCCGGAAGTGAACGACATTGACAACGTCTTCCGCCACGTCCGTCAGGACAAGGGCCGCTTCTCGATGGGCGGCATGGCCTCCAAACTCTCCGCGGTGAAGTTCGCGGTGGAAGCGGGCATCGAAACCCACATCGCCCACGGCCGCCATCCGGAGCGGCTTGCCGATATCGTCGCGGGGAAGGGGATTTCCACCCGGTTCCAAGCTGTCGTCACTCCGTGAGCCGAAGTGATTCAACGCGAACGACGCCGGATTCCCAACAGCCCGAATCCCGCCAGTAGCAGCAATGCGGCGGACGGCTCCGGCACTGCGGTCACCGGCGTTAGAGGAGAATCGAGGATCTCCGACGGGTCGCGGAATTCGAACATGAACAGTGAATTTCCGGTCCCCGCCTTGCCCATGGTGATTTGGAAACCGGTGTCAGGGACGTTGTTCAACACCACCGCATTGGTCGCTTGGGTGAACGTCGCGTCCGAACCTGTGGTGTCCGCCCAGGTAGTCGTCGAGGTGTCGGAAGTTTTTGTCAGCTTCAAGCCGTGGGCTTCGGTGGAGAAATCCGTGTTGGATACCTTCATGAATTGATTGAAGTCGTAGTCAAACGACGTCAGTTGCAGAGCCACGGTCATCGGAGTGGTGGTGTCGGGTTCGAAAAAGTCGAATTGTAGTGTGACGAACGAGGTCCCCCCGGCACCCACGCTGGTGAAATCGGTTAGCACGGAAATGGTTCCCGGGTCGGTGAGCCCCTGGCTGTCGCTGGTTTGCGCGATCATCAGCCCGCTGCGGGAACCGGAGGTATCCAAGGTGCCGTTGACGCCTGCCAGCGTGATCCTCATGTCGGCGAAGCGGGTGCTGGTGCCGGAAATGACCAGGCGGAAATTCGCCTGGGTGGTCCCAACGCTCACGGTGCCCGCTGAGAAATTCGTCGTCGCGCCGCCCCCGGGAACCGCGGACGTGGTGCCGACGATCTCGGCCTTGCCGATAGAGGAAACCGCGTACGAGGCCGCATGGGTCGCGAGTGGTGAGAAGCCGGTTGCAAGTGAAGTGATAACAGGGAAAAGCGAAAGTGGTCGTTTCACGATTTGAATGGGTGGGTTGAAAGAGGGGAATCAAGCTGGACTCTATGTCTTCGCGAGGTCGCTTGGTTGTCGATTGATATTCAAGAAAAGCAAGGTATTTATCGCTGATTCCGCGATCACGTAGGATCAGTCGCGGGGGTACCGCGGCCAAGTGAACCACCGCATTCAACGGAAGGATTCTCCGCCGCGATGCTGACCTGTGGGTGACAAATTGCCGTTGTCCGAACGGACAAATCGTCTAGCGTCCCGCCCCGCAGTCACTTGCCTCGATTCCCCATGTCCACCCTTCAGGAAACCATCCATCAAATGGGTAAGCAGGCCCGCACGGCCGCCTACCAACTTGCCAAGCTGACAAGCGACGACAAGAACACCATTCTCCGCGCCATGGCCACGGCAATCCGCCGGCGCAACCCGGAGATTCTGGCAGCCAACGTGCTCGATCTCGCCGCCGGCCAGGCGAAAGGACTTTCCAACGCCATGCTTGACCGGCTCATGCTCGATGAAAAACGCATCGAAGTGATGGCCGCTGGAGTTGAGCAGGTCGCGACCCTGCCCGATCCCGTCGGCCAGATCATGGATGCGTGGGAGCGCCCTAACGGCATCCGCATTTCCCAGACCCGCGTGCCCATCGGCACCATCGGCATCATTTACGAAAGCCGCCCGAACGTCACTGCCGACGCCGCCGTGCTGTGTTTCAAAACCGGCAACGCCACCATCCTTCGCGGCGGCAGCGAGGCCATCCACTCGAATGTCGCCATCGCCGCGGCTCTCGCCGAAGCCGGCGCGCCGGAGCATGCGATCCAGCTCATCCCCTTCACCGACCGCGAATGCGTCGCCGTTCTGGCAGGGATGGACAAATGGCTCGACCTGATTATCCCGCGCGGCGGCAAGGGGCTGATAGAAACCGTGGTCTCGCTGGCCCGCATGCCGGTGATCAAGCACTACGACGGAATCTGCCATCTCTTCGCCGACAAGGCTGCAGACCTGGAAATGGCGGTTGCTCTAACGGTCAACTCCAAGACCCAGAAGCCGGGCGTCTGCAACGCGCTCGAAGTCCTGCTCGTCCATCGCGACTTCGCCGCCGGATTCCTGCCCAAGGTCGCCGCCGCGCTGCGTGACAAACACGTGGAAATCCGCGGCTGCGCCAACGTGATGGAAATTCTTCCCGACGCCACCGTCGCCACCGACGAGGACTGGGACACCGAGTTCCTCGAACTGATTCTAGCAGTCAAAATCGTCGATTCGTTAGAGGAAGCCGTTTCCCACATCAACGAACACGGTTCGCACCACACCGACGTCATCGTCACCCGAGACGAAGCAACGGCGGAGCGTTTCCTGAGAGCAGTCGATTCCGCGTGTGTCTTCCACAATGTCTCGACCCGCTTCGCCGACGGCGGCGAGTTTGGTTTCGGTGCGGAAATCGGCATCTCCACCGACAAGCTCCACGCCCGTGGGCCGATGGGGTTGCGGGAGCTGACGAGCTATCAGTATCGCGTGAGGGGTAACGGGCAGGTCAAATCATAACAGATGAAATCGCTGGGTATCGCGCTCCAGGTCGCTCTCAACGTCATTGGGGTATTTGCGACTTCTTGCTCTAGCTCGCCTCCACCGCCGCCTCCGGTGAAGCTGCCTCGCGGCGGCATGGTGGAGTGGAATCTGCGCAGTTACAGTTATTGGGATCGCAATGGCGACGGCAGGCCTGACAGGCTTCGCCACTATTGGGGAAGCGGTTACACGCCTGAGTATTTCGATGACGACTTCGATGGTGTTTGGGACAGTATGGAGCATGTTCCGGGGTACCGATATGGCACTGGTCTGAAAGAGAACAGGGTTCCCGAAGGACTCGGTGAAATTGATCGACAGAACATCGCAGCGGCTCTCAAGTATTGCATTCCCACGTCCCGTTAGGCCGGTTGGAGGGAAGTCCTTCTCATGGTCCGACCGCCAATCCCTCCGCCTCCGCCGCTTTCCTTTGGCGCTCGTTGAATCTGAGAAAGAGATCAACTTCCAGGATCAGCGCGGCCGCGACGTGCATCAGGTCCAGGCTGCGGGTTCCGAGAGTGGCGCTGTGGTGGTCCGACAGTTCGATGACTTTCGGATAGAGCGTGGTGGCGGGAACCGGAAGTATGGCAAAAACACCTTTCGCGAGATCGTCCGCAAAGAGTTGCTGCTTGAGGATCGCGGCCGAGGCGTCGATTTCACCGCGGAAGATGGAAAGCTGGAAAGCGTTGTGGAGCTCCAGTTCGCCAAGCGGCGAAAGCCATACGGGTGCCTGCAAGCGGCTCATCATTGCCGCTGCGGCCGGGCTGGTGGTTTCCGCTTTGTAGAGCGAGACGATGAAGCCGGTGTCGGCGTACACGTTCATCGGTCGCCGCGGTCGTAGTTCACCACCGATCGGCCGGTGGTTTCATGCGGGAAATGTTCCTTCAGGCGGGCGAGGAAGTCAGGCATGGTCACCGGCTCACTGTTTACCTGAGGGATGGGAGCCAGTCTTGCGAAAGGTTTGCCGGAACGGGTGATTTCCACGCATTCGCCTTCCTCGATCCACCTCGCCACGATGGGAAAGGAGTTGCGCAAATCACGGATGGTTGCGGTTTTCATCGTGAGACGACGATGTCTCACGCTCTTTGAATTGTCAAAGGAGGAGTTCCCTTCAAGCCAGTTCACCAGTTCATGTTCTCGCCGCGGGTATCGATGTGGGTGAAGTTCCAGTAGCCCCCGACACCGCCTTTGAAGAGCCCGCGATCGCGGAGATTCCGGGCGGTGCTCGTAACCTGCGAGGCCCGGGCGGGGAATTTCACATCCACGGCGACGTTCGCCTGATGCCATGAACGGGACTTCGCCCCTTCGCAGTTGGCATTGTAGGCCGGGCTGCGGTAGGCGGAAATGACTTCCACTTGGCTGACGTTCATTTCCAAAGCGATCCGGTCGGCAACCCTCAGCGTGTAGCCCATGCGGGTCCACCAGGCTTTCGGCGGGAGGGTGTTCCAAATCGTGCCTCGGTTCTTGGCGTGGGCCTCGATGACCTGTGCGGGTGAAATGGCCTTGAGCCTCAGCCCCCAAAGGTAGCGGGTGTATTCCGGCAGCAATGAACCTTGCTTGCGCGCCCATTCAGGATTCAGATCGGTCAGGTCGATCCGTTGGTTTTGCGAAGTCGCCAGGCTGCGGCCTTGGCTGGTGGCAACCACTTTAGGCGTGGCACTGGAGGTGAAGGCGCTCGCGGAAGTGGAGCTGGCAATCAAACCGAGACCGGCAAGGCCGAGGCCGCCAATGACGCGGCGGCGGTCGATCGTGGCTTCTTGGAATCGGGAATTTCTGTCAGGCGCTTCTGGAAAAGTCATAGGGAATCAAGGGATCTGGGTTTCGCGGGACAAAGCGGATTGCGTGCCGGGACGCGGGTTTTGCCGCGGAAAGTTTTCGAATTCCCGAGGACCCAAGCAGACGAGGAGGGGGCGGCAAGGAAAAAATGTCCGTCTGAACCTAACCGTGGAGGTGCCATGGAGGAGTGACCTTCGGGCAACCGGCGACGACTGTAAGAGGGCTTCCCAATCATCCGCGGCGGATTTTCGAGCCGGTGAAGAGGACGGTGATCCGATAAACGCGCTTTTCGCGGGTCTCGATCTTGCCGGTGGCGAGGTCGAAGCGGTCGGGGATTTCCACGCGGTGGATGTCCACATTGGCCCGGAATCCACGCTCGGAAAAAATGTCGATGAGGATGGCGATGGCGATCGGCTCGATGAAGATGGCTTCCTCGGTGTTGATCATCGCCCGCCCGCTGACGGCGTAGCGCTTGATGATGGGCATCATGCGGTTCTGGATGAAATCGACCACCAGATGGAACAACCGCGGGTGCTCGACCTCGTAGCTGTCGAGCCGGTTGACGAGTTCCTGGCGGGCGGATTGGACGATTTCATCAGCCAGCGGGATGTGGCGGAGGGTGTCGTAGGTGCGCGGGTCGAGTTCGAGCGAGCTTTGGTATTCGAGCTCCTGGATGATGTTCTGCTGGACGATTTCGATCGGCGCCTGGGCGTTGATAAAATGGTAATGGAAGATCTGTTTGAGCGAGACGAGGGCGTCATAGGTCTTCTCCTTGAAGGTGCGGTAACGGTTGCGGGCGAGGCCGGGATCGAAGTCGGTATTGCGTTCTTCCTCCGGTTCGCCGACGCCGGATTGGCGGATCTCGGCGTTGTGGGCGAGGGTTTCCCGACCGCGCTTGAGCTGGCGCTCGATGCTTTCCGCCTCATCGACGAAGAGCACCATGATGTGGAAGGTGGGCTGCCGGAAATGATGGGCCTTCGGCGTGCCGGAAAACTCGCGGCGCAGCACGATCATCTGGTCGTAAAACATCTTCAAACACTCGACCTGCACCGTCGTCCGCGGAAATCCGTCGAGCACCGCGCTGTCGCGGAACTGCGGTTTGAGGAGTTCGCGCAGAAGCAGCCGGAGCACTTCCTCGTCGCCGACCATCCCGCCGCCGGCCTTGATTTTTTTCGCTTCCGGGGAATTGAGCAGCTCGCTGATCACGATCGGCGGCGCGGCGATTCCGCGGACCTGGCGGATGAAGGCGGTGTTGGTCCCCTTGCCGGAGCCGGGTGCCCCGCCGAGGAGGATGAGTTCCTTGGGGAAATGGAGCTGCTCGCGGCCGAGTTCGCTTTCGAGTTCTTTCCAGACCCGGTTGAAGATCAGTTGGGCGTCCTTGATTTCAAGGTCATGGTTCGCGGCGGCGGGAGGGACTGGACTCGGTTTCACTGCGCGGGGACTACACCAACGCCGGGTGCCGGTCGAGTGCGGGACGTGATAATCTGACTTTCCTCTAACGGGCCTCGGTCTCGACAGGCGCGGGTTCCGGTGCCGAATTCGTCATGGCATTCCGGTATTTCTCCACGCCTTGGACGATGGCCAAAGCGACGGCTGTCTGGAAAGACTCATTGGCGATCAACCGCGATTCATAGGAATGGTTCATATTTCCAGCCTTCACAAGGACGGCGGGATGCTTGATTGCTGAGAACAATTCCGGCGCGCCCCGCTTGATACCCGCATCGGAGGTATTTTTGCCGAGTTTGCGGATCACCGATCCATGAATGGCAGTGGCGAGTCCCACGCTTGCTGAGCCAAATGGATCTGATGCGATGAGTTCCTCACCTCGCGCCACTGGCGAGGTCTGGATGCCACGCATGTCCTCAGTGCCCGAATTGAAGGAAATCCCGATGAAAATGGCGTTTTTTTCAACCGCATTGGCGAGATTCACGCGCTCCTCTGGCGAGACGTCCTGCTCTCCATTGCGAGTCAGCACCACGTTGAAGCCTTTCGCTTCAAGCTGGGCTTTTGCAAGATCGGCGATCTTGATCGCAAACCCCGCTTCGGAGCCCAGCTCGTTGATGATTCCGGGAACCGTGGCACCGTGGGCGGGATCGAGAATGACGGTATTGAAATTGCCGGCACCCTTGATGTGACTGGGGCGAAGCATGGGATCCAACAATCCCGCAAAATCCGCCCGGGAAATGTAGGCCGCTTTCTCAAACTCCACGATGGGCTTCGCCAAACTGACCTTGATCCGGTTGATCAGGCACTCGGTGGATCCGATTGTCAGGTTCATCGCGACTTTCCTATTCTCCAAGGTGACGGAGGATTCGTTGCGGGTCGATTTGTCAAACCGGTAGAACGTCTGAATCTGCTCCAACGGGACGTATTCCTCGCCCGCGATTTCCTGGACTTTCCAGAACTCCTCTCCTTCCGCCCGAAGATGCCCGGGCGACAACCACAGTGCGAGCATGAAAACTAACAAAAGGTTGCAAGCCGTGGGCTGCGGGTAATGGGCTTTCATCGGGAAAAGTATCCAACCGGTTCTACCACACGCAGCATGGCGATATTTCAGTTCCTGTCAGGCGGAGTGGATCAATTTCCCCTCGCCGCCTTTCCTGACCAGATAGACGTCGGACGACGATGACAATTGCGGGCATTTGCGGCGGAGTTGCGTCGCAAAATCCGCCATCTGGCGGGGGCTGAGCCGCAGGATTTTGCGCTCGCCCAGTGTCGCGAAAATGATCTGCAACTGCTGTGGCCTGCCCCGGCGGCGACACCGGCGGATGGTTTCGATCTGCGAATAGGGAATCTTGCAAAAGCCCAACGGCGTGCTGACGACCAGCCGGTCCTCCTCCAAGTGGATCCGTCCCGCCCGGACGAAGGCGAGCGCCAGACTTGCTAGAAATGCCAGCGCCAGCGAGGCGGTCACGCCCAACCACGTCAGTTCACGGATGCCTTCGGTGAACTCACCGCCCATCTTCCAAGAGGCCACCGAGCCGACCCACAAGATCAGCAGCAACGCGGGGATTTTCATGAGGAATACCACTAACAATTCCGCTCGTTGTGTCGAGGTAATTCCAGCGGCGCACTTTATCCGCTGGATTTCGGTCGGATTTGTTATCTCGAGTTCAGTGATTTTGCATCTCACGCATCTCTTCCATCATCCTCCGCTGTGCGTCCGGCCCCCGGCCGCCACGCATTTGCTCCTGCATCATCCGCTGCCGTTGTTCCATGTCATCGCGCATTTGCTGCATCCGCTGCTGGCGGCGCAGGTCGTTGAGGCGGGCGGGATCCAGCGTGATCTCCGGATTGTCCAACTGCTTGAGCAGGCCATCGAACCGGGCCTGCTGCGCCTCGTCGAAATCCCCGCGGCGCTCGCTGGAGTAGAGTTTCATGGCCTCCAGGTTTTTCTGATCCACGCCCGCGAGGTGGCCGCACCATTTGAGAAAGAGCTCCGGTGAAATCCTTGCCCGCAGGCCCGGCTCCTGGAGCAATGGCAGCACCGGGCTGGTGGTGGGGTCCATGGACGTTGGCATGCCGAGGGATTCCAGCAATGCTGCCGATGTGTCGGTGCGCAGGAGGGCCACCCGCATCACCGCCGGGACCGTTGGATTGTCACTTCGGATCCCACTTGGGTAGCGGGCGCTGGTGGGTTTCACGCCTTCCAGCCCGCAGTGTTTCAGGCCGGCTTCCAGCGCGGCGGCATCGGTCGCGACGAGATGGACGAGTTGGGACGCTATGCCCCGAAACTCCCTGCCACTGGCGAGGAACTTGGCGTAGGCGAGGATGATTTCCAGCGAGGCTTTCGGCGGCTTGCCATCGTGGCGGCTGACGTAGTCGGTCAGGCAGATTTGAATGGGCATGAGGTGGTATTGAAACCTCTTGGACCGTTCGCCTGTTCCTGGTGGTATGGCGGCGACGAGGGCGATGCCGGAAAGGTCGTCGGCATACACCCGCGAGCAGATGGCCGGGACGAAGAGTTTGGCAGTGGTGGAGTCGGTGCCGGTGGCCAGCAATTTTTGAAACTCCCGGGCCATCGCCGCGCCGGCGAACTCGTCGAGCGAGGGGACGTAATTCTGGGTCGCCGCCCGGTCCAAGCCAAGCGCCAGGTAAATGGCGGCGCGATCCGTAGCCTCCATACCGCCGCGGATGCGTTCGAACTCGTCAGCGAGCCGGGCTTGCCGCGCCAGGTATTGCTCGGCAGGCGCTTCGGCTCCACGAGCGTCGGACTGTAGCGAGAGCTGGACTTTGAGGGCGAAAGCTTGCGGCGTGCCGAGGGTGTCGAGCTTTGCGACGAGCGACTCCGACTGTGTGTTGAACGGCCGGTGAGTGGAAAGACCCATGCCCCCCACAGGAGCCAGCGCCACGGCATCCGCCACGCGGTCTTTTTCCAGCAGCGCGATGATGAGCGGGAGGCTGCCAACGAGGGATTTGCCACTGATCTTGATCCAGTTGGCGAGCAAATCGGCATCGCCAGTGGCGAGGATGATGGGGATCATGTCGCGCCCGAGGTAGTCCGAGCGTGAGAGATCGAAGCCGCGATTGAGGGCGAATTTCAGCAACGCCGCCGTTTCCACCGGATAGACGGGTTCTGACGGCGCGGTCTCGGAGGGGTTGCCGCTGGCCGCGCGGCGTTCGCGCTGGACTTGTTTCCACAGGCTTTTGACGCCTTCGAAAAACTGGCTGCCAGACTCCTTGGGCAGGGTCCGAAGTCCGTCGAGTAGGGCGGGGGTGGCCGCTATCAGGGCACCGGGGTCTTCCATGCGGGCGAGCGAGGAATAGCTGCGAAGCAACAACGTGGCGATGGACTCGACGGGCACGCCTACGTCCTTGAGCGCTTTGGTGAAAGCGATCAACGCCCCACCATCCAATTTGGTTTTTCCGTCGCGCTGGGTCGCGGCGCATTGCAGGCACCATTCCAATGCCGTGCGGGTGACCTCGCTGCCCTTGGCCGCTTGGCGGAGGGTGGCGACTAGCTTGGAATCGGTTCCGAACTCGGCGCGGGTCGCAGACTCAGGGCCGCGCAACCAGAACAGCGCCTGCATTTTTGGCGAGAGCTTCGCGGTCTCCCGCCAGAGTTGCGGGTCGCGCACGGCCAGGGGACCCAGCCAGTTCCAAAGCTTTTCCATCGAATCTCCCCAATTGGAGTTCCGTGTCGCAGGGGGGGGCGAGCCATTCGTCAGTGAATCATACAGGCGAAGGATGGTCAGTGTCTGTGGCAGTTCACGGCGGCTGTTTGAAATGAGCCCTGCCATGAAGGCATTGACCTCCTTGCCGCTTTTGTCCGCCTCCGCCTGCGGACGCCAGGCGGCGAGAACTTCGGCGACGAACGCTTCGTCATCGTCGATCACCGCCCCAATCACCGAGCCGATCTGATAGCTGTAATCGGACCGCGCTTGTTTTGCGGACTTCATGTTTTCATAAGTCTGCCGCGCCTGCTCGATGCGGTTCTTGCGTAAGGCTGCAAGCTGTTCGCGAAGTTGGTTTGCGGCCACCGCAGGCAGGTTCTCGACGTCGCTGGGTTGCATGTTCACGATCAGGACCGCAATGACCGCGCGGCGGATTTCCTCGGGCAGTTTGGCGAGATCGGGCGCGGCGTTGGCCAGGGTGCGCCGTTGCAGGACCGGGTCACTTGATCCATGCGACGCTTGGTAGAGATCGAGAAATCCGGCGTCCGGGTTGTCTTTCACGGACTTCAAGAACTCGGGATTTCTTCCCGCTTGGACCTGATCGACCAAAAGCGGCAGGCCCCATAAAAATTGCATGGGTTTGCCGGTGCCATCGGTGAATTGCCATGCCCCGAGGGTGTAGGCGGCATCGCGTTTGTTGCCGAGCAGCTTGGCGAGGGTCACCTTGTCCGGCGGCTGCTTTTCCTCCCGCAACCATTGTCCGAGGCGGTTGAGCGCCGAGTTTGAATCCGTGACGGGCACCCGCGCCTCGCGGAAAACATCGAGCACCGCGATCAAGGTCGCCGGGTCGGTGGCCGTGGAGGCGTTCAGGATCACCGCCGCCGCTTGTGGGAGTTGGATGTTTCGCGGAACCCCCTCGTCAGGGGTGCTGATGGTTTCAGGCTTCTTGTTCCAGTCCTTCCTCGGCCCGGCGGCGGCTTCCAGCAGTTCGATCACTCGAGCCCGCAGGGCTTTCTTTTTCTCGGCAGCCAAAAGGCTCTCGCTGATGACGTGCGGGCGGTTTTGGGAAAGGGACTGATATTTGCGGTCGCGGAAAACGCCGGTCAGCCAGGCGTCGCGGCCCGGCAATTTCACCGCCCGCAGCATGGCGGCTTCGTGCCGGGCCATTCCGACCCAGCCAACTGATTTCGCCTGATCATACGAGATGTGGGGAAGCTCCGTCACGGTTTTCGCCGCCAGCATCTTGGCGAGCCAGGCGTCGGACTCGGGATCGACCGCCTTCAGCCGCTCGCGGAAATCCGCGGGGAAGGCCGCTTCATCGCTGGTTTTCTCCGCTTCCAGCACCAAATGCTCGAGCGCGGCGAGTTGCATGTCTCCTTGCATCGAGGCGGTGGCGAAGGCCCGCTCGTCCGACGTGTAAGCTCCGGAAAGCAGCGCCCGGCGGGCTGCGGAGGTGACGGCTTCCGGTGTGTCCATGCTGCGAGCCGCGAACGTCATGCGGAAGCCGAGTTCTCCCAACCGCCGGTCGTCGAGCGCCAGTTCCACGTAGCGGCGGAAACAGGGGAACTGGGCCTCATTTTTCGCCACGATGAGCTTTTGCAAGCCGCCGCTGCCGCCGTAGGTGAGCAGCATCATCGCGGTTTCCATCCAGGAGCGGCGGCCTTTTGCCTGGGGTGCCCAATCCACGAGACGCGTCAGCCGGGCGAGCAGGGCATCAGCACCAACGCGATCCTGCGCCAGCAATTCTCCCAGAATCCGGTCGAAGTCGCCGCGCTCAGCGACGTTGTCCAAGAGTCGGCGCATTTCCGCGTCGTCCGCCGTGCGCAGGGCGAGGTCCACGGTCCAGCGGGTTTCCCACGGCCGGGATTTCGCGATTTCCTCGAGCAAGCCGCGGGCGCGGTCGGCTTTGGAACAGGCGTCCAATAGCGTGATGATAGCCACCCGCCGCCCGAGACCGGCAGTATGGGGCAGGGAAATCCGGTCCAGTGCGCTATCCAGCAGCCCGGCTTTGGACAACGCCTGGATTTCATCGCTTAGGTTTCCAGCTTGTCCGCCCGAGCCGCGGGCCGCGTTTTCCAGGAATCTGGCGGCCTCGCGGACGGCCTGGTCCCGGTCGGTCATCGCGAGGATGGCGGGCAGCGATTGGTTGCTGCCGCTGCTGTTGTAGCCGGACGAGAAACTGGCACCCGCACCCCAGCGGGTCGCCACCGGCAGGTTTTGCGTCCGGGAGCTGCGGGATGAGACGCCGTAGTAGCCGCCGTACTGAGCTGCGTATTCCTGGTCCTCCGGGTCCGGCGATGCGGACAAATTCCGCACGAGTTCCTGGATTTTCAGACGATTCGCTTCCGTCATCCCGCCGTCGTGCTGCGCCGCGGCGGACATCAGTTGGAGATTCGCCGTGAATGCCAGGAGTGGATCGGGATCGTTTACAGCCGCTTCCAATTCCTTGCGTAGTTCCGCACTGATCTTCCCGCCGTGCTGGTAGAGCGACCATTTCCATTGAATCAAGGCGCGTCGCGTTTTTTCGGGCGCGTCTTCCGGCAGGGCGGCAAGCTCGCGATTCACCCGGTCGATCCGTTGCTCGGGCGTCGCGTCGCGGCTGATTTGGCAACGCAGCACGGGCGATTCGATCCGGGCGATCAGAGCCTCCGCCGCCTTGTCGCCCGCTTTTTTCCGCCAATGTTCGAACGCATCCAGCGGAACACCCGATCCGAAATAGATCCGATGCCGGGATTCCTTCCGGGACATGGGCATCCATGTGTTGATGTGCTTCAGAAAATCATCCGGTTTTCCCTCCAGCAAGGCCAGCCGGGCATTTAGCAGCTTGAGGCGGCTTGCTGCAGATTCACCGAAGCCCGCTTTCTCCAGCAAGGCGAAACCGCGCGCGCAATCGCTGGCGCTGACTGGCGTTTCCGCCCCCTCGGCACAGGCCATCATGAATATTCGCTCGACAAGGTTGAGTGCTTGGCTGCCGATTGATTCGTACTGCCATGCCGCCGGGTCGATCGATTCGAGAAACTCCAGGTCGTCCGTGCGCCAGGTTCCCCTTCCCCAACGCAGCATCATTTGGAGGCGCAGCGGAGGATCGGATTTCAACAGGACTTCCACCTGTTCGGGCGTCCCGCTGGAATACTGGCCGTGCTCGACGAACAGCTCCACGCCGAGGGGATTGCCGGGATGGTCCTTGATGAAATCCCACCAGGACGCGCGTTGCCCGCTCTGGATGGATTGGGAGAAATCCATCGCCTCGCGCCACTGCTCCGGCGTCGCAACCGCCAATTCGGGGACGACGGTGGCTGCCTTGGTCCAGATTTCGCCGCCGTGCTGCATCGCCAGCCGCGACAATCCTGATTTCACCTCCATCTTCGCCTCCACCAGCGATTGAGGGACCTGCATGCCGGTAAATGTTCCGGGAATGCGTAATTGGCGACCGCTGTAGGATTGAAGCATCAGCGAATACTGCCGCGTCCGGGACGAGCCCTCGTAGCCATACGCGGTCCGCTGCCGGACTTCCGCCGGATCGTCGGGCTCGCTCATGACGCGGGCGAAAGCCTCGACCGCATCCCGCTCGCGGCCGTCGATGTCGAGAAGCATTCCCAGCACGAAATTCAGCCGCGCGGTGCGGTGCGCGGGATCGACCGCCGCGAGCAGGCGGGTCGCTTCCTCGACGTAG